>NZ_JBJKOP010000036.1:0-413381 GCF_046707225.1 Caproicibacter sp. | reverse complement strand
GTGTTCACAAATTCCACTGCGTCTCTGCGCAGTTTTTCCCGTTCCAGCATCTTTCATCACCTGCCTCCATTTTACCATTTTACAACGAAAAAGCCCAGCTTTCGCTGGACCTTTTTCGACAGGCTGTACCGCTCTGAAAAGAGCGGCTAAAATCGAACTATCTGACCACGAGATTTACCAGCTTGGAAGGAACATAGATCTCTTTGACCAGCTTCTTCCCATCGATCTCTGCGGAAACTTTCCCATTCGCTTTTGCCTGGGAAAGAGCGTCCTCTTTCGAAATCTCCGCCGGAACCGACAAATGGGCCCGTACCTTTCCGTTTACCTGGACGGCGATCTCGATCGTTTCCTCCGTGCACTTGGCTTCATCGTATTTCGGCCACTCCTGCTGGCAGACCATCCCATCGAATTTCTGATTGGCCCAGACTTCTTCGCAGACATGGGGTGCAAACAGATTGAGCAGCATGGTAAAGACGCGAAGTTCCCCCTTTGTAATGGAGCCTACGGCGGTAATGTCGTTAATCAGCGACATCAGCGCGGCAATCGCCGTATTAAACTTCAGGTTCTCGACATCTTCCCCTACTTTTTTAATGGCCTTGTTAAACGGAACCTCCAATTCCGAGCGGATGCCTTCCCCGTCGCAGACGATGTCCTGAAGATTCCAGAACCGCTCAATAAAGCGGCGGCAACCTTTGATTCCGTTGGTACTCCACGGCGCGGCTTTTTCGAAATCGCCGATAAACATTTCGTAAAGGCGCATGGTATCCGCGCCGTAAGCAATTACAATATCATCCGGATTGACGACATTTCCGCGAGACTTGCTCATTTTTTCGCCGTTTTCGCCGAGAATCATCCCGTGGCTGGTTCGTTTGGCATACGGTTCCGGAGTCGGCACCACACCGATATCATAAAGAAATTTATGCCAGAAGCGGCTGTACAGCACATGAAGCGTCGTATGCTCCATTCCGCCGTTATACCAGTCGACAGGCGTCCAGTATTTCAGGGCGTCGTCTCCCGCCAAAGCATCGTGGTTATGCGCGTCGGTATAGCGCAAAAAATACCAGGAAGAACCTGCCCACTGGGGCATTGTGTCGGTTTCCCTCTTGGCCGGACCGCCGCAGTGCGGGCAGGTGGTATTGACCCAGTCGGTCATATGTGCAAGCGGTGATTCCCCGTTGTCCGTCGGCTCATAGGATTTCACGTTCGGCAGGCAAACCGGCAGCTCACTCTCGGGAACGGCGACATATCCGCACTTCTCGCAGTGAACGATTGGAATCGGTTCTCCCCAGTAACGCTGGCGCGAAAACACCCAGTCGCGCAGTTTAAAGTTGACTTTGGAACGTCCGATGCCCTTCTTCGTCAGAAATCCTATGATCTTTTTCTTTGCCTCTTCGACGGATAACCCGTCAAGAATTCCTGAGTTGACCAGAATTCCGGTTCCGCAGTCCGTAAAGGCTTCTTCCTGTACATTTCCGCCCTGAACGACTTCAATGATGGGAAGATTGAACTTCTTGGCAAATTCCCAGTCGCGGGTATCATGAGCCGGCACGGCCATGATTGCTCCGGTTCCGTAAGAAACCAGGACATAGTCGGAAATAAAAATCGGAATTTCCGTTCCGTTGACCGGATTAATTGCGCGGATTCCGTCAAGACGGACTCCGGTTTTATCTTTTGCAACCTCCGTACGTTCAAAATCTGATTTTTTGGAAGCGGCCTCCTGATAGGCGGTCACTTCGTCCGCGTTCCGGATCGACCCTTTCCATTTTTCCAGAAGGGGATGTTCGGGGGAAATCACCATATATGTTACGCCGTAGAGTGTGTCGGGGCGCGTGGTATATACCGTAAGGCAGTCGCCGGCAGTCGTTTTGAAGTCCACCTCGGCTCCTGTGGAACGGCCGATCCAGTTGATCTGCTGTGACTTCACACGGTCGGGATAATCCACCAGAGCAAGATCGTCAATCAGCCGCTGTGCGTATTCTGTGATTTTCAGCATCCACTGTGATTTTACCTTGCGAACCACTTCGCTGCCGCAGCGTTCACATACGCCGTTGACCACCTCTTCGTTCGCAAGAACGCATTTGCAGGAGGTGCACCAGTTGACGGCCATTTCTTTTTTATAGGCCAGACCGTGCTTGAACAGCTGCAAAAAGATCCACTGTGTCCATTTATAATATTCCGGGTCGGTTGTATTGATCTCGCGCGTCCAGTCGAACGACAGGCCCAGCGATTGAAGCTGTTGTTTGAATCTCGCGATATTCTTCTTGGTAACTTCAGCAGGATGAACATGGTTTTTAATCGCGTAGTTCTCACTGGGCAGCCCAAACGCGTCCCAGCCGATCGGGTACAGGACATTGTAACCCTGCATACGGCGCTTGCGCGCGATAATATCCATCGCGGTATACGATCTTGGATGCCCCACATGAAGCCCCTGACCGGAGGGATACGGAAATTCGATCAGCGTATAGTATTTCGGCTTGTCATGGCTTTCGGATGCATGAAATACCCCGGCTTTCTCCCAGCGGTCCTGCCATTTCTTTTCGATTTGCCTGTGATCATATTTCATTGATTATTCGCCCCTACATTGTATCATTTTCGCGGCCGGACAACAGGCCGCACCGCAAGTCATTCTATCATTTTCGAAAGGTCCACGATTTCTCCGTCCTGCCAGAGCCGGTCCAGATCGTAAAAGTTCCTGGATTCCTCCGTAAACACATGGACCACTACATTCCCATAGTCAAGCAGGACCCAAGAATTTGACCGGTAACCTTCTTTATGCCCGGGGTTCAGCCCGGATTCCCCAAGCTGAAACTCCGTTTCGTCCGCAAGTGATTTCACATGCGTGCTGCTCGTACCGGTCGCAAGAACAAAATAATCCGCAAGAATCGAAACATCTCGGATTCCGATGACTTTGAGATTCTTTGCCTTTTTACTGTCCAATATTTTCGCAGCCTGCACGGCCAGTTCCAGTGACGTCATTCTCAACAACCTTTCTGATTTGTGTCGATGGACAAATTCTGCAATACTGTTTGATTATAAGCCGCAATTGTATCCGGGTGAATCGGTCGTTTGGCATCCGCCAGATCCTTTACCGTAAAAACGATTCCCTCGATCATAGCCTGTTCCAAACTGTTCTTCGCGGCTTGCCGCAACTTATCCACACCGGGGTAATCTCTGTCATCCGAAATAAAATCCGCAATAAACAGAATCTTATCCAGAAGAGTCATATTTTCACGTCCGGTTGTATGGTAACGCACGGCCTGCAGGATTTCAGGGTCGGTTACACCGAGTTCACGGCGGATATATTCCGACGCCAAAATCGCATGCCACAGCTTCGGCGCATTTTTTTCAACATCCGTAAGCCGAATCCCGTACTGCCTCATTTTTTTCTTCTGCTCTTCCTGCGGAAGGTCTTTCATGATATCGTGAAGAATCCCCGCAGTTTCCGCTTTTTTTTCATCCGCGCCGTATCTTTGAGCCAGATGTGCCGCGGCGCGGGCAACGCACACGGAATGCTCGTAGCGCTTGTCCCCAAGAAAACCGCGAATTGCAGATTTATATGATTCCAGATTCATTTTGTTCCTCCGAATACAGATGATGATGATAAATATAATTGGCTACGGCAGTCGGGACGTAATCCAACAAATCTTCACCCCTTCTAACGGCGTCGCGAACCATTGTGGAGGAAATCGGCAAATATTGAATATCGCAGATCATTGTTTTCGCTCCATTCTTAACGACCCTCTCCGCATACGACCGTAGCGCAGAACAACCGCGGCTGCTTCTAGGTGCGGAACACACCGTTGCCAGCGAGTAAATGACCTCCGGCTCGTGCCAGTCGTGCAGGGTCAGAAACATGTCTTCGCCCGTGATAAAAAAAAGCTCCGCGTCCGGATTTTCCCTTTTTACTGCCAGCAGTGTATCAGAAGTATAGCTGGGGCCGATTCTTCTGATCTCCATATCGCTGACTTCAAATCCGTCCGACAGTACTGCCAGTCTGCACATTTCAAGCCGATCCCGCGCAGGTGCAAGATTCGGCGCGATTTTGTGCGGCGGAGTCCCCGTGGGAATCAGCAGCACGCGGTCGGCGCCAATGATCTGTTGAAATCGGCGTACCAAATGCAGGTGGCCGTTGTGGATCGGATTAAAGGTTCCGCCCATGACCGCTATTTTCCGCATTGTTTCACCCGGCATTCCCTTGTTTTTTTATCATATTACTTTTTTCCCTGTTTGGGAAGTGCTATTTTTGGATCCTTTTCATTTCTTCTGTATAAAACAAATCTGGAACCGATTACCTGAACGGATTCGGCCCGAACCAAGCCGGCGATTTGATCCGCCGCTTCTCTGGCGGAAACGGGGGATGTTTCCAGGACTCTGCCCTTGATCAGTTCCCTGGCGGTCAGCGCATCATCCGCCTGCTTGATTAAATCGTCGCCAATGCCGGATTTTCCCACAATTAAAATCGTTTCGATCGGATTGGCCAGCGAGCGCAGATAAGCGCGCTGTTTTCCAGTCAGCATTTTCATTGCTCCTCATATTTTTTCAATTTTTCGGCAAATTCACGCAAGGCGCGTCCCCGGTGGCTGATTTTATCCTTTTCGTCTCCGGACAGCTCCCCGAATGACCGGTCGCCAACCAGAAACAGAGGGTCATACCCAAAGCCGCCGGAGCCTCTTGGGGAAAAGGCAATGGCGCCCCCGCATTCGCCGCGCGCCGTGATTTTGTCACCGTTTGGAAAGACGCAGCAAATTGCGCAGACGAACCGTGCGCTTCTTTTCTCCGCCGGAATATCGCGGAGCGCATGGAGAAGCTTTCGGTTGCAGTCTTCACTGCTTGCCCCTTCTCCGGCATACCGGGCGGAGTAAACGCCCGGCTCTCCGTTCAAAATATCCACCGCAAGCCCTGAGTCATCTGCAACGGCCGGCAAGCCGGTGGCCCTGCACGCCGTATCTGCCTTTAAAAATGCGTTTTCTTCAAATGTGCTGCCGGTTTCTTCCACCTCGTCCAGCTTTGCGGTTATTACCGTCACGGACAGAGGAGATAAAATCCGTTCGAATTCCTTGATCTTATCCGGATTATGCGTCGCTATGATCAGTTTCATTCGTTTCCTCCCGCCTTTCGAACAGCGCCCTTGCAAATTGGTCCGCGTCAAACGTCTGCAAATCGTCCACCTGTTCCCCGACTCCGATAAACTTAACAGGCAGACCTAATTCTTCACGGATGGAGAGAACAACGCCGCCCTTAGGCGTCCCATCCAGCTTGGTCAGAACAATTCCGGTAATCTCGGCGGCCGACTGAAATTCCCGCGCCTGGTTGACGGCGTTCTGTCCGGTGGCCGCGTCGAGGACCAGAAGAACCTCGTGATCCGCGTCCGGAGCCTCTCTCTGGATGACACGGTTGATTTTTGAAAGCTCCTCCATCAGGTTCTTTTTATTGTGAAGCCGCCCGGCCGTGTCGCAGATCACCACATCAGCTCCGCGCGCCTTTGCGGCCGCGATGGAATCAAACACTACGGACGCCGGGTCGCTGCCCTGCGTCTGCTTAACCAGTTCCGCCCCGGAGCGCTGCGCCCAAACTTCAAGCTGTTCGATCGCGGCTGCGCGGAAGGTATCTGCCGCCCCCAGAATCACTTTTTTTCCCTGACTTTCGAGCAGTGCCGCGAGCTTGCCGATCGTTGTTGTTTTCCCTACGCCGTTGACTCCGATCACCAGAATCACGGACGGCTTTGTCCCGATTTTCAGCTCGTCTCCGCCCCGGAGCATATCCGCTACGATGGTGCGCAGCAGATCATAAACGTCGTTTGGGTCTTTGACACCCTGTTCCTTGACTTTTCGGCGCAGCTCTTCACAGACACGGCCGGCGGTCTCGACCCCCACGTCGCCCATAATTAAAAGTTCTTCCAGTTCCTCAAACAGAGATTCGTCTATTTTTGTAAAGGAGTTCAGCATGGCCGAAACGGATGCGCTCATGCTTTCCCTGGTCTTTTTCAGACCGTCCCTGATTTTCGAAAATAATCCCATGGGTCCCCCTTTCGCCCTTAAGGCCTGATTCCCATTTTTGTTTCTATTTCTGAAGCGGGCATTTCCAGCATTTTGGAAACGCCCTCGTCCTGCATGGTTACGCCGTACAGGACGTCGGCTTCCTCCATGCTGCCGCGCCGGTGCGTGATGACAATGAACTGCGTGTTCGCGGTCATCCTGCGGAGATAGGCGGCAAAACGGTCGACGTTCACGTCGTCAAGCGCCGCCTCGATTTCATCCAGCACGCAAAACGGCGGCGGATTTACTTTCATAATCGCAAAATAAAGTGCGATCGCGACCAGCGCCTTTTCGCCGCCGGACAGAGCCTCCAGGTGGGAAACAATCTTACCCGGCGGCTGCACGGAAATTTCAATGCCGGAGCTCAGCACGTCATCCGGCTCACTGAGGGAAAGTCCCGCCTTTCCTCCGGCGAACAGGTCACGGAAGGTTTCCGAAAAATAACGGTTGATCTGTTCAAACCGGCCCGCAAACAGGTCCCTCATTCGCTCGGTCAACCCGCCGATGAGTTTTTTCAGCTCATCTCTGGACTGTTCCACGTCCGCGATCTGCGCTTTCATAAATTCATAACGTTCGGATACTTCCTTATACTCCTCGACTGCGGACAGGTTTACCGTACCAAGCAATTTAATCCGACCCTTCAATTCGCTCAGTCTACGCTGAGCTTCCTTCGGGTCCGACGCGGGTTCCGCTTCCTGTTCCGCTTCTCTGCGGGTCAGTTCGTATTCTTCCCAGAGGTGCGAAATGATTTCGTCGTATTCCTTCTGCAGGCTGATCCGGCGCTCTTCCAAACGAGCAAGCTCATGACCGACTTTTTCTTTTTCCTCTGATTTTTCACGTTCTGCCGCGCGCAGCTCCACCGATTTCTTTTCCAGCTCCATGCGTTCCTGACTGAGTTCTTCTGCTTTTTGGGATGCCTGCACCGATTGAAGCTTTAATTCTTCCGCCTCTTTGCCAAGACTTTCTATTCTGGCGGTCAGTTCGGCCGTGGAGGCTTCGATTGATTTTATTTCATCCGCCAATGCGCCGAGTTTTTCTTTCTGGCCCAGCCTGCGTTCTTCCAATTCCCCTGCGGCTTGTTTCAAGGACTCTGCATCCTTTTGAGCGGAAAGCCTGTCCAACTCGATTTGTTTCAGGGAAGAGGTAAGTTCGTCCAACTGAGCCGTGAGTTCCCTTCGGTTGCCGCCCGCTTTTTCCAGCTCGGCTTTCAGCGCCTCGATAAGGCCGTTTAATTCTTCTGATTTCTGGCGGGCGCCGCGGACGGTTTCTTCCTGTTCTTTCAGGCGCGTCTCGGCCGTCGCCTCTTCCAGGCGTAGGTTTTCGGCGCCCTTTTCCGCGGTCTGCAAATCCGCAAGAATTCTGCGGTGTTCCGCGTCGGCATGGATTTTTTCCTCCTGCGCGGTCGCGAGTTCTCCTTTTGTTGTCGAAAGGGCCGCTTCCTCCGCGGACACCTCCTGCGCTGCCGATTTCAGCGCTTCCGCGGATCGTTCCGCCTTACAGCGAAGCTCCCCGGCCTTTTTTTTCAATGTCTCGATCTCGGCGGCCCTGCTCAGAAGTCCGGAGTTTCTTGCGAGCGAGCCGCCCGTCAGCGAGCCGCCCGCGTTTACAACCTGGCCGTCCAGCGTAACCACGCGGAAACGGTACCCGAATTTTCCGGCGATGGCAACGGCAAAATCCAGATTTTCCGCTACCGCGATTCTGCCCAGAAGAGAATTCAAAATCTCCTGATATTGAGGATCACAGGCACACAATTCGGAAGCAACTCCGACAAATCCAGGGCAGGAAGACAAACCCGATTCCGAAAGGACTCTGCCCCGGATGACGGAAAGCGGAAGGAATGTGGCACGTCCCGAATTTCGTTCTTTCAGCAGGCCGATCGCGCGTTTTGCGTCCTGTTCCGTGCCGACGACGACATTCTGCATGGAAGCGCCGAGCGCCGTTTCAATGGCGACGGAATAATCTTTCGGAACGCGGATCAGTCGGGAAACCGGCCCGTGGATTCCGGTCAGCGCACCGCGCGCGGTTTCTTTCATCACAACCTTCACGCTCTGGGAAAAGCCCTCAAGATTTCGTTCGAGGTCTTCCAGCAGACGGACTCTGCGCAGATGCTCTTCCAAGTCCAGGCGAAGGCTGTCGCTTTGCCTGCGGGAGGCTTCCAACCGGTCTTTTCGGGATTTCAGGCGCATCTCGTGGCCCTGAACGGTGTTGCCGAGCGTTTTGATTCGCTGATTCAGGTTTTCCAGTTTTTGTAGATATTCTTCCTCTTTTTTCCTCAGCGATTCATTTCTGGAGTCTGTTTCCTCCATGTTTTTATGTATTTCATTCAAACGAAGCCGGATTTCCGCGATAGAGGCGGCCGCGGTCATTTCATTCATCTTTACGTCCGTGGCCTGAGCGGAAAGATTTGTCATCTCGCGGGTAAAGCCGTCCATCCTGCCCGCCGTTTCGTTCAGGCTGTTCTTCAGTTGTTCCAGCCGCTCGGAACAGTCGGCAAAATCTGCGTCTCTCGATCTGATGGATTCTGTCTTCTCTGCAATTTGTTTTTTCTTATCCTCTATCATCCGAAGAAGCTCTTCCCCGGAAAGACGGTACTGCTCAATTTCGGACCGGATCCGTTCCTTGTTCTCATTGTTATGTAAAATATCGTTTTTTAAAACGGAGGCATCCGCGTCCTTCTGCGCGGCGTTTTCATCCAATGATGTGCTTTCTCTTCTGGTCTCATCGATTTTGGCAGAGCACTGATTCGAGCGGCTGAAGATCTTTTCCAGTTCCTCATCCAGAGCCAGAATTGCCTGTTCCGCGGCGTCGTGCTGCGTTTTTGCCGCAAGAATTTTATCCTCCTGCTCCCGCAGAGTAAGCGAAGACTGGGTTAATGTTCTCAGCCACAGGCTGATTTCCAGCTTTCTTTTTTCCTCCGCAAGCTTGAGGTACTCCTTTGCTTTTTCCGCCTGTTCCCCCAGCGGACCGACGCGGCTTTCGAGTTCGGCAAGGATGTCGTTGAGGCGGACCAGATTGTCTTCCGCCTGGGACAGGCGCCGTTCCGACTCTTCCCTGCGGTAGCGAAAACGGGAAATTCCGGCGGCTTCTTCAAAAATTTCTCTGCGGTCCTCGCTGCGCGCCGCGACAATGGCGTCGATTTTTCCCTGGCCGATCATGGAATACCCGTCCCGGCCCAGGCCGGTGTCCATAAACAACTCGTTAATATCCTTCAGTCTGACATTTGTCTTGTTGATCAGGTATTCGCTTTCTCCGGAGCGGTAATATCTCCGCGTTACGGAAACACTGTCGGAATCGAAAGGAAGCTGACGTCCGGTGTTGTCGATATTCAGGGTAACCTCGGCAAAGCCGAGCGCCTTACGCGCCGGCGTTCCGCCGAATATGACGTCCTCCATTTTTGTGCAGCGCAAAGAACGGACGGACTGTTCCCCAAGGACCCATCGAACCGCGTCGCTGATATTGCTTTTTCCGCTTCCGTTTGGGCCGACAACCCCTGTGATGCCGTTGTGGAAGGTAAGCGTTGTCCGGTCCGGAAACGTCTTAAATCCCTGAAGTTCCAGCGATTTCAGCAGCAAATCCTTTTCCCTCCATCCAAATCAATTTGAAATTCCCCTTGCTTTAACGATAAATCCCGCTCCACTTTCGCGGAATACCCAAGCGCCGAAAGCGCCTGAAGATTTCTCTTTTTTTGCCCGATCGCAACGGAGACGCCCGTAGGATTGACCCGAATGGTGATGTTCCCCTCCGGCACGTGATTCTCACGAAGGGCGCGTGTGATCCGGTCGAGCATTCGTCTGCTTTCGCAAAGTTCGCGGAAAGCGGGATGCCACGGCCCCGCAAGCATGTCGCGCTCCAATTCGAGAGACGCGTGCAGGCCAAGACGAATTACAGGGATGTGTTTTCCCTCAAAAAGATCCAGCAGATCGGCGCATAAGCCGACCGTTTCTTCCAGACCGGGAGGGCGGTACTTCCCCTCCCGGTACAGTTCGCCGAGTTTTGTCCCTTTCAGAACAATCGTCGGATAGATCCTCACACAATCGGGATTCAGAGTCGCAATCTGCTCCGCGGTCGCGACCGCGCCGGGCAGAGTGTCGCCGTACAGGCCCGTCATCATCTGGAGTCCAAGGGAAAACCCCTGTGAGCGGATCAGGGCGGCCGCAGTTCTTACCTGTTCCGCGGTATGCCCTCTTTCATTCCATTCAAGGACTCTGTCGTCCATGCTCTGCGCGCCAAGCTCGATGGTCGTTACTCCGTATTCCCGCAGAACGGATAGGACCTCACGGTCGATCGCGTCCGGGCGTGTGGAGATCCGGATTCCCGCGAAGGAACCGCTTTTTACATATGGGTACGCCGCTTTCAGAAGAGAGATCATGTAATTGCGTTCCACCCCGGTAAAGCTGCCGCCGAAGAAGGCGATTTCGGCAAACTTCGATTTCGGTCCCAAATCGGACAACGCCGTTTCCACGGCGGAAACAACATCCGCCGCTTTCGGCTGAAAGGCTTTCCCCGTAATCGTTTTCTGACTGCAAAAACTGCATGCATGCGGACAGCCGTTGTTTGGGACAAAAAGAGCTACGTTTGCGTGACGCATCAGTACCCCATCAGTTCCAGCGCCTCGCGCGCCGCCTGCTGCTCCGCCTCTTTTTTGCTTCGGCCCCCGCCTTTGCCGATCACATTATGGTCCAGACGGACCTCGACTGTGAAATGCTTGTCATGATCCGGTCCGCTTTCCCCAGTCAGGACGTATTCCAGCGTTTCCTCAGGGTTTTTCTGTACGATTTCCTGCAGCGACGTTTTATAATCCTTAAAGATTTTCGGCTTTGTCTCCTTTAAGAGAGGCAGAACAAAACGCAGCACAAATTCGCGGCTTTCTTCCATCCCGCCGTCCAGATAAATCGCGGCGGTAATCGATTCAAAAGCATCCGCAAGTATGGAAGAACGGGTTCTTCCGCCTGAGTTCTGTTCTCCCCGGCTTAACAAAAGATATTTTCCCACTCCGAGCTGACGCGAAAACCCGCAGCAGGCCTTTTCACAGACCAGCGCCGCTCTCTTTTTGGTCAGGTCCCCCTCCGGCAGGCGGGGGAAACTCTTATACAGATAATCCGCCACCACCAGCCCGAGAATGGAATCTCCCAAAAACTCCAGTCTCTCATTGCTTCCTCCGGGGACTTTATTTTCATTCGCGTAAGAGGAGTGGGTCAACGCAGTTTTCAGGTAATCCTTGTTTTTAAAATGATATCCGAGCTTTTCTTCCAGTTCGGTCAATCCGTCCGCCCCCAGTCCTTATTTTTATTTTTCGTTCGCTCCGTATTTCGCGATGCTAGTGGCAATTTCATCAACCACATTGCCTTCCACATAGGCTTTCGTCAGCCGCAGAGCATTGTAAACTGTTTTCGCCTTCGCACTGCCATGGGTTTTGAATACGGGCTTTGAGCATCCCATCAGCGGCGCTCCGCCGTATTCGTTGTAATCGAAATTTTGCTTGAGTGCTTTTACATCGCCGAGCACAATGGCGGCGGCCAGCTTGTTTTTCAAGCTGTGCGTGAAAATATCCTTTAACTTCCCCATCAACATCAGCGCGACGCCTTCATAAAGCTTTAAGATAACATTGCCCGTAAACCCGTCCGCCACAATGACGTCTCCGGCGTCGTCCGGGATATCGCGGGCTTCGATGTTGCCGATAAAATTCAGGCCGGAATTTTTCAGCAAAGCAAACGAACTGTGCTGGAGCTCGCCGCCTTTGTGGTCCTCCACACCGATGTTTGCAAGCGCGACGCGGGGTAGTTTTATCCCCATAACCTTTTCCATATAAATGGAGCCCATAATGCCGAACTGCTGCAGCATTTCAGGTTTGCAGTCCACGTTTGCGCCGCTGTCGATGAGCATAAAGCATCCTTTGTTTTTCGGCATAATGGGGGCAAATGCAATCCGGCGCACTCCCTTGATTCGCTTAACAATCAGTGTGGCACCGACAACAAGAGCGCCGCTGTTCCCTCCGGAAACAAAGGCGTCCCCTTTTGCCTGCGCAAGCAGACGAAGCCCCAGGGCCATGGAACAATCCGATTTTGCTTTCATGATATCCCCGGCGGAGTCTTCCATGGTAATGACGTCGGGAGCGTCGCAGATTTCCATCCGTTCGAGCGTTATGCCGTTCTCCTGCGCGACCCTGCGGATTTCCTGTTCGCGGCCGGTCAGAACGATATCGACGTCCAGGCCTTTCACGGCGTCCGCGCATCCCTTGATGATTTCGAGCGGAGCGTTATCGCCGCCAAATGCATCAACGATGATTTTCATATCCAGCACCTCGATTCAAATGAGCATATTTTATTTTTCCGTCAGAGCCCGGTCCAGGTCTTCCAGCGCCCGGGCAGCCAAAGCGGCGTAGCGTTCCCGCTTGTCCCGGATTTTTTCCGGCAGCGGAGGAATCACGCCGAAATTAGCTCCCATCGGCTGAAAATTACCGGTTCCGCCGGATTCGACATAACGGCTCAGAGCACCGATCATGGTTGTTTCCGGCAGTACAAGGGGAGACTTGCCGCGCTGTCGCCGAACCGCGTTGATTCCGGCCATGATCCCGGAAGCGGCGGATTCCATGTAACCCTCCACCCCCGTGATCTGCCCCGCGAAAAACAAGTCCGGATTCTTTCTGAACGCAAAGCCGGACGACAGCACCGTCGGAGAATTCAGAAACGTATTGCGGTGCATCACCCCGTACCGCGCGTATTCTGCGTGCTCCAGTCCGGGAATCATTCCAAACACGCGTTTTTGTTCCGCAAATTTCAGATTAGTCTGAAACCCCACCAGATTATACATGGTCCCAGACTCGTTTTCCTGCCGGAGCTGAAGCACGGCCCACGGGCGGTGCCCGGTCATGGGATCCCGCAGGCCAACCGGCTTCATCGGTCCGAACCGGATGGTATCCGGCCCGCGGCGCGCCATAATCTCCACCGGCATGCAGCCCTCATAGACCTTCGGGTCGGCCGCGTCGAATTCGTGGAGCGGGGCGCGTTGAGCATGGACCAGTTCCTCATAAAACCGTTCGTACTCCTCACGGTTCATCGGGCAGTTCAGGTATGCGGCGTCGTCTCCCCTTTCATAGCGGGAGGCAGCGAAAATCCGCTCCATATTCAGGCTTTCCGCCGTTACAATCGGCGCGGCCGCGTCAAAAAAGCTCAGACTCCCGCCGCATAAAGCGGATATTTTTCCGGCCAGCGCATCGGAGGTTAAAGGTCCTGTTGCGATGACCGCGATTCCATCCGCCGGGATTTCGTTCACTTCTTCCCGGAGAATCTGAATCATCGGATGGGATGCGATTTTCTCCGTAACCGTCCGTGCAAAAAGGTCGCGGTCAACCGCAAGCGCGCCGCCGGCGGGAACACGGCAGGAATCCACGCAGGACAAAAGCAAAGAGCCAAGCCTTTTCATTTCAGCCTTTAATAGGCCCGCGGCGCTTTCCGTTCTTTCAGCCTTCAGGGAATTGGAACAGACCAGTTCCGCGAAATTTTCGCTGTGGTGCGCGGGCGAAAAGCGAAGCGGCTTCATTTCATAAAGCTCAACCGGAATTCCGGCCTCGGCAATTTTCCACGCCGCCTCACATCCGGCAAGGCCGGCGCCGATTACCCGAATCCTCATTCTTCCTCCGTTTTTTCAAAACCGCAGTCGGGCGTGACACAGTACAGCTTTGGATTTTTCCCTTTTTTCTTCAGAAGGGTCTTGCCGCACCTCGGGCATTTTTCCTTGGAGGGTTCATCCCACGAAACGAAGTCGCAGTTTGGGTAATTGGAGCAGCCGTAAAAAACGCGGCCTTTTTTTGTCTTTTTCACAATGACTTTCCCGCCGCACTTCGGGCATTCCGCGCCGGTTTCCTGCACATATTTTTTTACATTTTTGCATTCGGGATATCCCGGGCAAGCAAGGAATTTACCGTAACGGCCGTTTTTAATGACCATATGCCGCCCGCATTTTTCACAGATGACGTCGGTCACATCCTCCTTGAGCTGGATTTTGACCCCCTGCATCTCCTCTTTCGCGGTCTTCAGCGTCTGGTCGAAGTCTCCGTAGAAATCTTCAAGGGTTTCCACCCAATTTGTTTTGCCGCTCTGAACCTCGTCAAGGTTGCTTTCCACCTGCGCGGTAAATTTGATGTTTACGATTTTGGGAAATCGTTCTTTCATCAAATTGGTTACGGTTTCGCCCAGCTCGGTCGGCTTCAGGGCTTTTCCGTCCCTTACCACATATTCCCTTCCCGTTATGGTTGAAATCGTCGCGGCATAAGTGGACGGGCGGCCGATCCCGTTTTCTTCCAGCGCTTTAATCAGCGACGCTTCCGTAAAACGCGGGGGCGGCTGTGTAAAATGCTGACTGCCCGCAATCTCCTTTAATTTCAACGGCATTCCGTTCTCCAAGGGCGGCAGCGTAACTCCGGCTTCGTCCTTTTCATCCTTTGCCTCTTCGTAAAGCACGGTAAAACCGTCAAACGTTACGGTAAAGCCGGACGCTTTAAAGATGTAATTCTTCGCCTGAATCTCGGCCTGCGTGGTACTCTGCAGGCAGTTTGACATCTGGCTTGCCAGAAAGCGTTCCCAAATCAGTTTGTAAAGCTTATACTGGTCGGAGGACAGGCTTTCCTTGACTTTTTCCGGCGGAAGGGACGGCATGGAAGGGCGAATCGCCTCGTGGCCGTCCTGAGCGTTGGCTCTGGATTTAAAATGGCGGGGGGCATCCGGAAGATATTTGTCGCCCCATCGTTCACGGATATAATCACTTGCCTCGTGAACCGCGTCTTCCGAGATGCGAAGGGAGTCCGTCCTCATGTAAGTGATCAAACCGACCGCTCCGAGCCCGGGGACTTCCACGCCTTCGTACAGCTCCTGCGCCGCCTTCATCGTTCTTCTCGCCTGAAAGCCAAGCCTGCGCGAGGCTTCCTGCTGGAGAGTTGAAGTGATAAACGGAGGAGCCGGAGATTTGCGTCTTGTTCCCTTTTTCACTTTAACAATGTTGAAATCGGCGTCCTTCAGATCTTCCAGAATTCGGTTGGATTCCTCTTCGCTGGAAATTTTCATTTTACCGTTTGTATCGCCGTAGAAACTGGCGGCAAAGGTTTTGCGGGAGCCCTTGGGGACAAACTTCGCGTCGATCGTCCAGTATTCTTCCGGAACAAAACTGCGGATTTCATTTTCCCTGTCCACAATGATTCGAACCGCAACCGACTGCACACGTCCGGCGGAGAGGCCGCGCCTGATTTTCTGGGACAGGAACGGGCTGAGCTTGTAACCGACCAACCGGTCCAGAATCCGGCGGGCCTGCTGTGCATTCACCAAGTCGATATCAATGTTTCTCGGATTCTGCATTCCGTTTGTAACGCCGGTTTTTGTAATTTCATTAAAAGTAACCCGGTTTTTCTGGTCCATATCAAGGCCGAGAATATATGCCAAATGCCACGAAATTGCCTCCCCCTCCCGATCAGGGTCGGTCGCGAGCAGGATGGAATCGCTTTTTTCGGCAAGGTCCTTCAGATCCTGTACCAGTTTTTCCTTCCCCTTAATAATCTCATATTTGGGCTTAAATTTATTTTTTATATCTACGCTCAACCGATTTTGGGGCAGATCGCGCACATGCCCCATGGAAGCAACGACATCAAAACCGGTTCCCAGATATTTTTTAATTGTTTTTGCTTTTGCCGGGGATTCAACGATCACCAGCTTGGACATAAAACCACCTCTTATTATTAAGCATTTTCTTTCTCATTCCAAAGAATGCAGAGGAAAACTATGAGCGCCGCAGACTGTATCTGCGGCCTGAATGGGATTCAATTGCGCCTTCCAGTTCCAATTCGGTCACGGCGGAAAGGAGCCGCGCAACCGGTATTTGTGTACTTTCGGACAATTCGGCAATCTGGCGCGGCCTGTTGGTTAAGCTGGACAATAGTATTTGCGCGTCCGGTGAAAATTTATCCGCACAGATTTCCGTCTGCTTTTTATCTTCTTTGAAAGAACCGCATTTCGCGCCATTCTCTTCTATAATAACATTTGTTTTTGTATCGTCAAGGAAAAATTTACTTTTTATCCATTCAGGATATTCTTCAAGGATCTCTTTTGCCCCGCTGACAGGCTTTGCTCCGGACTTAATCAAGCTGTTGACTCCCGCTGAAACAGGGCTGAAAATACCTGCCGGGACGGCAAAAACATCGCGCCCCTGTTCCAGAGCGTAATCCGCCGTAATCAAAGATCCGCTCCTTGCCGCGGCCTCCACGACAAGCGTGCCGAGAGAAAGCCCTGAGATAATTCGGTTGCGGATGGGAAAATTCGATCCGGATGCCTGTGTCTGCGGTGGAAATTCGGAAATCAGCACGCCTTTGGACGCAATGGTGTCCCGCAGGGTGGCGTTTGCCGCCAGATACGCCGTATCGATACCGCAGCCAAGAATACAAGCGGTTTTTCCGCCCGCCTGAAGCGCCCCCTGATGCGCAGCCGTATCAATGCCGAGCGCGCCGCCGCTGACGATGATCACATCGTTTTTCGCAAGCTCATAGGCGAAGCTTCGGGCAACCGTCTTTCCGGTTTGCGTCGCCTTTCTGGTTCCGACAATCGATATGGCGGGTTCTTTGCTGAAATCGGGAAGCGTCCCCTTATAATAGAGCGCGCACGGCGGATTGTGAATCTGCCGCAGCGGAGCCGGATATTCATCACAGTCCGGGGTGACAACCTTCTGCCCTATTTGATCGCAGTACTGTAAAAGCGCCCGTGCGTCGGAAACAGAGTATGACTCCATGCTGCGGAGTTCTTTCGCCGTGAAATATCCTTCCAACAGCCATGCTTCCCGACCGCCTCCATAAAATTCCGCCAGATTATTCCAGCCCTCCAGGACTCGGTTTGGCTTGGAGCTGCCCGCTCCAAGTGCGTGCTGCAGCCACAGCCAGTATGCTCTCGGGTCAAGATCACTCATCGGCCAGCGCCTCCCGCCCGGTTCCTTATCATTTCCCAAATCAAAACGGCCGCAGCAGCGGAAGCGTTCAGGGACTCCGCTCTTCCCAGCATAGGAATGGTAACCTGAACGGAACAGGCCTTTCGGGTTTCCTCCGTCAGCCCGTTGCCCTCGTTTCCGACCGTAAGCACGCACGGAACGGAAAAATCCATTTTTGTCACAGGCAGAGCATCTGAATCCGGAACCGCCGCGGCGGTAAGAAAGCCCCGGCGGTTCAGCTCAAAAAACGCCGCAGGCAAATTTTCTTCCATAAAAATAGGCATACGGAACACAGCCCCCATCGATGCGCGAAGCACCTTTGGAGAATATATATCACAGCAGCTTCCACCCAATATGACCCCGTAAACTCCAAGAGCTTCCGCTGTACGGAGAATCGTTCCCATATTAGCGGGGTCCTGCAAATTTTCGAGTGCGAGATACGGACCGCTTCTGTTTAGGTCGGCAACATGCTGAATTTTCCGCGGCATTTCACAGACGCAGAAAATACCCTGAGGCGACTTTGTGCAGGACAGCGCCTGCGCTGCCTGCGGGCCGACAAAATAAACCTCCTGCGCGGTTTTCAGAACGGAGGACAGATACTTCGCGTATTTCTCCCCGGCGCGTTCGGTATAAAGCAGTTTTTGCACCGTAACGCCGCTGCATGCTGCGTCTGAACACAGCCGCGCGCCCTCCAGGAAATACAGTCCGCGTGCTCTGCGGTAATCCGCGGAACCGGAAAGCCGTATTGCTGATTGAATGATTTCATTTCTGCGGCTCAAAATTATTTCGGGCATTCGCAAGAACTCCCAACGGATAAAATGAGCGCCCGGAACCAACCGGGCGCAGTAAATGATTATTTAAACAGCGGATTTTGCTTTTTCAACCAGACTCTTAAATGCCGCCTCATCCGCAACGGCGATTTCAGCAAGCATTTTACGGTTCAGCGCAACGCCCGCTTTTTTCAGTCCGTTCATGAACATGGAGTAGCTGACACCGTTTGCCCGGCAGGCAGCCGAGATTCTGGTAATCCACAGACGGCGAAAGTCCCTTTTTCTGGCCTTGCGTCCGATAAACGCATAGTTGCCGGACTTCATGACGGCCTGTTTCGCCATTTTAAAATGACGGCTCTTGGAACCGAAATAACCCTTTGCGAGTTTTAACGTCTTTTTTCTTCTTTTGCGCGTCATCAACGCGCCCTTAACACGTGCCATTCTATTACCTCCAATAAATGGTCAATTTCCATTTTCCAAGCAGTCTTTACTTATAGGGAATCAGCTTTTTAATGCTTGCCACATTCGTCTTGTCGGCGGAAACCGTCTTGCGCAGACCGCGTTTGCGCTTTGTGGACTTTTTATTGAGAATGTGCGATTTATTGGCATGAGCGCGGATAACTTTACCGTTTTTGGAAAGCTTAAAGCGCTTTTTTGCGCCGGTATGTGTTTTGATTTTAGGCATGACTGCCCCTCCTTAAAACTTTACTTAACGGGCTTGGAAGCAAGGAACATCAACATGTTGCGTCCTTCCAGCTTGGGCGGTTTTTCAACGTTTGCAATTTCACTCAGAGCCTCGGCAAAGCGTTTCATAATATCATAGCCCTGTTCCGGATGGCCCATCTCGCGTCCGCGAAAACGAATAGAAGCCTTTACCTTGTCTCCGCTTTTCAGAAATTTCTCCGCATGACCGAGCTTCGTATTGAAGTCGTGAACATCGATATTCAGCGAAAGACGGATTTCCTTAATATCAACAATATGCTGATTTTTTCTGGCTTCCTTTTCACGTTTGGCCTGCTCAAATCTGAATTTGCCGTAATCAATGATCTTACAGACCGGCGGGCTGGCCTGAGGAGCAATCTTGACCAGGTCCAGATTCATTTCCATGGCTTTTTGCAGGGCCTGCGCGGATGACATCAAACCGAGCTGGCTGCCGTCCGAACCGATTAACCGCACCTGCCTGTCGCGAATTTGATCGTTAACCTGAAGTTCCTTGTTGCTAATAGTTAAGCACCTCCATAACACGTCAATCAACAAATAATAAAAGCGCGGGCACAACTATCCGCCCGCGCATCAATACCAAGTTTTGCTCCAAAAGGAACAATCAAACGTATTGACCCGTGACGGACATTACCCCACAGGTGGAAATACAACATCAGAGTGTATCCCGCTTTGTTTTACAGTTATCTATTATAAAGACACCCGACGCTTTTGTCAAGAACTATTTCCCGTACCCGTAATTTCCGCACCGATGGCAAACGAGTAAAGCATGCATTGTTTTACCCTTTTTCCCGTACAAAGCTCCAATGCGCGCCGGTACCAATCCAGCTGTTCCCTGTATCGCCGCCAGAGTTCCTCCGGGTTTCCCGTGCGGTCCGTCTTATAATCAACGATCACAAGGCCGTCCGGTTCCTCGAACACGCAGTCCGCCGCGCCCTGCAGAATCACAGATTCTTTTGACAATTCCGCGTCAAGCTCCTGACGAACCTCTCCCGCCGGTATCTCCACAGTGAAACGGAACTCGCGTTCCATGCGGGCAGAGGCAAGCATCCTCTTTGCGACCCTGCTTTGCAAAAATGTTTGAACCGCCTTCAGGTCAACCGCCTGAGCCTGCCAGGAGGTCAGGTAACCTTCCCGCACCAGTCTGGAAAGCTCCCCGTCGGGAGCGGCCGCCGACTTTTCGTAATCCGCAAACTGAAGATAGGCGTGCAGCGCCGTGCCGCGCTCCGCGGGAGTCAGGCCGGTTTCGCCCAGAAACGCGGGACGGGCAGACGCCGAGTACCGTGCGGAGAATTTCCCGGCGGCCAGCTCGGACGCGGCAACCTTCGCGCACATGCCGTTCAGTCCGGAATACGGATAGGAATAATTCAGATCTGCCTCCAGTCTGTCAAGCAAAGCGGAATCTGCCGCTGCTTCGGACTTCTCTGTAATTTCCGGCTCCGCGGATTCCTCCGCCCGCGGATGGGTTACATGAACCGCCCAATGCTCCCCGCCCCCCACTGTGATTTCGTCGGACGCACCGGCAATCTCACGAAGAGAGCCGCCGTCCGGATGGCGGAGAGCGCAGAGCAGCAGCCAGTCTGAAATGCAGGACGCGCCGCGCACAACGTAGGGCTGAATCTGAGCCCCACCCGTCACCCGGGAAGCAAGGGAGGCAAGAGTTCCGCCGGCGTCCGCGAGCGTTGTGACCAGAATCAGTTTCTCTTTCGCGCGCGTCATCGCGACATAAAGCACGCGCAGCTCCTCGCTCATTTCATCCCGCTCCTGCTCCAGCCCGACGGCTTCCCTGACCATTGTGGAACAGCGGGCGCCGGTGGCAGGGTCCTTCAGTCGAATACCGGGGCCGAGTTCCGGATGCAGCAGAACGTCTGAACGCTCCCGATGAAAGCTGCGCGAACAGCCGGCCAGAATGCAAATCGGAAATTCCAGCCCTTTCGAGTGGTGCACACTCATGATTCGCACCACATTGGCCGATTCGCTGATGGTAGAAGCCGCGGAAAGGTCCGCGCGGCTTTTCTGCATACGCTCAATAAAACGGAGGAAGCCGGATAACCCGTTGTAACCGGATGATTCGTATTTTCGGGCGTAGGTCAGCAGCAGGCGAAGATTCGCCAGCCGCAGTTCTCCGTTCGGCATGGCCTGAACCAGATCCGAAAGGCCCGTTGAGTTGTAAACGGTTCGGATCAGCCGGTCTGAGGGCATGGTTGCGGACAAAGTCCGAAAACGCTTGATCTCTTCAAGAAATTCGGCGGCTTTCCGGTTTCCGGCCCGCGCAGACGAAGCAACCGCGGGATAAAGCCGGCCCGCGCGGTCATGCAGCCTAATTTCAGAGACATCGTCCGGTGAAAAGCCGTAAATCGGGCTCATCATAACTGCAAGCAACGGAATATCCTGCATCGGATTGTCGATCACCTGAAGCAGCGACAAGGCGGTGCGGACCTCGCTGGCGGTGAAGAATCCGCCCACCGTATCAGCCCACGCCGGAATTCCAAGTGCCGAAAGCTCCCTTGCGTATTCGTGCGCATACCGGTTGGCGCTGCGAAGCAGAATGCAGAAATCCCGGTAAACCGCCGGCCTTTGCCTGCCGCGGTCCGTTACAGTATGCGAACCGTCTGTCATGGAGTAGATCAGCTCCGCGATGCGCAGGCATTCCGCGCGGATCATATCGGAGTCTTTCCGGAATTCCGTTCCGGAAAGATCGATGATTTCCAGATCGGCCGCCGGCTCCTCCTGAAAAGGATAATCGGCGCCGGGTACCAGCTCCTCCGACTTTGTGTAATCCAGCTCGCCCGCCTTTTTGCTCATCAGCTGCCGGAAAACGAAATTAACCGCCCCCGTTACCCCGCTTCTGCTTCTGAAATTGCGGTCGAGAATCACGCAGGCGGGAAACGTTTCATTCTCCGGGTCGTAATCCGGCAAAGCCGCGCGCCGCTTTAAAAAGATCTGAGGCATCGCCTGCCGGAACCGGTAAATGCTTTGCTTGACGTCCCCGACGAGGAACAGATTGGTTTCGTTGCGGGAAATCGCGCGAAAAATCATATCCTGCGCTTCGTTGGTGTCCTGATATTCGTCCACCATAATCTCTTCGTACTGCTCGGAAATCTCCAGCGCGTCCGGAGTCCGCTCGAATCCGTCTTCCGCGGCGCGAACCAGGAGTTTCAGCGCCCAATGCTCCAAATCGCTGAAATCCGCCGCGCGGCGCTCCGCCTTTCTCTGCGCCAGCAGAGAGCCAAACCGCTCCGTAACACGAAACAGCATGCGCACGGCCGGAGCAAGCCGGGAAATCTCCTCCGTCCACTCCTCCCCGGAGCCGGAAAACAGAACCGTAAGGCGGCCGACCAAGGACTTGATTTCTTTTCGCGCATCGGAAATTGAATTTTTCAGAGGATCTTCCGAGCGGCCTCGAACCGGCTTGAATTTAGGAAATGAAAACCCGGCGCAGCGGAGAGAGCAAAGGTCCCAGTCGCCGGACAAAACGCCTTCTTTTAAACTCAGCAGGTTTGCAAGGTCCGACCGGCAGGCGTCGGAATATGCGGCGTCGAGCTCCTCGTCGCCGTTCATGCGGGCAAGGGAATTTCCGGTAACCGAAATTCCGTACTCCACCGCTTCTTCCGCATAGGAAAGAATCGCACGTCCCCAGACAGATTCTTCCGGGGGAACCGAATCGTCGTACAAGGCCGACTTTTCCGAAAGCCAGCGGTCTGGAAACGGATGAGAACGTACAAAATCGTACAAACGGTTCACCGTGTCGGCGATGCGGCCGTCATCCCGCCCGGATGAAAACTCCTCGACAAAATCAAAGAATTCGGGTTCCTCCGCTTCGTAGAATTCGTCCAGCGTGTCCGAAATGATTTGAGCGCGCAGAACGGTCATTTCCCCGTCGTCCAAAATCCGAAAATCCGGCGCGATTCCCAGTTTAAAGAAATTCTCGCGCACCAGATCGCTGCAAAAGGAGTCGATTGTTCCGATTTTCGCGCGGGAAAGCAGAATCTGCTGGCGCTGAAGCCGAACGTTTCCGGGATCCTTTTCCAACATCCGGGCGATTTCCGCGGCGATGCGGCCGCTCATTTCTGCGGCGGCGGCTTTTGTAAACGTGACGATCAGCAGCCTGTCCGCGTCGATCGGGCTGACCGGGTCGACTATTCGCTCAATAACGCGCTGGACCAGGACGGCTGTTTTGCCGGAGCCGGCGGCGGCGGAAACCAGAAGGGTTCCGCCTCGCGCATAAATCGCGTTCTTCTGGCCTTGCGTCCAGTTTCTGCTCATGTCGTCTTCCCCCTTTTCGAAAGTTCCGCCAGCACGGCGTCGCGGTCCCATTTCTGCATTTCACGCTCCGGGTCGTCTCTCTCATGGCCGCAGACCGCCCCGTAAGGGCACCAAGCGCAGGCATCATATCCGCCGGACAGCGGAACAGCGGACACATTCCCCCGCTTTAGCTCGGTCGCCATTGTTTCAATCAGGCCGCGGATATACTGGAGAACCTGTTTTAGTTCCCGGTCCGTGACCAAATGACCGCTGCCCGACGGAGCTCCGTTCTTTAAGGTCACCGGAATAAAAACGCCCTTTCCGTCCGGTTCCATTGCGGCGACGATGTCTGCGTCGTTCAAAATCAGGCCGTCCATCCGAAGCTGCCTGTCCGATTCCTTTTTCAATTTATCGCTTGCGGTCCCCCGCTCCGCGGACGGCGACGGACGGTTTGCGGGCATATACAGAACGCCGACGGGAAGAATTTCACCGTACCGCCCCTTTCCGTTCTCACACAGTGCGGCAAGGTAAATCAGCATCTGCAGGTTCATTCCGTAAATTACGTCTGAAAGGCGAAATTCCTTCTGTCCGGTTTTGTAATCCACGACTCTCAGGTAGGAAGTCCCGCCGCGGGTCATCACGTCGACGCGGTCGATTTTTCCGTCGATGCTTACTTTTCCTCCATCGGGAAGAGGAATTTCCAAGGCCGGCACCGCATGGCCGATCGGGAGTTCAAAGTCAACGGGTTCGAACTCGCTCTGCGCTAGCTCCTGTGCGATACGGCGGGCAATGATCCGTGCGGAATCGGCAATCCGGGTGATCAGATATGTAAACCGCGGGGTTTTGTTGGAAAGGCCGCCGAACCTGGTTTTTACATAATCGTCCATAAAATTCAGAATGGCGGCTCGAAGCCCGGCATCGTCAAGAATGGAAATAGCTGCGCTTCCGACCTCCTGAAACAGTCTTTGCAGCAGGTAGTGCATAAAGCTGCCATATTCCAGTGCGTTGAGTTCGGCCGTTTTCCGTTCGCGGGCATCGATTCCGTAGCGGCAAAAGTACTGAAAGCGGCACAAATGGTATTTTTCAATCTGTGTCGCCGAAACACGGAGATCCGAGCCGAAAAGGTCGCGGGCCTTGCCCGCATCCCCGAACAGGAAAGGCTGTTTTTCCGCCGCGTTGGCGACCGAGGCCAGCCGCCGGTCCTTCCCGTAACGATTCATAAGCTCTTTCAAGGTGGCGGACAGCCTGTCGTTCGTACTCCATCTCTGTGCCGCTAGTTCCAGCAAAGGCCGCCGTGCCGAGGCAAAATACGTCTGTTCGAGCAAAAGCTCGTTCCACCGTTCCGCTTTCGGCAGAACAGCCAGCGCCTCCGTTATAACTGTGGAGGGAGAATTCGCCTTTCCTTCCGCATCGGAAACCGGATAGCTGAGATAAAGCTTCCGGGAAGCGGCACACATGGAAGAATAGGCAAGAAATCGTTCCTGGATCGCGGCGCCCTCCGCCGTGTCGTTCAGCTCCAATCCCAGGTTGATGAGCTCATGGCGTTCCCTGTCGCTGATGAGCCCCCCCTCGCCGGGCGACAGGGGAAATTCGCCCTGCGCGCATCCGACCAGAAAAACGATTTTCGGTTCTTCTGGGCGCGAACGGTCCGCGGCGCCGACGGATACCTCGTCCAGCCCCTGCGGAATGCTTGCAATGCGGCTGGACAGGATAACCAGCCGCAGCAGTTCGGCGTAACGTGCTGCGGAAATTTTATTTTTTCCGATTACCAAAGCCGTCTGATCCAAAATTTCCATCAGCAGATCCCAGATGCGCAGTTCCCGGTCCGCCAGCGCCGGATCCCCGCCATCCGACAGCTGACCGGCAAACTGTTTTAGATTTTCAGCCGCGCCCAGTTCCTCAAGCAAGCGGAACACAGCCGCGGCAATCGATGTTCCGTCCGCGTCCTCCGTCCTTTCAAAAAAATGCTTCAGGGGTTCGACGACCATGCTCCGAAGTCGGTTGATCTCGGAAAGCATTGCCGGATCACCCGGCTTTCGCTCAGTGAAGCCCTCCGGGCTGTCCGTCCATTCCTCCAGCCATTTGCGGCCGGAGATGCTCCACAAAAACGTATAGTTTTCCAGCAGAGAAATCTGATCCGGTGAAAGGCCGCACAGCCCGGTTTTTAGGTAGAGCAGAATATCGTCGGAACGAAATCCGTTCTGCGTAATCTGAAACGCGGACAGAACCAACCGCATCAGCGGTTCCGCGTCGATTTCCTCCGGCCTGTCCATAAAATAAGGAATCTCCCATTTTTCAAGCGCTTCGTCCAGAATTCCCCGGTAAGATTCGGGATTTCTTGCAATCACCGCAAAATCCCGGTAACGGTATCCTTCGTCAATCACAAGGCGCCGGACGGTAGCGGCGACAAACGCCGACTCGTCATAGCTGTTCTTCGCCTCGTAAACGGCGACTGCTTTGCATTCCCCCTCAAACGGTTTCTGATGGGCCGGACGATAGATTCCGCCTTCCAGCGCTTTCAGGTCTTCGCTTTGAAACCGCGCGCCGCCCTCCAAAACATTTGGGGCCGCGACCGGAACTCCGTTTTGCCTTGCGATTCTGACTAAAATTTTCGCGGTTCTGCGAATCAGGGAAAACAGGCCCGCCCCGCATTCCGGATCGTCGAGACGATCCGTGCAAAGGGCGACGCAAACCTCTTTTGCCTGACGCAAAATCAGGGATAATACGTCGTACTCCTGAACGGTAAAGCTCTGAAACGAATCCACCATAACAGTATAGCCCGAAAAATAGCTGTGTTCACTCAGCGCGCCTTTCAGCCTTGTCAGATCGTCGAGCGGATCGACGAAGCTTTGCGACACCAGCGCGTCGTAAGCGGAAAAGATCAGGGACAGTTCCGATATTTTCCGTTTTAGCGTACCGTCCCGCATCCGTTCCGCGGCGGCGGACAAGTCGCGCGGCGTAACCGCGCACATCTTAAATTCGGCGCATGCGCTGAGAAGAAGTCCGATCAGTTCGGTGCTTTCCGAATTCTTCCGATAGACATCCAGCTGATCTTTGACCTGCTCCAGCGCGAGACTCATAAAAATACTCCGTCCGCCGTCGTCGAGCCGCCGCCCGGCGAAGCCGCCGCAACCCCGCAGGACCTCGTCCGTGAGCCGTGAAAAGCTGGTTACGGTCACGCGGCGGGCGAGAACCGGCCCCAAAATCCGAAGCATTGCGCGCTCGTTTTCAAAAGAAGCCTGTTCCGGCACAAGCAGCATCAGCCGTTCTTCCCCCGTTTGCGCCAGATTTTTCAATTTATTCCGGACGGCCTGTGTTTTCCCGCTGCCGGCGCGGCCCAAAACAAAACGCAGCATTTTACGCCCCACTCCCTTTTGAGAAAGTATAGCATAAAACGCCGCGTGAAAAAAGGCCGTCTGAATTCCCGAATTCGGTTATCGCTGCTCCAGCCACTGCTTGAGCTGTTCGTAATATTCGACGGTTTTAAATTTGATCTGATATCCGCCGCCGTCCCGGACGATTTTCAGCTCCGTCGGATTCAGAACATCCTCCAGCTGCTTTTTGTCCTGCGCCGCGGGCAGACAGAGCTGCGGGAAAATAACGCACCACCAGTTGTGACCCTTTCCGGAGCCGATGGTGATTTCCAGCGCGTCATATTCACCCGCCGGCAGGGTTACGTCCCCATAGGTTCGGGTTGTAAAATATGTTTTCGCAAGTTTCGCCTGTACAGGATAATCATATCCCTGCTTTTCGATTTCGTTCTGCGCGGCTTCTTTTAAAAGCGGAAGTCTTTGCCTTACGGCCTTTTCCGCCTCATTACGGTTGTGAACATCATCCAGCATTCCGGAACTCTCCTGAAGAATCCGGTCGCGAACCTTCAATTTCAGGCTTTGGTCTTCCTGTGTATCGGAATTTGCAAGAACATGCAGCCGAAGAACCTGAGAAGGAATTTGTTCGCATCCGGCTGTAAATCCTGTGAAGTTAAGTAAAACGGCAATCACGAATGCCAGGCACAACGCTTTTCCAAATATTTTCATAAAACAGCTCCTTTTTTATTTGCAAAAGGAGCATTGTCCAAAATTTCCCATTTTATTCTTTTTTCTTTAAAATATTTTTGCTATGATCAAAATAAAAAGGAAGTGTAAAAATGCAGGAATCCTTAACAAATCTGGCGATCGGAGCAAAAGAGCTTTTGTTTCCGGCACAGATCGGCATCGCGACCGCCCTATTCTGGGGGATCGTTCTTTTTTGTGTCTGTATGCCCCTATTCTTCCGAAAGAAAGAGCTTGCACAAAAGCTGAGCATTGCCCTTCTGTTCCTTTACGTCGCCGCGCTGATGCAAACCGGTCAGTGCCTGACGTTTCGGAGCTTTCTGGTTCCGGACGCGGCTGCGGCGGCAAAAGCTCTTAAAGCTGCGGAATGGAATCCTTTTCTGATTTCCTCCTTCGGCGTCGGCGACGTATTGGCAACTCTGCTCCGCGACCTGCTGCTTTTCATCCCGATTGGGATTCTGATTCCCGCCGCAGACTCCGGAATACGCCTGGGAAAAATGCTGATTGTCTCACTCCTCGGCGGCATCTGTTTGGAATCCTTTCAGCTGATTGCAAACATTCTGTCACGCTCTGCCGTCAGAAACGTAAGTATAGCAGAAGCAATTTTAAGCGCCGCCGGCTGTCTGACCGGATATCTGATTTTTGAAGGTCTGAAAAAAATTCCGATTCCAAGACACAAAGCGCGTCATTACGCACACCCCGGAAAAGCTTTTTAAATGAAAACTGAGAAGAGGAACCCCGGTCAATCCGGAGTTCCTCTTCTTCATCAATCAGGAAAAAACGGCTTGCAGACAAACACATTCGGATAGATTTGCCGCAAATCGTCTGCACAGCTCTTCTCCCGGTCTTGCCGATCAAACAGTCCGAAGACCGCCGAACCGGTGCCCGACATGCACGCAGCGGCCGCGCCCGCCTCTAGCATTCGCCGTTTGATTTTTTTTATTTCCGGCAAAGGAACGGTCTTTTCAAAAGCATTTCCCGTTTGCGCCGCGATTTCTGAAAAATCTCCGCGCCGAAGCGCTTCCAGCATCCGGTCCGTATCGCAGTCGAAAAAGATTCCGCTCCGATCTAATGCTTCATAGGCCTGCTTTGTTCCGATGCCGGCTTCCGGCTTGCATACGACGATACGGCAAGGCGGAAGCGGCGGAAGCCTTGTCAACTTCTCGCCGATTCCTTCCGCAAGCGCCGTGCCGTTCAGCAGACAAAACGGCACGTCCGCACCGACGGTCAACCCGATTTCAGAGAGTTCCGCTTCGCTCAGCGCGGTATGACAAGTTCGGTTCAGAAGCCGAAGCGCCGCCGCGGCGTCCGCGCTTCCGCCGCCCAGCCCCGCCTGCCAGGGAATCCGTTTTTCAAGGAAAAAAGAAACGCCGGGATTTTTAAGGCCGGTCGCCTGAAAAAATGCTTCAGCAGCGCGATAAACCGTATTCTCTTTTCCGCAGGGCAATTCTTTCACTCTGCCGGACAGATGAATTTCACCGTCCGAAGTCTCCGTTAACGAAACACGGTCGGAAAGGGTGATACTCTGGAAAACCGACCGGATCGTATGATACCCGTTAGGCAGCTTCCCCGTTATGTCCAGTGTCAGGTTGATCTTCGCATAGGCATTTTCCGTAAAATCAGGCATTGCGGTCACCGGGCATTGTACGGAGAAAATGTTCGATTCTTGACAGGGCCTCTGTAATATGGCGGATGGAATAAGAATAGGAAACCCGGATATATCCTTCCCCACAATCGCCGAACGCATTGCCCGGTACAACCGCTACTTTTTCCGCATAAAGCAGTTTTTCACAGAATTCTTCCGAAGACAGGCCCGTGCTTTTGATGCAGGGAAAAACATAAAACGCTCCCTCCGGCTCAAAGCAGCTCAGACCCATTGCGTTAAATCCGTCGACAATCAGTCTTCTGCGCAGGTCGTACTGATCGCGCATCGATACGATATCCCCATCGCCGTTTTTCAGTGCCTCAATGGCCGCGTACTGCGCGGTGGTAGGCGCGCTCATAATGCCGAACTGGTGGAGCTTTGTCATTTGCCGGATAATCTCTTTCGGCCCCGCGGCATAGCCCAGCCGCCAGCCCGTCATGGCAAACGCTTTTGAAAAGCCGTTGACCAGAACCGTCCGTTCTTTCATCCCGCCGATCTCCGCAAAAGATACATGCCGGTAATCGCCGTAAGTAAGCTCCCCGTAAATTTCATCCGAAAGGACAAAAAGATTATGTTTCTCCACAACCTCTGCGACCGCCTCAAGATTTTCCCGGCGCATAACGGCTCCCGTCGGATTATTGGGGTACGGCAGAATCAGCAGTTTCGTCTTCGGCGTTATTTTGCTTTCCAGTTCCTCCGCCGTCAGCCGAAATTGATCCTCCTGTTTCGTTTCAAGCACAATCGGCACGCCGCGCGATGCGATGGTCAGCGGCTTATAGCAGACAAAACTCGGCTCCGGGATCAAAACCTCTTCCCCGGGTTCGATCAGACTCCGGATCGTCAGGTCGATCGCTTCACTGCCGCCGACCGTTACTACGATGTCCGTTTTCGGTTCATAATCCAGATGGCAGTGTCGCTTCAGAAACCGGCAGATTTCCTCTCTAAGCTCCAAAAAACCGCGGTTGGGGGAGTACCATGTTTTACCGTCTTCCAGCGATCGTATCCCTTCTTCGCGAACGTGCCAGGGCGTCGTAAAATCCGGCTCGCCGATCGAAAGGGAAATCACATGGTCCATTTCGCTTGCAATATCGAAAAAACGGCGTATGCCAGAAGGCTTCATGTTTTTTACTTCGCTGTTGAGCATGCGCTCGTAATCAATCACAGAGCACACTCCTTCTTTCGTCCTTTTCATCCTCCGTATTGAGGATGACGTTCCCATCCTTATACCGGGTCAGGATGAAATGGGTTGCGGTGGAAAGCACGGAATCCAGCGTGGAAAGGCGGCGCATGACGAACATGGCGATGTCCTGCATGCTTTTGCCGTGCACCTTGACCGCAAGGTCATATCCGCCCGACATCAGGTAGACGCTTTCCACCTCTTCGAACTGCATGATTTTGTTTGCAATTTCATCAAATCCCCGTTCCCGCTTAGGCGATACCCGCAGCTCAATCAAAGCGCTGGCCTTGTTTTTATCGACTTTCTCCCAGTTGATCAGAGCCTTGTAGCCACGGATGATTCCCGCCTTTTCATAAGCCGCGATTTCGTCTTCTATTTCATTTTCTGTTTTTTCCAGCATTGCGGCAAGCTGTTTCACCGACAGCCGGGCGTTTTCATTCAGAAGAGTCAGCAAACGATCCATTTTTAATACACTCCTTTAACGCACTGTCTTACTTACTCAACCGGAAGATAATGGGGTTTTCTTCCGGTAAAAACCACATAGTGATGAAAACCGGCGCTTCGAATAAGTTTCAGCCCCAGCTCGATTCCGCCGCCGACATCCGCCCAGCGGTGAGCATCGGAGCCAAGGGTTATCATTCTGCCGCCCAGCTCGCGGTAACGGCGAATCACCGGATCATCGGGCATGGACGTCCCAAGTCTCTGCCTGAATCCGGAGGTGTTTACTTCCAGAGCGATATTTTTTGCAATCAGCGCTTTTAGTACCTCGTCAATTCTGCCCATAAATCTGTTGGTCTTAATATGCAGTCCGAATTCTCCCACGAGGTAGCGCCAAGGGTAAGTCAAATGCGCAAGGGAGTCAAACTTTCCCCATTCGATCATTTCCAGAATCTCATCAAAGTATCTGTTTAATAGATCGTCAATGTTTTCAATGGAATAATCCAACTCAAAAAAATCTTTTTTCCCCTGTATGTTATGCAAAGAAGCGAGAACAAAATCATAGTTAAAGCACCCAAGAGCATCTTCCGCGGCATCCGTGTTCTGCATAGGCTGGCCCAGTTCGACGCCGGAATAAACATGAAGCCGCCCCTGAAAAGCAGCGGCGGCCTTTCTCGATTCAAAGCAGGACTGACGAATAGATTTATCATAACCATCCTTCCGATAAAGATTGCACTCACAATGATCGGTGATGGTAACGGCATAGAACCCAAGGCGAGCCGCGCTTTCACACATCATCATGGCGGAATCGGCCCCATCCGGAGAACAATCGGTATGGATATGACAGTCCGATATGTATTGAATATTCATGACTTCCTCCAATCCGCTCTTTTTTCATATTATTTATAGTATCACAATTCTTTCGGAAATCCTAGATCAATCATTTCCATGTTGGAAGTATGGTCCTTTTCTTTTTTTAAGCAGTTTGACATTCCGCGAGTCGGCCGTCGCTTGACAAAAAAGGGGTTTCCGCACATAATAAAACCCTGAATATTATTACACGTTTGGGGGTACCAAAATGCGGGCCGTTATTACAGTAATCGGCAAAGACATGGTTGGAATTCTCGCACGGGTTTCATCCGTCTGCGCGGAAAACAACGTGAATGTTGTCGAAGTAACCCAGTCGATTCTTCAGGACCTTTTTGCCATGATTATGCTGGTTGAGATTTCAAAATGCAAAATTCCTTTTCCGGAATTATCTGAAGAGCTGACAAAAACCGGTAAGGAACTGAATCTTTCCGTCCATGTCATGCACGAAGACATTTTTAATTCCATGCACCGCATCTAAGCGGACTCTGGAGGAAGGCTGGAGAATCAATCATGATAAATTCCCGAGATATTCTTGAAACCATTCAAATGATCGACAATGAAAATCTTGACGTGAGAACCATAACCATGGGGATTTCGCTGTTAGACTGCATTGATCCCGATGCGAACCGGTCATGCGAGAAAATATATGATAAAATCTGCCGGTATGCCGGAAACCTTGTCAGAACCGGCGAAGACATCAGTCGAGAGTATGGCATTCCGATTATCCATAAACGAATTTCGGTGACGCCGATCGCCATGATTGCGGCGGCCTGTCCCGATAAAAATCCCGTTCGTTTCGCAAAAGCGCTGGACCGTGCCGCCAAAACAACCGGCGTCAATTTCATCGGGGGTTACTCCGCCCTGGTTCACAAGGGCTTCGGGCCCGGCGACTACGCTTTGATCGAGAGCATTCCGCAGGCGCTGAGCGAAACGGAGTATGTATGCTCCTCTGTAAACATCGGCTCCACTAAAGCCGGGATCAATATGGACGCCGTTGAAAAGATGGGACGTGTCGTTCTGGAAACCGCCAAGGCAACTGCTGAAAAAGACTGCATCGGCGCGGCAAAGCTTGTGGTTTTCTGTAACGCCCCGGAAGACAACCCGTTTATGGCCGGAGCGTTTCACGGCCCCGGAGAGCCCGACTGCGTGATTAACGTCGGGGTCTCCGGCCCCGGTGTCGTTCGAGCGGCTTTGGCTAAAGCAGGAGACTGCAAGATGGATGAAGTCGCCAATATTATTAAAAAGACGGCGTTTAAAGTGACCCGTATGGGCCAGCTTGTCGCACAGGAAGCCTCGCGGAGGCTATGCGTTCCGTTTGGAATCATTGATCTTTCCCTTGCTCCGACCCCCGCAATCGGAGATTCCGTCGCTCATATTCTGGAGGAAATGGGGCTGGAAAGCTGCGGCGCGCACGGCACCACAGCAGCGCTCGCCCTGCTGAACGACGCTGTGAAAAAAGGCGGTGTCATGGCTTCTTCCCACGTTGGCGGCCTTTCCGGGGCATTTATTCCCGTCACGGAAGACTCCGGCATGATTGACGCGGCTCGCTGCGGTTCGCTCAGTATTACAAAACTGGAAGCCATGACCGCGGTCTGTTCGGTCGGACTCGATATGATTGTAGTACCGGGCGATACCCCCTCTGAAATTATTTCCGCCATCATAGCAGATGAGGCGGCTATCGGCATGGTAAATTCGAAAACAACCGCCGTTCGTTTGATTCCGGCAATCGGGAAAAAGGCTGGCGAGGAACTGAATTTCGGCGGCTTGTTGGGCGGGGGCCCCGTTATGGAGGTCAACCGCTACTCCCCACTGAAAATGATTCTGCGCGGCGGTAGAATTCCGGCACCGATTCAAAGCCTGAAAAATTAATCAGTTCACAAAATATTCACAAAATTTCACTAATTTTCTTATTAAAAGACTCTAAAAAAACGGCTTTTTTCGGACTCGGTTTTTTCATTTCTTCAATAATAATTTCTTGTTTATGGTATAATAAATGTAAATTACTCAAATAGTAAGATGAAATTTTGCATACTCACAGATAATCACCTGTTCATAATAATATACGGGAGGGATCGCCATATGCAGGATCTGATGAAACAGATCATTGACATGGACCGGAAAGCCCGGCAGATTACAGAAACTGCCCAGCAGGAGAAGGTCAATTCCGAAAAAGAAATTCAGCAGAAGCGAGAGGAAATCCGCCAAAAATATCTGGAGGAAGCAAGAAAAAGAATCGCAAAAAACGAGCCGAAAGAACGCGCGGCCGCCGAGGCTGCATGGACAGAAAAGAAAAAGCAAAGCGAGCAGCTCTCCAACCGTATGGACCAGTTATATCGCGATAAGGGAGATCAGTGGGTTGGACAAATTGTAGCTAAAGTTATAGGAGAGTGAGGAGGCATGCTGTCCGAATATTCATCACAGGTCGTGTTAACTAAAGCCCGTGCCATGTATGGAAAAAGGCTGACGCCTCAAAACTATAAAGATCTGCTGGCATGCAAAACAGTCGGCGAAGTTGCGGGTTATCTGAAAAGCAACACAGTTTACAGCAAAGTTCTTTCCGGGATCGAGGAATCCGAGGTACACCGCGGACAATTAGAAGCAAAGCTGAGACAGAAACTGCTGGAAGATTACGCTGCCCTATGCCACTTTGAAATCACGCTTGGCGAGCATTTCGCGAAATACTTTATTGAACGGAATGAAATTGAGCAGATTCTTCGCGCGATTCTTCTTTTGGATGCGGGAATGCCGGAAGAGTACATTTTCAATATGCCCTCTTACCTTTTACGGCATACGAAGATCAATCTGAAATCCCTGAGCAAAATCAAAAACTTTGACGATTTGCTCGGCGCTCTGGGAAATACGGCATACCGTAAAATTCTGGAGCCTTTCCGCCCCGGAGAAAATGGATGGATTAATTACACGGGCATTGAGAGTGCCCTTTACGCCAACCTTTATGCGAAGGTATTTCGCATCGTTAAAAAAAGCACGCATGGGGAAACCACCCGGCAGCTTAATGAAATTTTGAAGTCCTATATCGACTTGACCAATTTCGCCAGAATCGTCAGACTCAAAGTCACTTATCATGCGAATCCTGAGTTTATTAAAAAAGCATTGTTGCCCTACGGCTCTTTGAAAGAGAACCTTTTGGACGAAATGATTAACACCAACAGCGAAGGAGAGATTGTCTCACTTCTCGAAACCACGGATATCGGGAGGCATGCGCTGAAATTTGAGCATGATTATGTAGGCGAAATCCCACGCCGCATGAATTTTAGAAACTGTCACCATTATATTGATTTTTCAACCCATTCCTCCGTTGTGCTTATTTCCTACATTTTTACCTGTGAGGCAGAAATCAACGATATTATCACGATTGTTGAAGGAATCCGCTATCAGCTGGCAACGGATGAAATCAAAAAGCTTCTAATCGTCGTGAATAATTAACCAGGAAAGAAGGGACATAAGCGTGGCCGTTGTAAAAATTAAAGTTCTCAGTGTAATCGGGAGAATGTCAGAACTCGACGACGTCACAACAGCGCTTGGAAAATCCGGTGTTTTTCATCCGGACAATGCGCTCGCGTTTTACTCCGATACCTCTGAATTCACTCCATTAAATGATGAAAATCCATATTCTGACTCGTTAAACACTTTGGAAGAGACTTTGAAATCCATTAATAAACATGTAGAGCTGCTGACTCCCAAAGCGATCGATAAAATCATACCGTTGCTTGGCGACTGGCATTCCTATGTGAAGAATTTTTCTTCTTCCGTCAGCGAGTTTCTTGACCAAAGAAACGATATGGAACGTCAGATTGCCACAGACAGCCGGGAAATGGAAAAGGTCGGGCACTTTATGGGTTTGGATATGGATCTGGACGAACTTCGTGAATGTAAGTTCATCAAATTCAGATTTGGTTCCCTCCCGATCGACAGCTACGAAAAGCTCTCTCAATATGACAATAATCCCTATATGGTTTTCTTCCCGTCCACGAAAGAAGAAGAACATTATTGGGGAATGTACTGCGCCCCAATTGAACAGATTGCGGAAGTCGACCGTATTTTTTCAGGCTTATATTTTGAACGAACTCACCTTCAAAAGTTAGATGGTACCATGGAAACCGCTATGGGACAGCTCGCGGAAAAGCTACGGGATGAAAACCGGCAAAAAGAAGAACTGAACCGAAGAATCAACGATCTTTGGGAAAAGGAAAAGCAAAAGGTTCAAAATGTATTTTCCTGGCTTTCTGAGGACTATGTTTTCTTCAACATAAGGCGCTACGCGGCGCGTTACCGGGATAATTTTATTATAACCGGATGGGTCCCCGCAGATAAGGAAAATACCATTAAAGCCTCGCTTGACCAGATGGAAACCGTGAAATATACATTTGACAGAGCGGAAGAACCGGAAGTTCTGATGCACTCTCCGCCTGTGAAACTGAAAAACAAAAAATTGTTCAGACCCTTTGAGTACTTTGTCAGCATGTATGGTCTTCCGGGCTATAATGAGGTTGACCCCACTTTTCTGGTTGCGATGACTTACGTGCTGTTTTTTGGCATTATGTTCGCGGATTTTGGTCAAGGGCTTTGTGTCTCTCTGGTTGGATGGTATTTGTGGAAGAAACGCAAAATGCCTCTTGGAAAAGCATTGGTTCCCTGCGGAATATCCTCTGCCTTTTTTGGCTTTTTGTTTGGTACCGCATTCGGATTTGAAAATGCGTTCGACCCTATTTACCAATCTGTGTTCGGATTACCGGAAAAGCCAATTTCAGTTCTGGAACCTTCCGATACCAATGCGATCATATACACAACGATCGGCCTTGGAATTTTGCTGGTTGTGATCGCAATTCTAATCAACATTTATTCGTCGCTGAGGCGGAAACGTTACGCAAGCGGCCTGTTCGGGCCAAATGGAGTGGCCGGTCTGATTTTTTACTGTGCCGTTATCTTTGGAATTGTCGGTCAGCTCGTCATGCAAATACATGTTTTCAGTACTCTGTATGTAATTTGTCTGATCGTTCTTCCGATGCTCAGCATGATGCTGCAGGAGGTTCTTGGCGGAATGATGGAAGGCCGGCCCGACTGGAAGCCGGAAAACATCACGGAATTTACCATTCAGAATCTCTTTGAAGTATTCGATTATATGTTAAACTACCTCTCCAATACCGTCAGTTTTATCCGTGTCGGAGCCTTTGTACTGGTACACGCCGGTATGATGATGGTTGTGTTTACTCTTGCTGAAATGACATCCGGCTTAGGCTTCGCTCTGATCGTTATTATCGGCAATCTCTTTGTTATGGCACTTGAAGGCCTTCTTGTCGGTATTCAGGCGCTCAGGCTCGAATTCTACGAAATGTTCAGCCGCTTTTTTGACGGCGACGGACGACCTTTCACCCCAGTTATTGTGCGTCAGGAATCCTAACCGATTCCAGCAATATAATATTTGTATCAGGAGGAAATTTTATGTCTATTGCATTATTTTGCCTGCCGATCATTTTTCTGATTCTGTCTACTTTCCTTGCCATTCATGCGATAAAGCACGGACGGAGCAAGCGCAATGCCATGATGGTACAAATGATCGCCTTTGTTGCCGTTTGCGCCATAACCGTTTCCGTTCCGGCGGTTGCCCACGCGGCTACTTCCACACAGCCCACCGCCTCCACCACCACCTCTCAGGCGGCTCCCGCCTCTTCCGGTTCATCCAGCGGCCTTGGAATGATTGCCGCCGCTTTGTCCACCGGCTTTGCCGCAATCGGCGCAGGTATCGCCGTCGGCGCGACGGCTCCTGCCGCAATCGGTGCGATCAGCGAAGATCCGAAGGCTCTCGGCAAATCCATGATCTTTGTGGCCCTTGGCGAAGGAATTGCGATCTACGGACTATTAATGTCCATTTTGATTCTGAACAAGGTCTGACCAGCTTAGGAAATGGAGGCGGGCTTATGCGTTTTTATGTAATCAGCGACAATGTGGATACACAGGTTGGAATGCGCCTGGCTGGAATCGAAGGCGTTGTTGTCCACGAGGCGGACGAAGTTAAGCAGGCTCTTCAGAAAGCGATGGACGAAGAAGATATCGCTGTGGTTCTAATTACCGAGGCCCTGCTCTCCCTCTGTTCCGATATGGTTTACAATCTGAAGCTGAACCAAAGGCGGCCGCTGATTGTGGAAATTCCCGACCGTCATGGTAACGGGCGCACCAAGGATTCCATTACCCGTTATGTACGAGAAGCGATCGGCGTTAAGATTTAGTTGAATTTTAGTCGAACGGGGGCTCAATAATGGCTAACACAGATGAGAAGAAAGATAAATTTTACTCTGCCATAAACCACTACGCCGAGGAGCAACGAAAAAAGATCGAAGATGAAATCACCGCTTTTAAGGAAAAAGAACTCGGTGAAGCGGAAATGGAAGTCCTGACGGAATGTTACCGCATGATTCAGAAAGAAATGAGTCAGATGCGGATGGGAATCGTCAAGGAAATGGCCGTTCGGGAAATGGCTTTGAAGCGCGAGCTGCTGGAAAAGCGGCAGAAAATCACAGACGACATTTTCCAGCGCTCCGCGGATAAACTGGTTGAATTCACGAAAACAGAGCGTTACGCAGATTTTCTGAAAAAATCTGCCGAACAATTTTCCAAAGTACTGCAGAATGAGGGAACAGTGGTTTTCTTAAAATCCGGTGATGAAAAATACGAGGATTTGATTCGGAGTTCTTTTAGCAGCGCCTGTTCCTTTCAAGTTCTTGAAAGCATAAGGATCGGCGGAATCAGGGCCCGAAACGACAACATGGGACTGTCGGCGGATGGAACTCTCGACACCCTTCTGGAAAATCAGCGCGAATGGTTCGAAGAACAGTCTGGTATGGCCGTTGTCTGAACAATTGCTAAAAAATCCGTCCGTCATGAATGCATTGCGGTATTTCAGCAGTTTTGTAACGGATTAGTGTTATCGGAGATGAATTTATGGATAATCAGGATACGATATACGGAATCAACGGGCCTGTAGTAACCGTCAGGGACTCCCGCAGTTTTTCCATGATGGAAATGGTGTATGTTGGAAATGAGCGTCTGGTCGGCGAAGTGATCGGTGTTTCCGACCATTTGACCACAATCCAGGTCTATGAGGAAACAACCGGCCTGCGCCCCGGAGAGCCGGTTTACGGTACAGGAAGCCCGATGAACGTCACCCTTGGGCCCGGGATCCTAGATAATATTTTTGACGGGATCGAGCGCCCCTTAAAGGAAATCGCCAAAGAATCCGGTTCGTTCATCGCCCGCGGCAGCAATATTGCTGCGCTCGACGAGAGCCGCGAATGGGATGTTACGGTTACCGTAAAAGAAGGGGACCTTTTAAAGGGCGGCGAAGTCTATGCCGAATTGCCGGAAACACCGATCATCCGCCACAAGTGTATGGTGCCGCCGGGACTTTCCGGTACGGTTGCATCCGTCAAATCAAACGGAAAATACCATGTGAACGATACAGTTGTGGAATTAAAGGATGAGCTTGGTAAAATTCATGAACTTTCCCTATGCCAGAAGTGGTCAATCCGGACCCCGCGTCCGGTTTCCGGACATCTTCCGCCCAACATTCCTTTAATCACCGGTCAGCGCGTCATCGACACGCTGTTCCCGGTTTCCAAAGGCGGTACGGCGGCGATCCCGGGCGGCTTCGGCACCGGTAAAACCATGACGCAGCATCAGCTTGCCAAATGGTGTGACGCGGATATTATTATTTATGTCGGATGCGGCGAACGCGGCAATGAAATGAGTCAGGTTCTGGAGGAATTTTCGGACTTGACCGACCCAAAATCCGGCCGTCCGATGACGGACCGAACCGTGTTGATCGCCAATACAAGCAACATGCCGGTGGCGGCCCGCGAAGCATCCATCTATACCGGCATTACCCTTGGCGAGTATTACCGCGATATGGGTTACCACGTCGCGCTGATGGCGGATTCCACCTCCCGCTGGGCGGAAGCTCTGCGTGAAATTTCCGGCCGTTTGGAGGAAATGCCCGCAGAAGAAGGTTTCCCCGCTTATTTGCCCAGCCGTCTTGCCGAGTTTTATGAACGCGCAGGCATGGTAAAAAATTTGAACGACTCGGAAGGGTCGGTAACCATTATCGGGGCTGTATCTCCGCAGGGCTCCGATTTCTCCGAGCCCGTTACCCAGAATACCAAGCGTTTTACCCGCTGTTTTTGGGCGCTGGATAAGGCTCTTGCCTATGCGCGCCACTACCCCGCGATAAACTGGATGCAAAGCTACAGCGAATATTTTTCCGACCTTGACCCTTGGTATACGGAACATCTCGGGAATGATTTCATCCAATACCGCAAGAGGATCAACAATCTTCTCCAACAGGAAAACAAACTGATGGAAATTGTAAAGCTGATCGGTTCGGATGTTCTTCCTGACGACCAGAAACTGATTATTGAAATCGCCCGGGTCATTCGCGTCGGCTTTTTGCAGCAGAACGCTTTTCATGCGGAGGATACCTATGTTCCTCTTGAAAAGCAAAAGCAGATGATGAAGGTAATTCTTTATCTTTATCAAAAGGCAAAACATTTAATTTCCGCCAGCATACCGATTTCCGGCATTTTGCAAACCGGTCTTTTTGACAAGCTGGTCAAGATGAAATATGATATTCCGAACAACAAACCGGAAATGTTTGAAGACTATATCAAAGAGATTGACAGTACTCTCTCCAAGATCGTTTCTGCTTAACGGGCATATTTCCCCGCTGGCACCGTACTGTTAAAATGATTGATTGGAAGGCGGTTTCACATGATTCTTGATTATATCGGCGTAAAAGATATTAACGGCCCCCTGATCGTTCTTGACGACGTTCAGAACGCATTTTTCGAAGAGGTTGTGGGCATCCGTCTGGATGACGGCAGCATTCGACAGGGCCGAATTGTGCAAATGGAAGGAAACCGTGCCGTCATTCAGGTTTTTGAGGGAACCCGCGGAATTTCCCTGACCAACACGCGAACCAGACTGACCGGCCGCCCAATGGAAATGCCGCTCTCTCCCGAACTCCTGGGACGCATTTTCGACGGTTCCGGACGGCCAATTGACGGCTTGGGGAATATCTTCCCCGTAAAAAGAGCCAACGTTAACGGAACTCCGATCAACCCGGTCTCAAGAATCTATCCGAAAAACTATATCAATACCGGCATTTCCACGATAGACACGCTCATGACGCTGATCCGCGGGCAGAAGCTTCCGATTTTTTCCGGTTCCGGTATGAAGCACAATGAACTCGCCGTCCAGATTGCCCGCCAGTCAAGAATCAGCGACGAAAACGGCGAATTCGCAATCGTTTTTGCAGCAATGGGCGTGAAAAACGACGTCGCGGACTATTTCCGCCGGTCGTTCAGTGAATCCGGTATTCTGCAGCGGGTCGTCATGTTTCAAAACCTTGCCAACGATCCGATCATCGAAAGAATTCTGACTCCGCGCTGCGCGCTGACCGTCGCGGAATATCTGGCCTTTGAGCTGGGCATGCATATCCTCGTCATTATGACGGATATGACCGCTTACGCGGAAGCTCTGCGTGAATTCAGCTCCTCCAAGGGCGAAATCCCCGGAAGAAAGGGATACCCGGGGTATCTTTATTCCGACCTTGCGTCCCTCTACGAACGCGCAGGCATGGTAAAGGGCAAAACCGGTTCCGTTACGCAGCTCCCGATTCTGACCATGCCGAATGACGATGTAACGCACCCGGTTCCGGACTTGACGGGATATATTACGGAAGGACAGATTGTTCTGGACCGTTCTCTGGACGGACAGGGTATCTATCCTCCGGTTGCCGTTCTCCCCTCCCTTTCGCGTTTGATGAAGGATGGTATCGGAAAAGGATATACGCGTGAGGACCATTCGGCGCTTTCCAACCAGCTTTTCGCATCCTACGCAAAAGTGATGGATGTCCGTTCGCTTGCTTCCGTTATCGGTGAAGAAGAGCTGTCTCCCGAAGACAAGAAATATCTGGAATTCGGCAAATTGTTTGAATCACATTTTGTAAATCAGGGGCCTTCCGAAAACCGCTCCATCGAGCAGAGTCTTGACCTTGGCTGGGAACTGCTCGCAACCCTTCCCCGCGGAGCGCTGGACCGCGTTGACGACCAGATGCTGGATCAGTATTACGAGCCCGCGAAGAAACGTCTGTCGGCCGACAACGCCAAGGACAGGGTGTCTCAGGCTATCTGGGATCATGTAAACAAGATCGGTGAGGACTCCAAAGAAGATAGCGGCAACGGAGGCGGCGAAAATGAGTGAGCAGATCGTACCCACCAAAGGGAATCTTCTGTCTACCAAAAAAACACTGGAGCTCTCCCGCTCCGGATTTGAACTGCTGGACCGGAAGCGCAACATTTTAATCCGCGAAATGATGGCGCTGATCGACAGGGCGAATCAGCTTCAGGGTAAGATCGACAAAGCTTACGAAGAAGCATATGCCGCTCTCCAGCGAGCCAACATCACGCTCGGCATTGTCAAGGAGCTTTCCCAGACCGTTCCTGTGGAAAACGGGCTGAACGTCGCTTACCGCAGCGTAATGGGCGTTGAAATCCCTATGGTATCCCTTCAAGCGGAAAAGGCTCAGGTTCCGTTCGGCTTAATGTCCACAAATATCCTGCTCGACCGGGCCTATCTGAAATTCGATGAAGTGAAAAAACTGACCGCCGAGTTAGCTGAAGTCGAAAACAGCGTCTACAGGCTGGCTAACGCGGTAAAGAAAACGCAGAAGCGCGCAAACGCGCTGAAAAATATCATGATTCCCCGCTTTGAGCAGACGGTGAAAACCATCACTGAGGCGTTGGAGGAAAAGGATCGTGAAGATTTCTCGCGTATGAAAATCATCAAACGGCAAAAAGCCAGCAAAACCGCATGAAAGAGGCTTCCCATTCCGGGAAGCCTCTTTTCTATAAAATGGAAAATATTCCACCATGAAGAAGGAGCATCTCAGCGCTGCTCCTATCAAGGCTGTTTTTGAGAAGTTTACAAGTCAGACGTCTTCCGGGTCAACGTTGGTCTTATCCGGAGCCGACGCATATTCGAGCCTGCTAACAATATTCTTTGTGTCGCGGGCAATGACGAGCTCCTCATTTGTGTTGATGACGTAAACGGAAACGGTGGAATCAAAAGCGGAGATTTTGCCTTCCTTGCCGAGAACAAACTCATCGTTCTTGATCGGATCAATCTTAACCCCCAGATATTTCAGGTTTTTGCAGATGGAATAGCGCATGGGAGGCTGATTTTCACCAAGACCCGCGGTAAAGACGATGCAGTCCACGCCGTTCAAAGCCGCCGCATAAGCTCCAATTTGTTTGGAGATCTGATAGTTCAGCATTTCATGAGCAAGAATTGCTTTCGGATCACCGCCGATTTCCGCTTTCGTTACATCGCGGTCATCGCTGTAGCCGCAGATGCCATACATGCCGGATTTGCGGTTCAGAACCTCGTCCATCTGCTTCGGAGTAAGACCTTCCTTTTCCATAATAAAGGTCACAATGGAAGGGTCAAGAGAACCGGAACGAGTCCCCATCATAAAACCGTCCAGCGGAGTCAGACCCATGCTGGTATCGATCACTTTGCCGTTTTGGATGGCTGCGATGGAAGAGCCGTTGCCGATATGGCAGGTAATCATTTTAATGTCTTCAAGAGGCTGATGCATCAGATGTGCGCAATGACTGCTTACATACCGATGCGACGTACCGTGAAAACCGTAACGGCGAACATTATACTTTTCATAATACTCATATGGAACTGCATACATATAAGCTTTTTGGGGCATGGTTGCATGGAACGAAGTATCGAAAACAACGCACTGAGGCTTGTCCTTACCAAACACTTTCTGGCAGGCAAGAATAGCGTTTACTTCAGGACCATTGTGAAGCGGAGCCAAGGGAATCAGATTTTGAATCTGGCGGATGACTTCATCTGTTACCAGAACGGATTTATCAAAAATCGCGCCGCCCTGAACCACACGGTGGCCGATTGCAGAAATTTCATTCAGGCTGGAAATAACACCGACTTCTTTGTCGACAAGAGCTTCTGTAACAAGCTGAAACGCCGCCTCATGATCTTTAATTTCTGTTTTGGTTTTCTTACTGCGGCCATCGGATGTTTTGTGCTGGAATGCACCGTCCACTCCGATTCTGTCACAGAGACCTTTTGCAAGCATTTTCTCCGTCTCCATATCAATCAGCTGATATTTCAGGGAAGAACTGCCTGCGTTGATGACCAATACCTTCATTATTTACCTCCAAGATTTCACGCATTCATGAGCAGAACTATTGTAAGAGCTTTTAGAATCGTGTAATATAGTATATCATAATACAGGAAAGGTATAATTTCAAGGTTATCTTATAAAATGTTAACAGCGGGTATTATCTGTGAATACAATCCTTTTCACTATGGGCACGAATATTTAATGAAGCGGTTAAGAGCATATGGCGCGACGCACATCGTCGCCGTCATGAGCGGCAATTTTGTGCAGCGCGGCGACGCGGCAATTCTCTCAAAGCGGGCCAGGGTCCGGCAGGCGCTGCTCTGCGGAGCGGATCTGGTCGCGGAGCTTCCCCTGCCCTGGTCAGTTGCGGGCGCCGAGCGGTTTGCTTTCGGCGGCGTCGCGCTTCTTGACGCCATCGGTGCCGACCTGATCGGGTTCGGCAGTGAATGCGGAAATGTCGACCGGCTGAAAGCCGCGGCGAAAGCGCTTTCTTCCCCATTGCTGCGGGAGGAAATGCGAAAAACACTTCAAAACGGATCCACCTTCGCGGCGGCAAGGCAAAACGCGGTGGAACAGTTGTTCGGTTCGGAAACAGCCGCTTTGCTCCGCGACCCCAACAATATTCTCGGCATCGAATATATGAAAGCCGCTGAAAGGATCGGCTCCGGCATCACGCCGGTTACCGTCAGCCGTTTCGGTTCGGCACACGACGCAGACCGTGAGTCAGGCTCTTTTGCTTCCTCCGGTCAGATTCGGAGACTGCTACGGTGCGGGCGGGACTGCTCCCCCCTAATGCCTTCCGCCGCCTACTCGGTTTTGAGTAAAGAGATGAAAGCCGAAAAAGCTCCCGCAGATCTTTTCCTTGCGGAACGGGCGGTTCTCGCGCAGCTTCGGATGATGACGAGAGAGGATTTTGCAGCTCTGCCCGACATCAGCGAAGGCTTGGAAAACAGAATCTTCAATGCGGCCGCCCAGGCGACCGGGCTGGAAGAGCTGTATTTTCTTACAAAGACCAAACGGTATCCGCTTGCGCGGATCCGGAGGATTGTTCTCTCCGCATTTTTAGGATTGAAAGCCTTTCATTCTTCCGGCCTTCCACCCTATATCCGGATTTTGGGACTTGGAAAGCGAGGACCGGAAATTCTGCAAAAGGCCGGATCCATTTCCAAACTGCCGATTATTTCCCGCTCATCCGACCTTGCCGGTCTGGACGACAGAGGAAAGGAAATTGCGGATTTGGAGAGCAAAGCGACCGATCTGTATGCTCTGTGCCTTCCAAAAATCGCTCCCTGCGGCATAGACCGTACCGAAAAAGTGATCACGCTTTAATGCTAGAAAGGGTGTCCCTTCTCATGGAAATACAAGAACTGGAATATGAAGACTTCGGACGCTGCATCAGGATTACCAACGAAATCCTCGACTGCGTCGTATCAATAGAGACGGGGCCAAGAATTTTACGATTTGGCTTTATTGATGAGCAAAATATCTTTTATACCGACCTTGATCATAAATACACATTATTTGACGAAAAAAACACCATGCCGGCTAAAAATTCGGTTTACCAGCTTTACGGGGGACATCGTCTGCAAATATGCCAAACACCACAGATCGACTTTCCGGACAATGCTCCGGTTGTTTACAGCACCCAGTCCGAAGGCATTACCTTTACCCCGCCAAAGCTGAAGCCGGAAGAAATTCAGCTTTCTTTTGAAATTATTATGGGGGAAAAAGCCACTGATATTATGATTGTCCACACGGCTAAAAATTGTTCCCGGGAAACCATGGTCTTCGCCCTCTTTCCTTCAACAATGGTAGCCGGTGGCGGAGTAGCCGTCATTCCGCAGAATTTACAGGCACAACAGGGCAGGCCTAACAGGACAATCAGCCTGTGGCCAGGTACCAATCTGAAAGATCAACGTATTTCCTGCGGGAACCGGTTCCTAGCCATCCGGCATGAATCTGGAAATCAAGCCCCGCTCAGAATTGGAACCAACAATCTGCCGGGCTGGATCGCATATGCCGTTAATGGCGTTGTTCTTGTTAAAAGGTTTGTGGCAACTCCTCAGGCAGCCTATCCCGATTCGGGAAGCACCTGCGAAATCCGCCTGACCGAAGATTTTGCGGAACTTTCCTCTTTAAGCCCCATGTATCAGGTAAAACCCGGTGAAACCATCAAACACGTTGAAAACCTGTCTCTTTACCGAATGGACCGCCTGCCAGCTTTTCACGATGAAGATGAAATAGAAAAATGGATGAACGAGTTGTTCGATAATCCCGGTCCATAACCTTGATCATGCACTTGAATTGCTTCAGTAGATAATATTTCTTCAAAACAATATCGTTCTAAAAAACAAAGCACCTGGCTGATGTACCGCCAAGTGCTTTGTTTGTCGTCAGCGGACGCCTCCGCCTCCGCCTCCGCCAAAGCCTCCGCCTCCGCCGGAGAATCCTCCCCCGCCGAAGCCGCCACCTCCAAAACCGCCGCCAAATTTTCCTCCGCCGTTCATGGACGAATTGGATAATCTGGTTGCTGCCGAACCGACTTGCCGGAATGTACTGCCCAGCGCAGCCCCAAAGTCAAAAGCACCCCGCGACGGAGCAAGCCCACCCCAATAAATTCTCGGCCCGAACATGAAGTATAAATAGCTGCCGGCAAAATTGCCGTTAACATACGTTTCATCCCTAAGCTGAGGGTACGCCATTTTGAGCTGTTTGCATACTTCGCCGGAAACCCCCATCATGGTCGCATAGACCAGATATTCCTCCCAGAGTTCAAGCTGGGGAACACCATACTCTTTCATGCGTGAAAATTCGACCATGTATTTTTTCAGTCCATGCCAAACGCCGTATTCGTATTCGCCTTTTTGGCTCAATTTCATTTTCACCGAGCCGCCGACCATCAACAATATGCCGGACAATAACATGGAGACAGGAAGATAAATCAGCAAAACTCCCAGAATATCCGTTCCCGCAAAGAGTACAAACGCAAACAGAATCAACAACACGCCGACCCATTTGGATGCGGAGAAGAAAACAGGCCGTGCCTCGTAATATCCCCGCTGAGAAAGCTCTCTTTTTGTGGCAACGGAAAAGTCCTCCAGCTTACGACCGACATATTCCCCATGAGACTCCGCATATTTTTGAAATTCTCTCATGGTAAATCGATTTCCCGATGTCTCTCCGACGGTGGTAATCAGTTCAAGAAAAACTTTCTCACTTTCCGTCAGCTCTTCTCCCTTTGTATCACCGGTCAGAATAACGGTTAATCGGTCTCCGGTACTTTCAAATTGTACGAATCCTTTTCTGGCCATGCTCAGAAGCGTGGCGCTGAGCATCCTGTTTTTTTCTTTTTCATGAAGTCCGGAATAGAAATAATAAAGGTTGGCAATCCCTCCCGGGCTGTTTCCCTGCGGGATCTCTCTCGTATATTCCGGTACCTCAACCGCATACCTCTTGTTCTTTTTGCGGAGCCGGAAAAAGAAAAACAGAGTAATTCCCAAAAGGAGAACCGCGCCGGCGGCATCAAGAACGCCAAGCAGGAATTCCATTCGAAGCTTCCGCTCGTATTCGTCAGCCCATTTTTGTTCTTCCTGTTCAATCCCCGGCAAAACCGCCTGGGAAACGACATTTTTAGAAGACGGAAACAACTGCGGCGGCATGCAAAGGCGGACTTCAACCGAATGACCCGCCGGAATAGAAGAGGCCGTAAAACTGATTTGATCGTTGGAGTCAATCGACAGATTGCTTTTCACATCCGTATGCAGCCACGCGCGTACATCCTTTTTGTTGCCACCGGACGGAAAGCGGATCGTGCCGTCCATCACAGTGACGGGAAGGCTGAAATTGCTCGGAAGAAAATAGTTATATAAAACCGCCGTGTCCTGATAAACAGTGACAAGATTTTTAATTCTGTAAGTAAAGGTAAACGTCCGGACGCCTTTTTCAATCGAAGGCATAAACCAGCCGATTTCAACCTGATTTCCGGTTTGATAAAGGTAACATTGGTCCTGCATTTCATCGCCGGAAACACTTTCCGGGTCAACATCGCCCGCAAAGGAATAAGGAATCCCCCGGTCCTCGTCATAAACGGTTAAATCTGTAATTTCTGCGGACTCGCCTGCTTTTAAAGAAAAGGACTTATAGATGTTCCGATAGGGTTTGTTGCGGTCTTTTAAATTGATTTTCCATGTTTCAGAGACCGTCATGTCTCCGTTTTCCATCAAAGCCGCGGAAACGTTCAGCTTCTGCAACACTTGCCTTGAGTTTTTATCATAATCATCCGAGCAGGCGGTCAAAGGAAGAAAGCAGAACAAGACCGCCGTTAATAGGAAAAAGGCTCGCAGTTGTAATTTGGGGATAATTTTTCCGGCTTCCCTATGATTCATTATTGATTTCAAAATTTCACCTGCGGGACAGCCCGGTCCGCTTCCTCGATTTCAAAGTATTTTTTCTGGTTGAAATGAAACACCGACGCAATCAGATTTGACGGAAAACGCATGACGTATTCGTTGTATTTCATAGCCGTATCATTATAAAACTGGCGGGAAACGGCAATTTTGCTTTCTATTTCGCGAAGCTGATCCTGCAGATTCAGGAAATTCTGATTTGCTTTCAGATCCGGATACTGTTCCGCGGTCGCGAAAAGATTGACGATTGCCCTTGAAAGCTTGGCGTTATTCTCCATCGCTTCCTCCGGCGTTTTTGCATTCATCGCCGCGCCGCGCCATTTCGTCACTTCCGACAGGGTAGACTTTTCATGCGCTGCGTAACCCTTTACCGTTTCAACCAGATTTGGAATCAGATCAAATCTTTTTTTCAGTTGTACGTCCACCTGAGACCAGCTGTTGTCAACACGGACAGAAAATGAGATCAGCCTGTTGTAAGCCGAAACACACCAGACAACCAGTATCAGCAGTATTGCCAAAAGAATTGCGAGCGGAATCCAACCCATAGAATTACCTCCTTCTGTTTCACCTGTTTCTTATGATCCGATAAAGCTCAAAAAATATGCGGCTGCCTTTCTGCCGTTTATTTGGCAGACTGATCGGAAATCCGGTAGCATAAAGTCATAAGGCTATCATTCAGATGAACATTTTCAACAATAGCGTCGGGGTACTGCATGGAAAGATCATAATGGCTGAAATTCCAGAAATTGCGAATTCCGAGATTATAAAGCTGTTCAGCAAGTTGACTGGCCGCGGTTCTGGGCACACAGAAAATCGCCATGACCGGCTTTTCCTTTTTACAGAATTCCTCCAGACCCGCTACATCCCTCACTTTCAGGTTTGCAAGCTCCGTCCCAATTCGTTCCGGCGAATTGTCGAAAACTCCAATCAGGCGGAATCCCTCCGACTCAAACGACATATGGGTGCTGATTGCCCGGCCAAGGTTCCCGGCGCCGAACAGGATGGTGGGGTATTTACCGGAAAGGCCGAGTATATTGCCGATTTCGTCACAGAGCTGACTGACGATATATCCGTAGCCCTGCTGGCCAAAGCCGCCAAAACAATTCAGGTCCTGACGAATTTGAGAAGCGGTAAGACCCAGCTTAGCCGAAAGCTCCGTCGAAGAAATCCTCGTGACGCCTTTCTCTTTTAAATGAATCAAAAAGCGGTAATAACGCGGCAGGCGCCTGATTACCGACATAGAAACCTTTTCACGTCTTGACATGACGCATTCCTCCAATTCAAGTGAAACATGAAACTGATTAAAGCTGATCCATAGTTCTGCGAACGGCACCCAAAAAGGTTTCCGTATCCACCGTTTTTTTCATTTGTAACGTTGATATTCCCGATAAATCTCCCGTCATTGTTCCGCTTTCCACCGTCCGAATTGAAGCAAGCTCCAGCTTTTCGGCAAATTGAGACAGTTTCGGTATCCCGTCGAGTTCACCGCGCTTTTTCAGCGCGCCCGTCCAGGCAAACAAAGTGGCAAGCGGATTGGTAGAAGTTTTTTCTCCCTTTAAGTGCCGGTAATAATGGCGCTGAACCGTACCGTGGGCCGCTTCATATTCATAGACTCCCTTTGGCGAAACCAATACGCTGGTCATCATGGCCAGACTTCCGAACGCCGTTGCAACCAGGTCGCTCATGACATCACCGTCATAGTTTTTGCAAGCCCAGATGAACCCGCCCTCTGAGCGGATCACGCGCGCAACAGCATCGTCGATCAGCGTATAAAAGTAAGTGATTCCAGCCTTTTTGAACTTTTCCTCATAATCTTTTTGAAAAATATTCTGAAAAACATCTTTAAACCTGTGATCGTATGTTTTGGAAATCGTGTCTTTTGTGGAAAACCAAATATCTTTTTTTACACCAAGAGCATACTGGAAACAGGAGTGAGCAAAATTGGAAATACTCTCATCAAGATTGTGGACTCCCTGAACAATGCCGGATGACTGAAATTCATGGATCGTCATTCGTTTTTCGTTTCCGGCGGCATCCGTAACTACCAATTCCGCCTTTGAGCCCGCAGCGGCAGCCATTTCCACATTCCTGTATACGTCGCCGTAAGCGTGGCGGGCCACTGTGATCGGCTTTTTCCAGGCCGGAACCAGCGGCGTGATTCCCTTGACCAGAATCGGAGTGCGAAAAACCGTGCCGTCCAGAATCGCACGGATCGTCCCATTCGGAGATTTCCACATTTGGTTCAAATCATACTCTTTCACCCGGTCCGCGTTCGGGGTAATGGTGGCGCATTTAACACCGACGCCGAATTTTTCGATCGCCTGCGCCGCTTCAACGGTCACACGATCCTCTGTCTCGTCGCGGTGTTTTAGTCCAAGATCATAATACTCTGTTTTCAGGTCAATATAGGGCATCAGCAAAATGTCCTTGATCTGCTTCCAGATCACTCTGGTCATTTCGTCCCCGTCCATTTCGACAAGTGGGGTTCGCATCTTTATTTTTTCTGCCATGGCAGCATCCTCCAATTCTAAATAAAAAGCTTAATCAGCCCAAGCACCAGCAAATGCGCGGGATAAAAAATATAAAACGTCCATTTGGAGTAACGTCCGCCGCCGCGTTCTCCGCTGTAACGCGATAGAATCGGCAGGCACAGGAAAACACCCGCCTGAAACAGTTGGCTGTAAAGCGGACGCCCCATCGTAACTGAGGAAAACGTACTGAGCAGGACCATTATAATTGCCATGATGGAAAACGATTGCATCTGAAGGCGGAAATTCCCGCGATTTTGCCAGAAGGCAAGGGTGAAAAGAATATCAAAGAACATCCAGTCCCCCGGGAGCGAGAGAACGCAAAGAGCGAAAACCGCCAGCGTCCGGAAAAACGGATTTTCTATTTTATCACTGGCGCGAATTGCCAGAAGGCTCAGAAACAGGGTGTAGATTACGCTGAAAGGGAAAAAACTCAACGGCTTCCCCGTTTCGAACAGAACGAAAGGAATATGGGAAATCAGCGCGAACAGGCCGAGCCTGAAAGCATATTTCTGAAAGTTGTGCGTATGCGCATAGCCTTCCGCCAGAAAAAAGCACATGGTCGGCGCCGTGATTCTGCCGATGATATGCATCAGCTGCCCTGCCGCGGAATAGGTCGGTACAAAGCCCCACGCAACGTGATCAATCAGCATCGCGGTAATTGCAATCCATTTGATTGTGTTTGCCGACAGTTTTTTCACCGACGTGTCCAACTCTCTTACGCCCTTCCGTTTTGTTCCCGTGTGTCGTTCAGCAAACCGCCCGCCAGAACAATTCTGCGCTGGCGCTCGCTCAACACAGGCTTCGCCTGAAAGGAAGTCCCATTCGTCCTGTTTCGGACGGTGATTGTTCGCCCGTCTTGAACCGCGCCGCACACATCGTTCAGTTCCAGTTCATCCATCTGATCGACTGTATCATAATCCTTTTCATTTTCAAAAATCAAGGGAAGAATTCCGGCGTTTACAAGGTTTGCACAGTGAATTCTTGCGAAGCTCTTAACAATCACGGCCTTGACGCCGAGGTACAGCGGAACCAGAGCAGCGTGTTCCCTGGACGACCCCTGCCCGTAGTTCGAGCCTCCGACAATGATGCCGCTCCCGTTTTCCCTGCAGCGCTGCGCAAAGGCTTTGTCGCATACGGCAAAGCAAAACTGCGAAAGATAAGGAATATTCGACCGGTACGGAAGAATTTTAGAGCCGGCAGGCATAATATGGTCGGTCGTTATGTTGTCCCCAACCTTTAAAAGGGTTTTGGCTTTGATGGTTTCCGAAAGGGGACCGGCAACCGGGAGTTCTTTGATGTTAGGCCCGCGGAGAATCGGAAGATCCTTCGCTTTCTCCTCGGAAGCAGGCGGGATAATCATATTGTCGTTGATCTCAAAACAGTCCGGAAGGTTGATTGTAGGCTCCTCTCCCAGGGTTCTGGGGTCTGTCAGCACACCCGAAAGCGCGGAGGCAGCCGCGGTTTCCGGTCCGACAAGGTAGATTTGGGCGTCGGCTGTACCGGAACGCCCGAGGAAATTCCGGTTAAACGTCCGCAGTGAAATTCCGGCCGATTTCGGGGACTGCCCCATTCCGATGCAGGGGCCGCAGGCACATTCCAGGATTCTTGCCCCCGCGTCGATCAGGTCGGCAAGCGCGCCGTTTTCGGCGAGCATGCCGTACACCTGCCGCGAACCCGGTGCAATCGACAGGCTGACGTTGGGGCTGATCGTTTTGCCCTTCAAAATTGAAGCCACTCGCATCATGTCGCGCAGGGAAGAATTCGTGCAGGAGCCGATGCAGACCTGATCAACCTCAATCGGTCCGATTTCCCGAACCGGTTTGACGGCGTCCGGACTATGCGGGCAAGCCGCCAAGGGTTCGATGGAAGAAAGATCGATTTCAATAGTTTCGTCATAGACGGCGTCCGCATCCGGGCGCAGCTCCGTCCAATCCTGTTCCCTCCCCTGTGCCTTCAAGAATTCCAGCGTTACTTCATCCGAAGGAAAAACTGAAGTCGTAGCCCCAAGCTCCGCGCCCATATTCGTAATGGTGGCCCGTTCCGGGACCGTCAGCGTTTTTACTCCATTCCCGGCATATTCCAGAATTTTGCCCACTCCGCCTTTGACCGACAAGCGGCGGAGCACCTCCAGAATCACATCTTTCGCGCTGACCCAGGGGGAAAGCGCCCCGGTCAGAACAACCCTCAGAATTTTCGGCATCGTAATGTAGTATGGGCCACCGCCCATCGCGACGGCGACGTCCAGCCCCCCCGCCCCGATTGCCAGCATGCCGATGCCTCCGCCTGTGGGAGTGTGGCTGTCGGAACCGATCAGGGTTTTCCCCGGGATACCGAAGCGTTCCAGATGAACCTGGTGGCAAATGCCGTTGCCCGGCCTTGAATAATAAATTCCGTGTTTTTTTGCGACCGACTGAATGAACCGGTGATCGTCCGCATTTTCAAATCCGGTTTGCAGCGTATTGTGATCGACATACGCAACCGAGCGTTCCGTGCGAACCCTTGGAACACCCATTGCCTCAAATTCGATATATGCCATCGTACCCGTGGCATCCTGCGTTAACGTCTGGTCTATTTTGAGGCCGATTTCGCTGCCAATCGTCATAGTGCCGCTGACAAGATGATTTTTTATAATTTTCTGTGCCAGTGTCAAACCCATATTGGAATCCTCTCCTAATCTTGAATAATCCATACGGTAAAAGTTGCAAAATTGAATAGACAAAACTATTATGAATTAAAATTCAATTATTGTCAATCAATTAACATTCCGAACGGAATTATTTTTCTGTTTGATTTTTAATTTGTTGATGAATATGGGAACAAATGTTATAATAACAATGAATTAGCGGGCGGGCTGCCCTCCCGCGTGTATGTTATGCCCTTCCAAAGGCAAACTAAGCCTTGTGGGAGGTGCCTATTAATGAGCGAAGAAGAAAACAAGGATGAACGAACAAGTCGGTCAATGGACCACATTGTGGATTCGGGTTCCATCATTACCGGAGATGGAAAACACCTGATTCAATGCATGACCATCATCGGCCAGATTGAAGGCCACACCGTTCTGCCTTCTCAAAACAAGACAACGAAATACGAACATGTGATTCCTCAGCTGGTTGCGATCGACGAAGACCGGGAAATCGACGGTCTGCTGATTATGCTTAACACCGTTGGCGGCGACGTCGAAGCCGGGCTGGCTCTTGCGGAGCTGATTGCGGGCATGAAGAAGCCGACTGTATCGATCGTTCTGGGCGGCGGGCATTCCATCGGGGTTCCGCTTGCCGTCGCGGCCAAACATTCGTTTATCGTCCCCAGCGCGACGATGACGCTGCACCCTGTGCGAATGAACGGCCTGACGCTCGGTGTTCCTCAAACTCTGGACTATTTTGAAAGAATGCAGAATAGAATCACAAAATTTGTGACCGGGCATTCCAAAATTTCCGCCGACCGCCTGACGGAGCTTTCCATGAACACGCAGGAACTTGTTCTCGACATCGGCTCCGTCCTGGAAGGGATGGACGCGGTCCGGGAGGGCCTGATCGATTCTCTCGGCAGCCTTTCCGACGCGGTCGATTGTCTTTACGGAATGATTGACGAAAGAAAGAAAAAGGAAAAAAGGAAAACATCGGAACCGCAAAAAGCATCCAGAGGGAAACAGTCCAAATAATTCGGGGCGGCCCCGTGCCGTCCTTACATAACGGAGGAACTTGCATGACGGTTCTTCAAGCGGTTCTTGAGGGAATCATTCAGGGTGCGACGGAATTCCTGCCCGTGTCCAGCAGCGGCCATCTGTCGCTGAGCCAGCATTTTCTGGGAATACAGCAGCCGAGTCTCTTCTTTGACGTAATGCTTCATCTGGGTACTCTGGCTGCGGTGCTTGCCGTTTATTACAAACTGGTTTGGCGGCTTTTGCTGGAGTTTTTTTCTATGATTCGCGATCTTGTCACGAAAAACCTTACTGCGAAACGAATGAGTCCGGACCGGCGGATGCTTCTGATGCTTTTTCTCAGCCTTGTTCCTTTGTTCCTGCTTTTTCTGCCTGTTCCCGGTTCCGGCCGAAGACTGAAGGATTTCGCGGATCAATGGGCGACCGACGGGGACATTCTGGTGGAGGGTTTTTCTTTGATTGCGACAGGGCTTCTGCTCTCGGCCGGTATTTTTTTCTCCCGGCGGGACGCGAAAATACATAATAAGGAAAAGAGACCCGGTTCAAGACCTTACTCCGGCAGAAAGGAATATAACGCGGGCGACGCGCTGTCAGTCGGACTCATGCAGTGCGCGGCCGCCCTGTTTCCGGGTTTATCCCGCTCCGGTTCCACGCTTTCCGCCGGACTGATCCGCGGAATCAGCCGGAAAACAGCTCTGGATTACTCCTTTGTTCTTGGAATTCCCTCCATTCTGGCTGCGGCCGCTCTGGAAATGAAGGATGCCCTTTCCGCACCCCCTTCCGTACCGGCCGGGGTGATTCTGGCAGGTATCGCATCCGCCGCGCTGGTCGGATTTCTTGCGATTCTGCTCCTGCGATGGATGGTGAATTCCGGTCATCTTGCGGTTTTTGCGATTTACACGCTTGTGCTGGGCATCGTTGTCACAGTGGTTGGATTTGTGGAGCACCGCACGGGAATCAACCTTGTAAGCGGGGCCATACTGAACTTTAACGGATAGAAGGTGTGCCGTTTGGCAAATCAAAAAAGCAGAAAAAAACACGCCGCAAAGCCGGCGGTCAAAAAAACGGTTTCCGCGAAAGACGCGGCCTCCGCGGCCATGCGAAGCGCACAGGCAAACAAACAAAAAAGCCAGATCTATGCCGTTGTTCTGTTTGCCTGCTCCATTTTGATGTTTTGTCTCGTTCTGATCAGCGGTGACCACATCTGGCACTGGTTTCACAACGTGCTTCTCGGCCTGTTTGGCAGCTGGGCGATTCTTTGGCCTGTTCTGCTCTTGTACATATCCATCGTAACCGCTCTGGAACGGCAGGGAACCCATACCGGCGGAAAACTGATTCTGATGATCGTAATCATCGCCCTCTTCTGTGCTTCGGCTTATATTTTTTCCGTCAGCAAAAACGTAACCCTCCACTCATTCTGGACAAGCCTTGTAACTCTCTACACAGAAGGAACGGATCGCGCGGGTTCCGGTTTTTTCAGCGGCCTTCTTGGAATCCCGATTGTCGCCGCCCTCGGGCCGCTTGGGTCTAAAATTGTCATTTTACTGCTGCTCTTTGTCGCCATTATGGTCTTGACCGGGACAAGCCTGATTCAATTATTCCGTACCGTTGCCAAACCGGCCGGAATGGTTAAAAACAGCCTTGATACGGTGCGCGAAAAAAGGATTGAACGCAACCGCGAAAATCTGAACATCGACATCGCGCTCGACGACGACGGGCTACCGCTTCACCCTGTCCGTTCGGCAAATAAAAAGCCGGTCAAGAAAAATGATAAGCTGGAACAACTGGAAAAGGTTTTCTCAATCGGAGTTCCCTCCGCGCAGCCGGAACCGGAGCAAAAGCCGGAAGAACCGTGCAAAACTACCTCCGATGGGAAAGAGGCGGAACCTCCGGCCAAGCCGGATTCCGCTCCTGCTTTGGAAAAAAGCACTCAGGAAAAATTCTCCGTCAAAGCAACCCCTCCCCCAGCCGATCCGCCGCAGGACGGGGAATATCATACTCCGCCCATTTCGATGCTGGAGACAACGCGCGAATTGAGCGAGCAGGAAGCAATCAGTGAAATCCAAACCAACGGTCGGCAGTTGGTCGACACGCTGAAAAGCTTCGGGGTTCAGACCTCTTTTGTCGGGTACAGTCGCGGCCCTGCGGTCACACGCTATGAGCTGCAGCCCGCAAGCGGGGTAAAAATCAGCAAGATCACCAATCTTTCCGACGACCTCTCCATGAACCTTGCCACCGCGGGGCTTCGAATCGAAGCGCCGATTCCGGGCAAAGCAGCGGTCGGAATCGAGGTTCCAAACAAGAAAAACACGGTTGTCCGGATGCGGGAGCTGATTGAAAGCAACAGTTTCACCGTTGCAAAAAGTCATTTGACCGTCGCTCTGGGGCGCGACATCGCGGGCGGAGTTGCCGTTTCGGATCTTGCTAAAATGCCCCATCTTCTGATTGCCGGCGCCACCGGCTCCGGTAAATCGGTCTGTATCAACTCCATGATTATCAGCCTGCTTTATAAATCCTCTCCGGAGGACGTCCGATTTTTAATGATCGACCCAAAGGTTGTGGAGCTGGGAATCTACAACGGCATTCCCCACCTGCTGGTTCCCGTCGTGACCGATCCGAGAAAAGCGGCGGGCGCGCTGAGCTGGGCGGTCAACGAAATGCTGAAACGGTACAAGATCTTTGCGGCGCGGAACGTGCGCGACCTGCCCGCCTATAACTCGCTGGCCGCACAGTGCAACTATCAGGACGACGAAGGTCAGCCGATGGAGCATATGCCTCAAATTGTCATCATTATCGACGAGCTTGCAGACCTGATGATGGCCGCTCCGAATGAGGTTGAGGATTCAATCTGCCGTCTTGCTCAAATGGCCCGCGCGGCGGGGATGCATCTGGTCATTGCCACGCAGCGGCCGTCGGTCGACGTCATCACGGGAATTATTAAGGCGAATATCCCAAGCCGGATCGCTTTCGCCGTATCTTCCCAGGTGGACTCCAGAACGATTCTGGACATGGGCGGCGCCGAAAAGCTTCTGGGGCGGGGCGACATGCTGTTTTCCCCCGTCGGTTCGCAGAAGCCGATCCGCATTCAGGGATGCTTTGTCAGCGACAGTGAAATCGAATCCATCGTCGGATTCGTCAAGAAGTCCCAGGAAGCGGACTATAACGAAACCATCGCCGAGGAAATTGAGCGGAACGCCGCCGCGGAAAAAGGCGACTCCTCTTCCTCCGGCTCGGAGGAAAGCGGCGACCCGATGATGCCGGACGCCATCAAATGCATCGTGGAAGCCGGTCAGGCCTCCACTTCTCTGCTCCAGCGCCGCCTGAGGCTCGGCTACGCACGGGCGGGAAGACTGATCGACGAAATGGAACAGATGGGCATTGTCGGGCCACGGGATGGCTCCAAGCCGCGTCAGGTGCTGATCACCTACCAGCAATTTCTTGAAATGAACATGCAAAAGCCCGACTCGGAGCCAAAAGCAGGAACTTGAGATGAAAATTTCTTCCTTTTTTCTCAACCGTATCCGCTACGCCGCCGCTGCTTGTCTGATTCTGGGGATTCTTGCCGCGTCGGCTGTTCCTTTCGGCGCCTCTTCCCTGTGGCCCGAAGTCCTCTCTTTTTTCGGCCTCAGCGATTTTTCCGCCTGCGCCGACGGCTGGCCCGCATCCGTCCATGTTCTGGACGTTGGAAAGGCGGACAGTATTTTGATTGAATGCGGAGGAAAAAGCATGCTGGTGGACGGCGGCACGCCGGAACGTGGAAAAGATATTGTCCGGTATTTAAAACAAAGAGGAACTTCATGTTTGGAATATGTTGTTAATACACATCCGGATGAAGATCACATCGGAGGATTAAAATATATTTTGGAGAGTTTTCCCGTCCAGCATTTTTTTGGTTCCAAAGTCAAACCGGATTTAATTCCACAGGATTCGGCCTACCGTGACACAATGGATGCACTAAGGCAGAAAGGGATGGCTCAAGAAAATCTGAACGCTGGAGACGAATTTTCTTTGGGCGAAATGGACATCCGTGTGTTGGGACCTGTTACCCCCGGTGAGAGTACCAACAACTCCTCCATAGTACTGTTGCTGCGCTATCAGAACATGCGGTTCCTGCTTACGGGAGACATGGAAAAGGAAGAGGAAGAAAGCCTTTTGAACACTGGAGAAGCTCTGTCCGCAAACGTTTTAAAAGTGGGCCATCATGGCAGCAGTACATCAACCACTCCTGAATTTTTACAGGCGGTTCATCCGTCCTATGCTGCAATATCGGTTGGGTATGACCGCAACAAGCTACCAAAGAACGATGTTCTGGAACGGTTGTACCGATCCGGAATACAAACTTACCGAACGGACGTCAACGGAACCATCATCTTTCTTACGGATGGTAAAAAGATTTCCGTAAAGACTGAGAAATAAAAAGAATCTATCACAATCAGGGAGAGTGGCTTTTATGAAATCAATCACAATCAGCCGCATGGAAGGAATCTATGCAATCTGTGAGGATGAAAACCAGAAGTATTATGCCATTGAAATTTCGGAGCTGCCGCAAGGAGCTTCTGCGGGTGACGTATTGATCGTTGACGATGCGCAGGGAACGCTGGCCATTGATCGGGAAGCCACCCTCGCAAAGAAAAAAAAGAAGAAATAAAAAAGAACTGCTTTTCGGATTTAAATTCCGGAAAGCAGCTCATTTTATTGTTATACAGGGTCAAATTCTTCGTTTCAAGACGACCTTATCCGTGTTGACGCGATGCATATAAACATTTAAAACCAAGCCAAAACCAAAGTAAAGGCAAATGGCCGAAGACCCGCCATAGCTGAAAAACGGAAGCGTCACACCCATGACCGGCAAAAGGTCGAGGCACATTCCAAGATTAAAAACAGCCTGCGCCGCGATCATGCCGAAAAAGCCCATGCAAATGCAGCTGCCGAGCAGATCCGTTGACTTGTGGGCAACACGAAGCGTATGCAGGAGGTAGAGCAGAAGCAGCAGCATGATCGCAGTACAGCCGATAAAGCCAAGCTGTTCGCCGGCTACGGAAAAAACAAAGTCGCTCTGCTGAACCGGCACGATCGAATGATTGACCCGGGGACTTTGAAACAAACCGCGTCCCCACAGTCCGCCGCTCCCGATGGAAAGCCTCCCCTGAATTTGCTGATAAGCATATTGTAATGCCGCGTTGGGGTCGGAATCAAGGCGATAAGTAACCAGAAGGCGCTCCTTTTGATAATCTTTTAGAACATATTTCCACGCAAGCGGAAGGGCCACGCCGACAGATACAATCAACGCCGCAAAATACCTCAGCTGGATTCCCGCCCCGAACGACATGGCAAGGAACATGCAGAAAAAGATCACAGCCGTACCGTCGTCCCCCTGAAAATGCACCAGAACGACGGGAACCATCGCGTGTAAAGCAAGTAAAACGACATGGACGGGAGACTTTAAAAGGCCCCGCTCTTCCAACGCTGAAAGATGTTTTGAGAATGTCAGGATAAACCCTATTTTCACCAGTTCACTCGGCTGAAACGTCAGATGGCCGGGCAAATAAATCCACGCCTTGGCGTTAACGCCTCCGCTGTTGACAACAGCCGACCCAAAAAGCTGCGTATAGATAATCAGGAACAAACAAAATCCGGCAACTACATACCAAAAATTTGTTATTTCCCTGTAATCAATGAATGAAAAAAGAAACGCTCCGACAAATCCGCCGACCACCGCCACAAGCATCGTCGTGAAATAGCCCATTGTTCTCCCTTCCGGACTGGGAACGGTTTTCATCAACAAAAGGCTGTAGGAAGAAATCAGAATCATGAGAAGCCAGTAAAGCTTGTCCGTTCGTTTTATATAATTCGCAATCGATTTTAATGCGCGCATCGTTTCACCTCATAAAATGCTCGGGTCCTACGATAGATTATTATATGACACCGCACACAAACTTGCAAGACGTTCGGAATATTAAGCGCGCAGTATTTCCTATCCGCTCGAATTGTGTTATAATTTTAATCAATATATACGTTGTTAGGAGAATGCGAATGCTCACGGACATCGAAATCGCACAACAGGTAAAACCGAAGCGGATCGGACAGATCGCGGCGGAACTTGAGATCCAGGATGAAGAACTGGAACCTTACGGAAGATTCAAGGCCAAGCTGAACGATTCACTTTACCGCAGGATTTCAGACAAAAAAGACGGAAAACTGATTCTGGTCACCGCGATAAACCCCACGCCTGCCGGAGAAGGAAAAACCACCACGGCGATCGGCCTTGGCGACGCTCTTGCAAAAATCGGCAAAAAAGTTGTTATCGCGCTGCGGGAGCCTTCGCTTGGACCTGTTTTCGGAATTAAGGGAGGCGCTACGGGAGGCGGCTATTCTCAGGTAATTCCGATGGAGGACATCAACCTGCATTTTACCGGCGATTTTCACGCGATCACCTCCGCCAACAATCTTCTCTGCGCCATGCTGGACAATCACATTCAACAGGGAAACTCCCTGCAAATAGACCCGCGAAGAATTCTGCTTCAGCGCTGCGTGGATATGAATGACCGCCAGCTTCGCCAGATTGTCTGCGGCCTTGGCGGCAAAGCGAACGGCGTTCCCCGTGAAGACGGCTTCTGCATTACCGTCGCCACAGAAGTCATGGCGATTTTTTGCCTTGCCAAAAACCTGAGCGACCTGAAGAAAAGACTTGGCAATATTCTGGTTGCCTATACGAGAAGCGGCGAACCTGTGTATGCGCGCAGTCTGAAAGCTGAGGGCGCTATGGCGGCCCTTTTAAAGGATGCGATTAACCCGAATCTGGTCCAGACGCTGGAAGGAACCCCGGCGCTGGTTCACGGCGGCCCGTTCGCGAATATCGCGCATGGCTGCAACACGGTTCGCGCTACGCGTTACGCATTGAAACTGGGCGACTACTGCGTAACGGAAGCTGGCTTCGGTTCCGATTTAGGTGCTGAAAAATTCATGGACATTAACTGCCGTCTTTCCGGTCTGAAACCGGACGCAGCCGTTCTTGTCGCGACTGCGCGCGCCCTGAAATACAACGGCGGCGTACCAAAAGCGGAAACCGCGAAAGAAAACATACCCGCGCTGAAAGCCGGGATGGAAAATCTGGGCGCTCATATCGCAGGCCTGAAAAAATACGGCGTCCCGGTTGTCGTCGCGATTAACCGGTTTGAAAGCGATTCAGAGGACGAGCTTTCCCTGATTGAACGGTACTGTCATGAAAACGGCGCGGACTTTGCCCTTTCAGAAGTTTTTGCGAAAGGCGGAGAAGGCGGCGTGGAGCTCGCCAAAAAGGTCTGCGACGCCGTGGAACGGAGCTCCGATGTTCATCTTCTTTATGAGGACGACGCTCCCATTACAGACAAAATAGAAACGGTCGCGATGGAGATTTACGGCGCGGACGGGGTAACCTATACGCAGCAGGCGCTTCGCTCTCTGGGAGAAATTGAATCGCTCGGGGGCAACCAACTGCCCGTCTGCATTGCAAAGACGCAGTATTCCCTCTCGGACGATCCAAAGCTTCTGGGCAGGCCCTCCGGCTTCACCATTACCATCCGGGACGCCAAGCTGAGCAGCGGGGCCGGGTTTGTCGTGGCATACGCGGGGAATATCCTGACGATGCCCGGGCTGCCCTCTCACCCTGCGGCGGAACGGATCGATGTGGATGAAAACGGAAAAATATCCGGTTTGTTTTAAAAGGCCGGCGTTCACGGAAGGTGATTTGATGCGGGAATACAAGACTTCATCTCCTGAGGAGACCGAACGCCTCGGCGAACAGATCGCTTCCGGCTTAAAGGGCGGAGAAGTTCTCGCCCTTTTCGGAGGAATGGGAATGGGCAAAACCGCCCTGACCCGCGGGATTGCGCGTGGCCTGGGAATCCCGGAAGGCGTTTCCAGCCCGACATTCGCCCTGGTTCACGAATACAAAGGCCGCGTGACCTTATACCATTTTGATATGTACCGCGTCACAAGCTGGGACGATCTGGCTTCCACCGGATTTTTCGACGACCTGGATTCCGGAGCGGTTCTGGTTGTGGAATGGAGCGAAAACATTGAAAACGCGCTTCCCCCGGAAGCCGTCCGGATTCATCTTCGCCGCGGGGAAACGGACGGCGAACGGATGATTTCCATTGAGGAGAGAACTGATGAAAATACTGGCGATTGATTCCTCCGCGGTAACCGCCTCCGCCGCTATTACGGAAGACGGAAAAATACTCGGGGAATATTTTCTGAATACAGGATTGACGCACAGCGAAACCCTGATGCCGATGATTGAAAGCGTTCTGCAATGCGTCAAAGTCAATCCGTCCGAACTCGACCTGTTTGCGGTTTCGTCCGGTCCTGGTTCCTTTACCGGCATCCGGATCGGCATCGCGAGCATCAAAGGGCTTGCTATGCCTTTTGGAACATCCTGTGCGGGTGTTTCCACCTTGGAAGCGATTGCGCACAATCTGAGCCACCTGGACTGCGTTGTCTGCGCCGTCATGGACGCCCGGTGCGGGCAGGTTTACAACGCCCTTTTCAGGGCGGGAAAAGGGTTGCTGGAAAGGCTGACGCCGGACCGGGCTATCGCCGCGAAAGAACTGGCGGCGGAATGTGAAAAGCTGAGCGGCCCGATTTATCTTGCGGGAGACGGAGCCAAACTTTGTGCGAAATCCGAGTCTTTTCAAAAACTTGGCGCTTTACTGCCGCCGGAACCGCTGATTTATCAGCGGGCCTGGGGAGTTGCAGAGGCTGCCGAAGCCGCAGTGCGGGAAAACCGCACGGTCTCCCCCGCCGAATTAATGCCGTTCTATCTTCGCCCAGCTCAGGCCGAGCGTTCCTTAAAAAAACAGCTTGGAGGAAATGAAACATGATTGCATTGGGAGCCGACCACGGCGGGTACGCGCTGAAAGAAGCCATTAAGCACTATCTTGACGCCGAAAAGACGGCATATAAGGATTTCGGAACATTCGACGAAAATTCGGTTGATTACGCTCCGATCGCCGCGCAGGTCGCCCATTTTGTCGCGGACGGCGGTGCCGAGCTCGGTATTCTTTGCTGCGGAACCGGAATCGGCATGAGTATGGCGGCCAATAAGGTAAAAGGAATCCGCGCGGCAGTCTGCGCGAACGCTTACTGCGCCGAAATTACAAGGCACCATAACAATGCCAACATTCTGTGTCTGGGCGGCAGAGTCATCAGTGAGGAGCAGGCGGTTGAATTCGCAAAGCTGTTCTTAAACGCCCCGTTCGACGGCGGCCGCCATCAGCGGCGCGTTGATGAAATCACCAAAATTGAACAGGGCGAGCTTTAATAGAAATTGATTGGAGGATGTAAAAATGGAAAAACAAGTATTTATTATGGACCATCCGCTGATTCAGCATAAACTGACCTATCTCAGAGATAAAACTACGGGCTCCAAGGACTTTCGTCAGCTCGTAAGTGAAATTGCCATGCTTCTGTGCTATGAAGCTACCCGAGACCTTCCGTTGGAGGAAACAACGGTGGAAACTCCGGTTGCCCTGGCCAAGACAAAGATTATTTCAGGCAGAAAGCTGGCATTCGTCCCGATTCTGCGCGCCGGCCTCGGCATGGTGGACGGCGTGCTGCAAATGGTACCCGCGGCAAAGGTCGGCCACATCGGACTGTACCGCGACCCCAAAACTCTGAAGCCCGTCGAATATTACAGTAAACTCCCCTGCGACATTGAGCAGCGCGATGTGATCGTTTTAGACCCAATGCTTGCAACCGGAGGCTCCTCCGTCGATGCGATCACCATTATTAAGCGAAGCAACCCGAAGAGCATCAAATTCATGTGCATCATTGCTGCGCCGGAGGGAATTAAAGCGGTGACCGAGGCGCACCCGGACATTCAGCTTTACTGCGCCGCGGTTGACGACCATCTGAATGAACACGGTTATATCGTTCCGGGCCTTGGAGACGCGGGAGACCGGATCTTCGGGACCCTGTAACCGTTACATTTCCTATTTTCTTAGAGGATGGCAAGGCGGCCATCCTCTTTTTTTACAAAATTTTAGGAATAATTATCATATAAAACTTGACAACATCTATCCAGAATGATATAGTATGAATGTCACCGAATAATGGGAGGAAGTTAAGTGCTGATTACACGGGAAACGGACTATGCCCTGCGGATTCTGCGGGCCCTGTCGGGCGGAGAGCATGTTACGACCGCGGATATTTGCAAAAAGGAATTGCTACCGCAGCAGTTTGTTTATAAAATACTCAAAAAGATGGAACGCGCCGGGCTTGTTCTCATCACCCGCGGAAAAGACGGCGGCTGCCGGTTAATCAAAGACCTTCAAACGGTAAGCCTTTACGATTTAATGGAAATTATGGAAACCGATAAGTCGGTCAGCGCCTGCACCCAGCCGGGCTACCCCTGCGCGTGGCGCCAAAAATACGGCAAGCCCTGCATGGTGCATCAGCATCTTCAACAGATTCAGCGAAAGCTGGACGACGAGTTGAAGGCTTTCCGGCTGTCAAAAATCCTGTCGGAAGACTGATCTTCTCCCCTTTTTTGCGCAACGTGCAAAGGGAATTCAGTGTCGCATTAATCTGGACTAATTGCATCTAGTTTAAAACATGGAACTTCCGGGAACAAAGCTTGAAAGCCTGTAAGAAATTTGCTGAAAATCATCATATAAGGAGGAATTCCAATGTTATTGAAAACCACTCAAGAGCAGGAAGCGTTTCGAGCAAAAGTCCGTGAATTTGCGGAAACGGAAATCAAACCTCTGGCGTTTACTCTGGACCAGGAAAACCGATTCCCCGATGAAGTGGTCCGAAAAATGGGCAAAATGGGGTGGCTGGGAGTCCCCTATCCCAAAAAATACGACGGTATGGGACTTGACATGATCAGCTACGCAATCGCCGTGGAGGAGCTTTCCCGTGTGGACGGGGGCGTCGGTGTCGTCTTATCCGCTCATGTTTCTCTTGGCTCGTGGCCCATTTTCGCTTACGGTACGGAAGAGCAGAAGCAAAAATATCTGGCTCCTCTGGCAAGAGGTGAAAAGCTCGGCGCGTTTGGCCTGACCGAAGTAAACGCCGGCAGCGACGCGGGCGGCACGGAAACGACCGCAGTTCTTGACGGAGATCACTACATACTCAACGGCGAGAAAATTTTTATCACAAACGCCGGGAAAGCCGACACTTACATTGTGTTCGCCGTGACGACTCCGGATATCGGCACACACGGAATCAGCGCCTTTATTGTGGAAAAAGGATGGGCCGGATTTGAGTTTGGCGACCACTATGACAAAATGGGCATCCGTTCCTCCGCAACGGCGGAGCTGATGTTCAACGACGTCAAGGTTCCAAAAGAAAACCTGCTGGGAAAAGAGGGCGACGGCTTTAAAATTGCCATGTCAACTCTGGACGGCGGCCGCATCGGCATTGCCGCGCAGGCTCTCGGCATTGCGCAGGGCGCCTTTGAAAGTGCGCTGGGATATTCCAAAGAACGCGAACAGTTCGGAAAACTGATCTGTCAGCAGCAAAACATCGCGTTCAAGCTTGCCGATATGGCGACAAAGCTGCGCGCTTCCCGTTTCCTTGTATACAGTGCGGCAGAGCTTAAGCAAAACCACGAGCCATATGGGATGGAAGCCGCTATGGCCAAACAATACGCCTCCGACTGCGGGCTGGAGATTGTAAACGACGCCCTCCAGATTTACGGCGGCAGCGGTTATATTAAGGGAATGGACGTGGAGCGTTTCTACCGCGATGCGAAAATCTGCACGATTTACGAAGGAACCAATGAAATCCAGAAAGTTGTGATTGCGTCTCATATCATCGGCCGCATGGCAAGAGAGGTTCCCGCAGCCAAAGCGCATCACGGCGGGCCGATTACCGGCGCGCGCAAAAAAATGATCTTCCGTGACGGAACTCTTCAGGACCAGGTCGGAGAACTGGTGAACGCACTGAAGAAGGACGGTTACGACTTTAGCGTAGGAATCGATCTTGACACACCGATTACCAAATCCGAGCGCGTGGTCAGTGCCGGAAAAGGAATCGGCGACCGCAAAAACATGGAACTGATCCGCGCGCTTGCCGCTCAGGCCGGAGCATCGGTCGGTTCATCCCGTCCGGTTGCGGAAACACTGCACTACGTCCCCTTAAACCGTTACGTCGGCATGTCCGGACAGAAGTTTAACGGAAATCTGTACATCGCCTGCGGAATTTCCGGAGCCGGTCAACATTTGAAGGGCATTAAAAACGCCGCGACCATCGTCGCCATTAACAATAACCCCAATGCTCCTATTTTTAAGAATTGCGATTACGGCATTGTGGGCGACGTCACGGAGGTCCTTCCGCTTCTGACCCAAGCGCTTGACAACGGCCAGCCGAAGCAGCCCGCGCCGCCGATGAAGAAGATGAAACGAGTTACCGTGAAGAAAGTAAAGCAGCAATGGAAGCATTACGTCTGCATCGGCTGCGGCTATGAGTACGATCCCGCTTTGGGCGACGAGGAAAGCGATGTTCGCCCGGGTACCACGTTTGAAGAGCTTCCGGAGGAATGGATCTGCCCGGATTGCGGCGAAGAAAAAGCGAATTTCATCGAAGCGTAATGGTCCAGAAAAAAACAAGGGAGGATTTTACTATGTATAATGTCAGGGAGATTACGGACGATCTGTACTGGGTCGGCGCAAACGACCACAGACTGGCTCTTTTTGAAAATATTTTTCCGATTCCGGACGGCGTCTCTTATAATTCCTACCTTTTGCTTGACAAGCAGACGGTTTTGTTTGACACAGTAGACTGGTCGGCCTGCCGTCAGCTTCTGCAAAACATAGAGCATGTGCTTAACGGAAGGCCGCTCGACTATCTTGTCATCAATCATATGGAGCCGGACCACGGCGCTTCGATTGAAGAGGTTCTGCTGCGTTACCCGAAAGCTAAGATTATCACAACCGAAAAAGCCGTTATGCTCATGCACCAGTTCGGGTTCCAGGTAGACGGCAGGACGGAAGAGGTTAAGGAAGGCGACACACGGTGCTTTGGAAAACACACGGTCGCTTTCGTCGCCGCGCCGATGGTTCACTGGCCGGAAGCCATGGTAACATTTGATACGACAAACGGCGCACTCTTCTCGGCTGACGCTTTCGGTTCCTTTCGAGCCTTGGACGGTAAAATGTTTAACGACGAAGTAAATTTCGACCGCGACTGGATCGACGAAGCCCGCCGTTATTTTACCAATATTGTCGGAAAATACGGCCCCTTTGTCCAGGCACTGCTGAAAAAGGCCGGTACTATTGATATCAAAATCATTTGCCCGCTTCATGGCCCTGTGTGGCGTTCCAATCTTGGCTATTTTCTTGACAAATACGACAAATGGAGCCGTTATGAGCCGGAGGAGCAGGGCGTCATGATCGTCTATTCCTCCATGTACGGCAATACGGAAAGCGCCGTCGGCGCGCTCGCCACGAAAATAGTTGAAAAAGGCATGCCGAACGTGGTGATGTATGATGTTTCAAAAACAGACGTCTCCTATCTGATTTCAGAAGCGTTCCGCCTGAGCCATATCGTTTTGGCTTCCGTCACTTACAATTTGGGAATTTACCCGCCGATGAAAAACTTCCTGATGGACATGAAAGCTCTGAACGTGCAAAAACGCACCGTCGCCATTGTGGAAAACGGCTCTTGGGCCTGTAAATCCGGAACGTTGATGAGAGAATTTTTAGAGAACGAAATGAAAGACATGGAGGTCCTGGACGACCAGTTGACGATCAATTCCTCCATGAATGAAAACAATCTTGAGGACCTTGACGCCCTTGCGGAAGGTATTGTACAATCGATAAAACCGTCCCTTTGAGACCGGGCCTTGAACGAATAAAAGCCGTCCCCTCAACGGGACGGCCTTTTAATTATATCTTGGATCTGAGCTCCGAAATCAGCTTGGTGATTTCCGCCATGCGCTCCGGAATTCGAATGGATTGCGGGCAGTGCTGCATACATTCGCCGCAGGCGACGCAGTTTTCAGCCCGTTTTTCTTCCGGAAGCATCTCATACGCCTTCACAAATGCTTTTGCTTCCTGATTGCCGACCGCCTGTGAGCCGAGCGCGATCGGTATTCTCATGGAGGTCACACATTCGTTGTAAACGGAGAAAACCCCCGGGATATCGACACCGTGCGGGCAATCCATACAGTACCGGCACCCGGTGCATGGAATTGTCCCGTTTTTCAGGTATTCATCCAATGACCGCACCAGCGCATTGCGTTCCTCCCCGCTCAGCGGCTCAAAGCGATTCATGGTGTCAACATTGTCACGAACCTGGTCCATGCTGCTCATGCCGCTCAAAACCGTCAGAACGCCCGGCAGGGAGGCCGCAAAACGAATCGCCCAGGAAGCGATGCTTTTGTCCGGCCGCGCCTCCTGCAAAATGCGAACCGATTCCTCACAGAGCGTGCAGAGGTTTCCTCCCCGGACCGGTTCCATCACGATACAGGGGATTCCCCGCTCTTCCAGAATACGGTATTTTGTCTTCGCGTCCTGAATATCCCAGTCCAGATAGTTCAGCTGTATCTGAACGAAATCCCAATCTCCGCGGTCAAGAATGCGCGGCAGATCTTCTGTTGTACCGTGAAAAGAAAACCCGAGGCGGCGGATAGCGCCGTCCTGCCTCTGACGGCGCAGGAATTCAATCGTATCAATTTTTTCGTATTGACTGATATAATTGTCCGGGTTCATCAGGGAATGACAGAGATAAAAATCGAAATAATCGACCTGGCATTTTTTGAGCTGTTCCTGAAAGATGCGTTCCCCATCGCCCGACCGCTTCAAAAGCCATCCCGGCATTTTATCCGCAAGAAAAAAACTTTCCCGCGGATACTTTTTTAAAGCGCGGCCAATAAAGGTTTCCGACATTCCCTCGTGGTAAGGGTAAGCCGTATCAAAATAGTTAACGCCGCTGCGGTACGCCTCATCAATCATCGCTTCGGCGGGTTGGTTATCGATGTCCTCTTTCCCGTCATACAGCTTTGGAAGCCTCATGGTTCCGAAGCCCAAAAGGGATACCGCTGCGCCGGTTTTCGGATCAGTTCGTTTTTCCATTTTTTCCTCCCTTTTTCTGTCAGCGTTCTATTTCCTGTATAAAATCGCGCGCTTCATCCTATCCGTCATTCACCCGGAATACGGAAAACCGCCCCCAGAAGGCAGGGGCGGCGAGAAGTGCTATTCTGAAATGGTCATCTGCTCATTGTTCTCCTGATGGTACTTTTTAGCCGCGCCGATCAGGCCCTGGAACAAAGGATGCGGGCGGTTCGGGCGGGACCTGAATTCCGGATGGAACTGGGAGCCCATGAACCACGGATGCTCCGGAACCTCCATCATTTCAACAATATGGTCGTCCGGCGACCTGCCGCAGAATACAACACCGGCCGCTTCAAACTGCTCCCTGTAATCGTTATTGACTTCAAAACGGTGGCGGTGGCGTTCATAAATCAGCGGTGCTTCCCCATACAGTTGATACGCCTTCGAACCCTGCTTCAGCTTGCACGGGTATTTGCCCAGACGCATGGTTCCGCCAAGCTGAACGACGTCCTTCTGCTCCGGCATCAAGTCGATGACGTGATTGGTGCTCTGCGGATCAAACTCCGCGGAATTCGCATCCGTCAGGCCGAGTACGTAGCGGGCGTACTCCACCAATGCAAGCTGCATACCAAGGCAAATGCCCAAAAACGGAACGCCGTTGACACGGGCATAATGTATCGCGGAGATTTTCCCTTCGATTCCCCTTTGACCGAATCCGCCCGGAACCAAAACGCCGTCCACATCGGCAAGAATCTCCGATACATTTTCCGCATTGATGGTTTCGGAATCAACCCATTTGATGTTTACCTTCACTTTATTGCCGAATCCACCGTGTGTCAGCGCTTCCGCAACGCTGAGATAAGCGTCGTGAAGCTCGATATATTTGCCCACAAGCGCGATGGTGACACTCTCTGTCGAAGACATGGCCGTGTTGACCATGGAAATCCATTCCGTCAGGTCCGGGCCCGGCGTATCCAGGGCAAAGTGTTTGCACACAATATCATCGAGCCGCTCCTCACGCAGCGCAAGAGGGATGGAATACAGAAGCGGAAGATCAAGATTTTCAATCACACAGTTTTCCGCAACATTGCAAAACAGGGCGATTTTCTTTTTAATGTCTTCGCCGATTTCCTTTTCCGATCTGAGCACGATAATATCGGGCTGAATCCCAATGGAAAGAAGCTCTTTGACGCTGTGCTGGGTCGGTTTGGATTTATGCTCATGGGAGCAGGCGAGATACGGAACAAGAGTCACATGTATAAACAGACAGTTGGAACGGCCGACTTCGGTGGCAAACTGGCGGATCGCCTCCAGAAACGGCTGGCTTTCAATATCCCCTACCGTTCCCCCGACTTCGATGATCGCAACGTCCACATTTTCCTTGCCTGCGTAAATGCGGGATTTAATTTCATTCGTAATATGAGGAATCACCTGTACGGTACCCCCGCCGTAGTCGCCGTTGCGCTCCTTCTGAATCACGCTCCAATAGACCCGTCCGGACGTCACATTGCTGTTCTGAGTCAGGTTTTCGTCGATAAAACGCTCGTAATGGCCCAAATCAAGGTCGGTTTCTGCTCCGTCGTCGGTGACAAAAACTTCTCCGTGCTGAAACGGATTCATCGTACCTGGGTCAACATTTAGATAAGGATCAAATTTCTGCATTGTGATCCTGAGTCCTCTGGATTTCAGAAGACGCCCCAAAGACGCCGCCGTGATTCCTTTTCCAAGTCCTGAAACCACACCGCCTGTTACAAATACATACTTTGCTGCCATATTGCCCTCCATCATCTATCTATATTATTTCACTATATTAGCCGCATTTATCAATAAAAAAATGATATCGCCCATATTTTATCATTGTAACGGGCGATAAGCTTATAAAATTAATGTACAACGGTAAAAAGGCTGCCGATCAGCGGCAAAGGCTCGTTCTTTCCCTGCGCCGCGCGGACCACGCCGATGATAATGTATGAAACCACAAGACACCAGGCTGTAAACGACAACAGCCCGCTGAAAGCCGTACCCGTCCAGGATAAAATCCCGATTCCGGAAAAAGCGAAGCCGAATACCGACTGGATGATCGCTTTTATGATCGACAGGGAAAAAGTCAGCGCAAATTCAAAAATGCTGAGGATGATCCCCTGATTGACATGAAACATGACGTTTTTGTTCTCCCGATCGGCAAGCAATCCCACAAGCCAGAGAATCCCGATGTAGGCCAGAATGGAAAACGCTTTTTCATCATTGGACGGCGACGGCCCGGTCACAGGATTTCTGCGCTGCCAATTTTGCGGAGCCCCGGAATAAGGGTCCCGATAGGCATTCCCCCAGTCAGCACCGGTGAAAGGCCTGCCATAACCCGGCGGCGGCGTGGGAGGCTGTCCCTGTTCGGAATATGGGCGACCCTGTTCGTTTTTATCCTTTTCATCCATGTCGGAACCTCCTATCCCTCGTATTTGACAATTTGCGCTTTTTGAATGGAGATCGCTTCATCCGGTTTGTTATTGCCGTCCGTTGAAACGGAAGCAATCTGATCCACCACGTCCATGCCGTCGAAGACTTGCCCAAACACGGTGTACCCCTGTTCGACAACATTATAGTAACCGTCCAAAGCCGGATTTCCGCCGTATTTCTCGTAAGCGGCCTTATATTCCTGCGTAACCTTGCTCATATCAATCCAATTGGTATTGTACTTTGCAAGAAAGGCTTCCGGATTCTGCTGATAGACTTGATATGCCTGCTGATAATAATCCCAGCCCGAAAAATCGGAGACGTTCGCCTGATTCACGAAAAACTGGCTGCCGTTTGTGTCTTTGCCGGAATTCGCCATGGCAACAGCTCCGCGCAGGTTCAGTAAATTTCGGTTGAATTCATCGGCAAATTCCTTGCCCCAGATGCTTTCCCCGCCGGTGCCGTCCCCCTTGGGGTCGCCGGTTTGAATCATAAAATGATTAATTACCCTGTGAAAGGTAAGATTATTATAGTAACCCTTCTGAATCAGTCCCTTGAAATTCTCGACCGCCTTTGGCGCGGCATCCGGAAACAGTCTGATTTTGACTGTTCCCTTGCTGGTTGTCAGGACTGCGATTTCTTCTCCCTTTTGAGGGAGTTCCATCTGATACCCGATTTTTTTCCCATCGTCGGGCCGGATCCTTCCGTTGGAACCCGCGGAAGCCCCCGAGCATGCGGTCAAAAAAAGCAGGGCGGCGCAAAGGCCAAAACATAAAATTCCGTTCTTTTTTTTCATTATTATGAAATCCTTCCGAAAATCACTATCTTGTCTATTTTATAATAGAACCGGCGCAGAATCAAGCATAGAAATAACTTTTTACATTTTAATAATTTTTTCATTACGTATTACCCATAAAAATATCGCATATAGATAAACGAAGATCAAAGGAGGGAAGAAAATGTTTGAGTACTATCCGGAAGGTTGGATGATTGACACACCTGAAAACCGCGCGGCAACTCAAAGTATTTCCGCGGTTAACGACGCCTGCCGGGATGGACAGATTTTGGAAGGACGCGCGCTGGTTTGCGACAGCTCGCATAATCTGCTGGTGGATTTGGGATGTATGAAGGGAATGATTCCGCGCGAAGAAGGGGCCCTCGGAATCCGCGAGGGCACAACGCGAGATATTGCTATTATTTCCAGGGTAAACCGCCCTGTCTGCTTTCTTGTGACGGGTTTTGAAAAAAAAACCGACGGCGCCATTACTGCGATTCTCTCACGCCGTGCCGCACAGGAAAAATGCATGAAGGAACATATATCGAATCTGATTCCCGGAGACGTCATCGACGCCCGCATCACCCACCTTGAAAACTTCGGTGCCTTTGCCGATATCGGCTGCGGAATCGTCGCGCTGCTTCCGATTGATGCCATCTCCGTTTCACGCATCGACCATCCCAGAGAACGCTTTACGGTCGGCATGGATATCCGTGCCGTGATCAAATCCGTGGAAAGCAACCGTATCACCTTGAGCCACAAGGAATTGTTGGGAACCTGGGAGGAAAACGTGGCAATGTTCTCCGCCGGCGAGACGGTCGCCGGAATCGTCCGTTCTGTGGAACCCTACGGGATTTTCGTTGAGCTGTCACCCAACCTTGCCGGTCTTGCGGAAACAAAGGAGGATGTTTTTTCCGGGCAGCAGGCGAGTGTGTACATAAAGAGCATTCTTCCCGCACGGATGAAAGTAAAACTGGTGATTATCGATACGTTCGATTTTTCTTACCGACCAGCCGCACCAAAATATTTTTTCAGCGGAAACCATTTGGATCGTTTTGTCTATTCCCCCTCTGACAGTGAAAAAGAAATCGCAACGGACTTCAACACGCACAGCCCTTGAGACAAACTTAGCCAAACAGGCTGCCCGATGACCGGGCAGCCTGCTTTTTTATATTTCGGCACCTTTTCCCTGCATTTTAATAATTTGAGATTCGATCAGTTCCTGAAAGATGTTGTTTCTGTGGACATTGCCCGCAGAGTCTTTGTATTTAACCGGTTCATAATAAAGGCTGTTTCGCTGCTGAAGCAGAAAATTCAAAGCCTCTTTACGTCCTCTGCTGCTTGCCAACACCTCGGCAGCCTTTACGGCGATCATCGCGTTGTACGGAGCCAGATCATACGCATCCAAATATTTTGAATACGCCTCTTCCAACCGGCCTGTTTCCTCCAACGCCTTGGCCAGGTCAATCAGGACTCCGGCTCTTCTCGATTCTCCGTAATCCACCTGGATTCCTTCGACCATCTCCGCTCTTCCGAAGAGAGCATCCCACCCTTTGCTTTCCAAATACCGATTCGCGTATTGGATGGTTTGCCTGCTGTAGCTTTCGCCAAGCCAGCTGAATGCTTTTTCACACAGATACAGCTCACGAGGCTCAACCGGTTCACCGCATAACTCAATAATTTTCAAAAGAAGCCGCTGCCTGTCATTCGTGGAATCCCAGATGCGGCCGGCCTCCTTTTCAAGTTTCGGATCGTGGGGAACAGACTCACCCAACAAATAAAATAATGCGGCCGCGAGTTCCGGATTTACAGTATCATCAAACCCAACCCCCATTAGGAATCCTCCATTCCTTGTTTCAGCGCATCGCGTACTTTACATGCGCGATGCTTTTGACGTTCTTCCTCAGTCATTGCCTCGCCGCTTTCAAAAGTCAAAGTCGCCGGCTGGACTCTATAAATCAATGTATCCATATCGAAGACGGAAATACCTCCGACCAGTCCGGATGTAATCCCAAACCGAACCGCGCTGGCCCGCTCCAGAAATTCGTCAAATGACAAAAGTCTTGCGTTTTGAAGGACGCCCAGATTCCTCAGTACCGTATCCTGTACGGAAACCTGATGAATCAGGTCTTCCCTCATTTTTCGTTCGCGGGAGATGATTTGATTCGCCATGCTGGAAAGATTTGTAAGAGCCTCCTGCTCCGAAAGGCCCATTGTAACCTGATTGGAAAGGCGAAAAAATGCCCCGCGGGGATTTGATTCCGAGCCGTAAACGCTGCGAAGGGTCAGCCCCAGTTTTGCAAGATTTTGGGCGATTCTTCCCACTGATCCGGATTCCAGCAAAGCAGGAAGATGAAGCCGCAGGGACGCGACCATTCCGGTTCCAAGGTGAAACGGATTCTGCGTTAAGTACCCGAGCTGGCGGTCAAATGCAAAGGATAAACTCCTGTCAAGAAACGTGTCCAACCCATCCGCTTTAGAGTAGGCTTCCTGAAGCTGTAAACCGGCTGCTTTCGACAGAATCGTCAGATGGTCTTCCCCGTTGACAGCGGCGGAAAGAGATTCATCCTGCGTTGTGATTAAACCGCAGCCAACCCGGTCCGTTACTGTCTCCGCATTGATTAAGCCGGCTTCCGCCAAAGAAACCGCGTGCACACTGGGAATAGACTCAAGAGGAATTTTCGTAAAGCGTCCGTATTCCGTATCCTCCGCTTTCAGCAGAGTCTCTCGAACTTTATCCCAGACAAAACGGCGGTCGGACATGCTCATTCTCGACGGAAATGGCACGCCCTCCAGATTACGCGCAAGGCTGATAAAAGTCCCCGATGAGACATCGGCGTCCTGCGCTGCCGCTTCATACCATTTTTTCATTTTTCGCCGTCCTCCATTTCGTGAATCCGGTCGCGCAGGACCGCCGCCTGTTCAAAATCCTCGCTTTGAATTGCTTCACGGAGACGTTGGTGCATCACGCTGAGCTGCGCTTTGGGTGCTACCTGCGGCAAATCTCCCCCTCCCGCCGTCTTGCCCCGATGGGAAACGCTGCCGTGAATTCTTCGGATAAAAGGCGCAAGCTGGGTGGCGAAGGTTCTGTAGCATTCCGCACAGCCGACTTTTCCGCTGCGTAATATATCTTGAAAAGACGCGCCGCAGCAGCGGCATCTCAGCGCTTCGTCTTCATTTGGCCGCCCGGGGAAAAAGTCGTTTAAAACACCGTCATTTTCGAACCCCAACACAAACAACAGGTTGGCATAGCCCAATTCGCGGGCACATTCCGCACAGAGCGCGTACTCCACCGGTTCCCCATTGACAATCGCTTTGACTCGAATCACGGACGGATTTCGCCCGCAGGACTCACATAGCATGATTACTCACCCCCACTGCCTCATGCCGGCCTAAATTTTTTAAATGTCCATCGCAAGAAAACTTGTAACACGATTTGTTCGATTGCAATATTATATACTGTAAACCGAAAGGAGGAAATTAATAATGTGTAACAATGGTTTCTTTGGCTGCGGTAACAATAGTTGCACCTGGGTTATCATCCTGCTCATCATCTGGGTCTGCTGTGCCGGCGGTGGAAGCTGCGGCGGATGCGGCGACAATTGCGGCGGCTGCGGTTGCTAAGTACAAAAAAGGGCTGCGATCATTGATCCGCAGCCCCCAGCTTATGTTTCCGGACTTTTTTCCCTGGCCAGTGTGAGGGCTTTTGCCAGCTGATCGGGGCAGGAAGTCGGTTTCAGGCCGCAGCGGATTCCCTGAAGGAGTCGAATAACGTCCTCAGCCTTTTGGCCCTGAACCAAAGCACAGATTCCCTGCAGGTTTCCGCTGCAGCCTCCAGTTATTTTAACGGAACGGATCGTATCTCCGTCCAGATCAATCATCATTTCGGTGGAACAGGTTCCTCTTGTTTTATATCTGTATTGCAACGTATTCTCTCCTTACATGGTTAACTTATAAGCTCGCCCCGATTTTCATCAACTTTTCAAGCTGGTCGTCCGGAGTCATGCAGGTGCCGAGCGGCTGTGCTTCTTTTTTGTACATACCGTGAAAATCTGTTCCGCCGGTCATAATCAAATCGTATTTGCTCGCGATTTCTGTGAACAGCTGTTCGTCGCCCTCCTTGTTCTTGGGGTGCCAGACTTCCACTCCATCAATTTCGTGATCCCGGGCAAGCTGTTCCAAAAGTCCGTAACTGTCGTATTCGCCGGGATGGGCCAGAACAGCAATTCCCTCCGCTTCATGAATTCTCTTGATGACATCGTGCACTTCAGGGTAATGAACCGGTACATAGGCAAGACCATTTTGCGGGCTGAACAAACGACTGTAAACCTCACCGTAAATTTCACCCGCAAAACCGGCATCCATCAGCGCATGCATAATATGCTGCTTATAAACCGCCGTGCTCCCTTTTGCGCGGCGCATCACCATCTCCTGTGAAATGGGATAAATCTCAGTGACTCGGCGCAGCATGGCCGCCGCCGCGTGACCGCGCTCCTCCCTCATCTGCTTGCACAGGCATTCCAAGCGCTCCGGGCGCTTGCAGAAGTAGCAAAGAATATGTGCTCTGCGGCCCGTGGAAGGATCTGTCGAGGATAACTCCGCCCCCGGAATCACCGTAACCCCATGACGTTTTCCGATCACGCCGGCCCGAACCGAACCGGAAAAGGTGTCATGATCCGTTACGGAAATCACCGGAATTCCGCTTCTTTCAGCCAATAATACAATTTCGTCGATTCCCGCCGAACCGTCGGACATTTTTGTGTGACAGTGCAAATCCGCAGCCAACCTTATTTTACTCCCTTTCAAATTTCCTAAAGATACCTTTATTATAATCCGAAATTTTGATTCAGGCAACTAACGCAGCAGTTTTTCGGGAGTAAACAGGCGGACCGTAAGAAACCAGATCAAAAAATCCACCGCAAGCAGGACGCAGGATATTAAAAGCAGCAGCTCCGCCCCAACCTGAAACAAACCGGTAAACTGCCCTGTAAACAGCAGTACGATGGGAAGGACAAGATAAGCGGAGGTCTGAACCGATTCCGTATAACTTTTACTTTTCGCAGATGCCAGAACCATAAACACAACGCCGAAAATAATAACCGCCGGAGAAAGCAGAAAAGCAAGGACAAGCCAGCTCCAGTTAAAATAGAACGGCATGGCAAGCATAAGGTCTCCAACGGCGATGACAATGGAAAAAAGGACAAACGAAACGGAGGTCACAACGGCGGAAAGAAGGACGCAACCCAGCACCTTTGCTTTCAGTATTTTCCGGACGCCCAGCGGGGTGAGCAGAAGAGTTTCCAAAGTGCCGTGCTCCTTTTCCCCGACAAAGCTGTACGCCGCGGACACACTGGACGACATCAGAGGAATCATTAAAAAAAACATCGGGCAGATCATGTTCGTCATCAAATAAAACATACCCTGACGTTCATCCATTCCGGATGCCTGTGCGTGCAGAAGCAGAAGCATTTGTTCTACCCCGTTCATTCTGCTCATCGGGACATTCAGAAAGAAGATCAGAAAAACGACCGGCAGCAGTAAAACCATAACCAGGGGAACAACGATAAGAACGCTCCGCGACGTCTTATTATCCCAGATATCCCCAAAATCTTTGAAGGCCAGCGCTTTTTCGGCGGGAGACAAAATTTTCACTTTCCGTTCCCCCTCAGCTCCACAAATCTGGAATAGATGTCTTCCAGCGAAGGACGAACCAGCTTCGCTTCAAAGATCTCATTACCGGAAGAAACCAGACCGCTTATTAGCTTCGGCATTTCTTCCTCATCGGCAATGTCCCTGCCCCACGTTTCATCATCCGCCCGTTGCAGTTCGTCCGGTATCTGACCCTCACGCAGCCGAAACCGTGCCTGAAGAGAAAGCCCGACTTCACGGCTGAGGGACTCCAGATCGCCGCATGCAAGCATTTGACCCCGGCTGATAATTCCAAAGCTGTCACACAGATCCTGCGCATAACGAAGCTGGTGCGTGCAAAGAAAAACCGTTACGCCTTCCCGACGGGCAAGGTCCAGTATCATCGAGTTAACATGAAGCAGCGATTCGTGGTCGAGTCCGTTTGTCGGTTCATCCAAAAGAAGCAGCTTTGGTTTGGCAATCATGGCTCGGGCCAACGACAGGCGCTGAACCATTCCCGTCGAATCATCCGCAAGTTTTTTGTCGCGCGAATCCCACAAATCCAGACTTTTCAATAGTATTTCCGCCCGCTGCCTGCTTTCTCTTCGTTCCAGTCCCAGGGCCTGTCCGAAAAACATCATGTTTTCCATGCCGGTCAGCCGACCGTACATTCTGGCGGTCTCGGTTACGACGCCGCAGACTCGGTGCAGCTCCGACGGTTTCTTTTCCGGCTGAAATCCAAGCACGGTACAGGACCCTTCCGTTGACTTCAAAAGTCCCGACAGAAGTTTTATCGTTGTAGTTTTTCCCGCCCCGTTTGGGCCAAGAAAACCAAAGACGGCACCGGTTGGAATCTCCAGTGAAAGATCATGGAGTGCATAAACGGTGCCGTCATAGGATTTACCCAGTTTTTGCGTATGAATCGCAATCTCACTCATCCGGAATCACCTCAATATGAGGATATCACATTTACAGCAATTATTCCATTTTAATCTGTGAGAAATCATGTTTTACCTTAATATTTTCCGAAATCGATCGGCTGTCCGCCTTTGCCAGGATTGCCGTCCGGTTTTTCCGGATCTTCATCGGCGCCTCAATTCCGGCGGGCCCCGCAATACAACCGCCTTCACAGGCCATTCCCTCCACGAAATTTTCCGGAAGACGGCCCGCGTTCAGAACCGAGAGAGTTTTTTTGCATTCCTGGATGCCGTTGCATTTTACGCAGGAAAACGGTAAATCGATTTCTTCCTCCTGAAAAACCTGGCCGACAGCACCGGACACTCCGCCGCTTTGTGCAAACCCTTTTCCCGCGCGGCTGCCATCCTGCTCCGATTCCTGCTCCGATTCCACATCGATGTCGCGGGCCGTAAACATGGCTGCCAATTCTTCAAACGTGAGAACATAGTCCGCCGTATCGGGAACCTTTTGTATTTCATTTTTCTTCGCAACACACGGTCCGACAAATACAACTTTCGTCTGTGGATCCTGAAGCCGCAGATAACGGGCGGTAGCCGTCATGGGGGATATGGTATGAGAGACGACTCCCTTAAGCTTGGGATAATGCTTCTCAATCAGCTCGACAAACGCAGGGCAGCAGGACGTGGTCATTTTTCTTCCCGCTTCCAAAGCTTCTTTCAATTCCCGGGCTTCATGTTCCGCGACGGCATCGGCGCCAAGGGAAACCTCCAGCGCGTCTGCAAAGCCCAGTTTTCTCAGGGCGCTTTTCAGCATACCCGCGCTTGCCGTGCCGAAATGGCCTTCCGCGGCCGGCGCGAAACAGGCGACGACCTTCACGCCGCTTTTTATTGCCTCGATGATCTGAACAATCTGGGACCTGTCGGTAATGGCGCCGAAGGGGCAGTTCTTCATGCAGGCTCCGCAGCTGATGCAACGGGAGTAGTCGATGACGGACCTTTTATACTGATCCTTGCCGATCGCGCTGACCGGGCAGGAACGAACGCAGGGGCGCATGGTGTCCGAGATGGCGTTATAGGGGCATGCAGCGGCACAGCGCCCGCATTCCCTGCATTTTTGAGGATCAATATACGCTCCTTTCGGGGTGATGGAAATTGCGCCGAAGGGGCAGGCTTCGCGGCATTTCTGGGCCAGGCAGTGCTGGCAGTTGTCCGTAACGCGGAACCTGCTGATCGGGCATCCTTCACAAGCAGCCGGCAGAATGCCGATAATGTTCAGTTCCCCCTGGCCCGGCAGATTACCGCCCCGGGCTGAAACCATGCGTTCCCTGATAATCTCTCTTTCCCGGTAAACACAGCAGCGGAATGTTGGAAGAGGTCCCGGAATAATATCGTACGGCATCTCGTCCAGGTGATCTTCCAGAGTACCTTCATATGTGTATCGGGCAACTCTTGTCAAGACCTCGAATTTCAGCTGTTTGGCTTCATTATCGTACTCGAATTTCATAGATTCCCTCATTCAATTTGTAGTCGGCATACAATGTTAAAATTTTAACATTTGTTTGTTTTATTATATCATCCCACTGTTTTTTTTACAAGTGTTCACTTGGTGAAATCGCTGTCCGAATGAGCAGGTTTTTTATGGATTATTCCGGAACTATCGGGATGCGGAACATTCTGATTTTATATGCCGGAAAGCACTTCGAATCATTCTGATCTTATCCTTTAAAGCTACGTTAAAAATGGCCCGGCCTAAGCCGGACCATCCATTCGCAATTATTAACGTTAATTTCAGTGACTCAGCACTTGTTACTCCAGATTCAGCTTTCTGGTCAGCATCCAGTTTGTAAAGAAATAAAAGGCAAAACCGAAAGCCGCAGTATACAGAATTATTACCAAAAGGGCAACCTCAGCGGGCTCCGCCGGAAACAGGTTGTTTGAATAATGGAACGATTGAAAGTACTCTTCAATCTGACGATTAAACCCGTTGAAAAGCAAGGATGTGATAATCTGCTCAAAAATGCCGAACCCAAGGTACGCGCCGACGCCGGCCAGTAATTTATGACGCCCCGCCAGATTCCCTACGACGATCGCCGCATAAATCTCGACGATGCTTGACAGGAAGCTGAGAATGGTCAGTATGATCACTTCGATTGCAATCAGATGCGCGGACAGACCGTATTGCCGATAGGCCTCCCCAATGCCGGCGCACATGCGGCTGAACTGGGTCAGCACCTCCGGGTTTACCACCATAATAAAGACGGAGACAGCGGAAACGACAATGCTCAGAGCGGACCAGATCAATGTGACAATCATTTTTGAGTCGATATGGTAATGCGCCTTCACCGGTAAAGTGAACGAAAGGTACCCTTCGTCGCCGAGAAGATTTTTATTGAAGCGCTGGATCGTGACAATCAGTGTAACGACAAAAGCCGCCACAATCAGCATAATATAAACGGACATTGAGATCATGCGGGGAATTTCAAAATTATCAATACTCTGATTCCAGAACAACTTGTTAATAATGGCCAGAACGAGAATCAATCCATAAATCGGGAGAAATGTCCGCGCAGTTGCTTTAAATTCATATTTCAGAAGTTTGCCTAACATTTGAACACCTCCCTGAAAAGTGCATCGACACTCTTTCCTTCTTTCTCTCTGATATCGTCAACGGTGGAAGTCAGAACAATGTTGCCCATATTGATAAAGATGACATCATCCAAAATCTTCTCCACGTCGGTAATCAGGTGAGTCGAAATAAGGACCGTGGCGTTTTCGCTGTAATTTCCTATAATTGTATCAAGAATATAATCGCGCGCGGCGGGGTCGACGCCGCCGATCGGTTCGTCGAGAATATAAAGCTGGGCTTCCCGGCTCATCACAAGAATCAACTGAACCTTCTCTTTGGTTCCCTTCGACATTGTCTTCAAACGGTCACCGGGATTAATATGAAGCCTTTGCAGCATATCGAAAGCCTTTGACTTATTAAAATTTTCATAAAAATCACCGAAATAATCGATCATGGTCTGAACGCTCATCCAGTCATTCAGATAAGTGCGCTCCGGCAAATAAGAAACAATTTTTTTTGTCTCAACACCGGGGGCCATTCCCCCAACCAGAATCTGCCCGGCATTTGGGGTTAACAGTCCGTTGGCAAGTTTAATTAATGTGCTCTTTCCGCTTCCGTTCGGGCCAAGCAGGCCGACGATTCTACCCCTCGGAACCGTCAGGTTGACGGAATTGAGCGCAAGGCATCCCGGAAAATATTTTACCAGGCTGCGACACTCGAGTATGCTATCCATTCTGCCCTTCCTCCTTAATCATTCGGTTCAACAGGCTTACGGTCTGTTCTCTGTCGAACCCAAGACGATTCATCTTCTGTATAAAGTCGTTGATCAGATCTGCCGCAAGATCATTTTTCGTCTGCATAATTTTTTGAACATCCTCCGTTACAAATCGTCCGCTTGTGCGCTGCGAATAAAGAAGCCCATCGCTTTCCAACTTTGAGAGCGCTCTCTGCATCGTATTTGGATTTACCGAAGCTTCGGCAGCCATATCCCGAACTGACGGTAGTTTACATCCGGCCGCATAGATTCCTGAAACCACCATTAATTGAATCTGTTCAACCAGTTGGGAATAAATCGGTCTGTCGGATTTTAAATCCCATGCCATTTTCTCACCTCCGAATGAACCATTGTACTAATACATTAATACAGTTATACAATACTTTTCCGCTTCTGTCAAGAGCAAATCGCGGGATTCAGCAAATATCTTTTTTCCTGAAAAACACCGCGCCCAAAATAATAAAGAAAATTGCTGTAATAATAAAAACCAGGGAAGAACTCAGCATTTGCTGATTGGTACCCGATGCAAGCATACTGAACTGCGGCATCAGCAAATATTTGCTCAGGTAGGAAAGGTGGACGAGCTTCAAAAGAAGCTGCGGCAGAAAGATGACCGCGTAAAAGGCAAATACAAACAGCGAATTTTTTTGAAGAATCATCGCAAAAAACGCGGCGATTGGAATCGCAGCCGCGTACCCGATGCAGCTGATGCCTACCCTGCTGAAAAAATCCGCAGTGAACGCCGTGGTGAAAGACGGATCACTTTTTAAAAAAATCAGGGAGCTTCCACAGTATGTGCCAAGGGCGACGATTCCGACCAAAACGCCAAGAATCGTTGATACGGCAATTTGGGAGCAATATAGTTTGGCGCGGTTCATTCCATAGGAAATGGTATTTTTAAGCGTGTGCTCCTTATACTCCTCTGCGCTGACCAGATCGATCAGGATCGGCATCAAAAGGACAGGCCAGGATAGAAAATACATCAAAACAATGATCCATGAATCATAAACTGAATTCATGGAAGAAACCTTTGACAGGGAAAAATTGACGAAAAAAGCGAGAACGACCATGCCGGCCAGTAAAAAGTAAAAGAACGGACGGTGAAACACTTTGTAAAGATCCGCGCGCATCTGTTTAAGCAATTTGTTTTCCTCCAATCAAATCAATAAAATAATTTTCCAGATTGACTCCGGTACGATAAGCCTGTGACACCAAAATTCCGGATTCCACCAACGCTTTTACCACAAGCTCCGGCTGATCCAGGCCTTCAGAAAGCAGAAGATTGGTCTCATCCAGAACCTCGATTTGCTTCATGGAGAAACGATCCGTTAGAACAGCCGCCGCTTTTGCGGAATTATTCACTTCCAGTTTCAGAGTAACGCGGCATTTCATTTCAAGCTCTTCTGCAGTCAGGCATTCCACCAAACGCCCGCTGCTGATAAACCCGTACCGTGTCGCGATCTGAGACAGTTCCCCTAAAATATGACTGGAAACCAGGATGGTCGTTTCCTTTTCGTGATTCAACTTCAACAAAATTTCACGGAATTCACGGATTCCCACCGGATCCAAGCCGTTGATCGGTTCATCCAAAACCAGAAAGTCAGGGTCGTTTAAAATTGCGAGCGCAAGACCTAAACGCTGTTTCATCCCAAGGGAAAAACTCTTGAATTTTTTATTGCCGACCGTGTCCAGTCCAACAAAATGCAAAGCCTCTTCCACGCTGTTTTTCCTGCTGATCCCCCGCTGAATTCTGTAATACTCCAGGTTTTGACATGCCGAAAGATAGGGGTAAAATCCGGGTGTTTCAATAATGCTGCCGATGCGCCTGCGCGCTCGTTCCAAATCTTTCGTCCCGGAGTATCCGAACAGTTCCATCGAGCCGGAGGTCGGCGGAGTAAGTCCGCAGATCATTTTGAGCAGCGTTGTCTTACCCGCTCCGTTCTGCCCTACCAGTGCAAAGATATCGCCTTTTTTTAATTCAACGTTCATGTCGTCGACAGCTGTAAAAGCGCCAAACCGCCGTACAAGCGACCGTGACTGAAATACAATTTCTTTCATGCTTTCTTCTCCTTGTATTATTGTATTAATTGTATAGTACAATAATACAGCATATTTTCGATTTGTCAATACATTTTTTATCTTTTCATGTTATAATAGTACTGTTAATCAGCATAGAAAAGATAAAAAGCCGCCGAAAAATCGGCGGCTGAAAAATACGGACGAAGCAGTTATTTGCGGTGAATTGCGGAAGTACCCTTCTCCCGCAGATATGTACTCTCAAGATCGGACAAGTGAAGCTTGACGGCAATCGGATATTTTTCATAGGCCTGACTGATTGCAAAACTCCCGCCTTTTGCCGAATCGTCAAATCCGCCCATATGCCAGCGAATCGCGATGGCCTCGGAGGTTTTCAGCCGTAAAAACCGTTCGACTAAGAAGACTGATTTTTCCCCGTGCCCATAGGGGTAGCTGTCTTCAATTGAGTAATAGGGACGTTTTTCCCATGCCCCGGTTTCCTCGTTTTTCACATTTCTGGTACCTTTTTTATAAAACTGAGCCTTGCATACGTCATGAAGCAGGGCGCAGATCGCGAAGCTTTCTTCGTTGTCTGCCGCGGGGTCGAAATGCTTTTCCATCATCACGCGGTATACGCTTACGCTGTGCTGCACAAGGCCGCCCAGACAGGCGCAGTGGAACTTCGTACTGGCAGGTGCCGTGAAAAAATCCGTGGAATTCAGCCAGGAAAGAAGCTCCGCCGCACCGTCCCTCTTAATTTTCTCTAAATAAATCGCTTCGAATTCTTCTTTGTATCCCAAATCATTCGCGCCTCCCGGTTTGTATTGTCTCAAGTATAGCATACTTTCCTTTGTTTTCACAGTGCAAAACAGTGCCCGTAATGTTTCTTTTCCAGTACGGAATAAAGAAGCCGAGAAAAATGAATGGGAGAGAATCAGATGACTGATGAACATTATTTAAAGCTGCTTGCCAAAAAATACCCGGACGCCGAAGCGGCCGCTTCTGAAATTATCAACCTTCGAGCAATCATGAGCCTTCCGAAAGGAACCGAATATTTTTTCAGTGACCTGCACGGTGAACACGCGGCGTTTCTGTTTCAATTAAAAAGTGCTTCCGGCGTCGTCAGAAAAAAAATTGACGAATTATTTGAGCAGTCAATTTCTGAAGAGGAACGCACGGCGCTTGCCAAGCTGATTTATTATCCGGAACCGGAGCTTGCCCGCGCGGCAAGACGCGAGTCAGGATTTGACGACTGGTGCCGCATCACAATCTACCGGCTGGTGGAAGTCTGCAAAGAGGCGGCGTCAAAATATACGCGTTCCAAGGTTCGAAAGAAACTCCCGGAACACTTTGCCTATATTATTGACGAGCTTCTGCACGCTGACGGCGGCAAAAACAAGCCCCATTATTACAGTGAAATCATCAAGTCGATTGTGCAGACGGGCATGAGTGTGGAATTCATTACCGCTTTATGCAATCTCATTCAGCAGCTTTTGATTGACAGGCTGCATATCATCGGCGATATTTACGACCGCGGTCCCCGCCCCGATTCCATTCTGGACGCGCTCGGAGATTTTCGCGACATTGACATTCAGTGGGGCAATCACGATATCTCGTGGATGGGAGCTGCTTCCGGCAACAGAGCGCTGATGGCGAACGTCGTCCGGCTGGGAATCAGCTACAATACGTTTGACCTTTTGGAGGATGGATACGGGATTAATCTGAGACCCCTCTCCGCTTTTGCCGAACGTGTTTACCGAGACGACCCGTGCGAATATTTTACCCCGCATATTCTTGACGAAAATCTCTACGATCCCGTCGATCTTTCTCTTGCAGCCAAAATGCACAAGGCAATCGCCGTCATCCAGTTTAAACTGGAGGGGCAGCTGATTGAAAAGCATCCGGAATATAAAATGAGCAGCCGTCTTCTTTTGAAAGAGATCGATTTTGAAAACGGCATGATTCATCTTGATGGAACCGTTTATCCGCTTCGGGACAAATCGTTCCCTACGGTCGACCCCAAAAATCCATTGGAATTGACCAAAGAAGAAAAAGAACTGATGAAGGCGATCACCTATTCGTTTCGTCACAGCGAGCGCCTTCAAAAGCATATCCGCTTTCTTTATTCACACGGCAGTATGTATTTGCGTATGAATTCAAACCTCCTCTATCACGGTTGCATCCCCATGACCCAGGACGGCGAATTTGACACGGTAGGACTTGGCGGACGCAGGAGAAAAGGCAGGGAGCTTCTGGAATATCTTGACTCCGTGGTCAGAGAGGCTTATTTTGCCCCGGATGGCACCCCGGAACGAGAAAACGCGCAGGATATGATGTGGTACCTGTGGTGTGGAGTCAAATCTCCGTTGTTTGGAAAGAGTAAAATGTCCACTTTTGAAAGATACTTTATTGAGGCCCCGGCAACCCATGAAGAAAAAATGAATCCGTATTATCATTTTATCGAGCAGCGCGAACCATGTGAAAAAATACTGCGGGAATTTGGTCTTGACCCTGCCGACTCGCATGTTATAAACGGTCATGTACCGGTAAAATTGAAGCAGGGCGAAAGCCCTGTCAAGGGCGGCGGGCGATTGTTTATGATCGACGGCGGCATTTCGAAATCCTACCAAAAACAAACGGGCATCGGCGGATATACTTTTATCGCGAATTCCCGCTATCTGGCTCTTGCCGAGCATCAGCCCTTAAAACCGGGTACTCTGTACGGGGAGGATTCACCGAAAGTGATGGTTGTGGAAGCTATTAAACAGCGCGTCACGGTCGCGGATACCGACACGGGAGTCGAGCTGAATTCTCAGATTCAGGAGCTTTCCGCGCTTCTTCAATCGTACCGCAACGGCGTTATCAAAGAAAATACATAAAAAAAGAGATGGAACAGCGGCAGGCCACTGTTCCATCTCTTTTTTAGATTTCAGTCTCCTATCGGCTGTAAAGCGCCTTTCTCCGACCCATCCTGCGCAAGAGGAAGCCTGACGGTAAAAATGCTTCCTTTTCCCGCCTGACTTTCCACGCCCACTTCTCCGCCATACAAAACGGCCAGGTGCTTCACAATGGAAAGGCCGAGGCCTGTACCGCCGATTTCCCTGGACCTGCTGGCATCCACACGGTAAAAACGTTCAAACAGCCTTCCGAAATGTTCCGGCGCAATTCCGATTCCGGTGTCTTTCACGCGAATGACCGCTGTTTTTCTCTGCCGCACGCCAATAATATCGACCCGTCCGTCCGGGCGATTATATTTAATGGCGTTTTCAATCAAATTGCCTATGAGCTGCTCCAGTCTGGTTGGGGAACAGGATACAATCAGAGAAGGATCCACCTGCATCTGAACGGAAATTCCGGATTTCTCCGCGACCGGCCTTAAACGTGAAATACAGTTTTCCACCGCGTCCGCCACCACGCACGGGCGGGCCGACGGATCTTCTTTCGCGTTTTCAATCTGTGATAAAACGAGCATATCGTCGATCAGGTGCTGAAGCCGTTCCGCTTCAATATCCAGAACGTCATAAAAGTAAAGCCGCGTTTTTTCATCCCGGTTTGTACTTTTTAAAAGCTCGATGCTGCCGCGGATCGAAGTCAGCGGAGTTTTCAGCTCGTGCGTGACATTTGCGACGAATTCGCTCCTCAGGCGCTCCAGCTTACGGATTCTGGTTTCATCCGTAATTACCGCCAGCGCGGCGGCGTCTCTCTGCCCCGGAATCACCGCCGTATAAACGGCATACTGCTTTCCGTCCTCGGTCTCAATATTCTGCTTGTCGAAGGAATCGCCCTGAAGGGCCGCTTTCATCCTTTCGGCGATCCGGTTAATCAGCAGGCTGCCCTCCAGCTTTCTTCCCGCGGATATGGAGGGGTTTTTAAGCAACCGGCCCGCGCTCTGGTTCATGAACAGAATCATACCGTCCTTCGAGGCGGCGATCACCCCGTCGTTCATTCCCTGAAGCACGCCTTCCAGCTGCTTTTGCTGGCTTTTCAGCTGTGCGACCGCGTTCTCCGTACTTTCCGCCATCCGGTTGAAAGAGAGGGCAAGTTCCCCCACCTCGTCCCGGAAACTGCCCTCCACCCGGCAGGAGTAGTCCCCGCCGGAAATCTGTTTTGCAGCCGCCGAAAGCTTTTGAAGCGGTTCCGTCACCCGGTATACCAAATATCCCGTCAAAGCGCAGACCACCGCGATTCCCAGCAGCATGCTGAGCAGCGCCGTCATCCACAGGCGTTTCAGCGCGGCATCCAGCTCCGCCGTCGGCAGCGCCGCCCGCAGATAGAAGTTGCCCGGAAGATAGATTGCCTCATAATAATACCGCTGCTGAACGCTTGCGCTCATTCTGGTATCATATCCCCTGCCGCTGTGCAGAGCCGCTTGGATTTCCGGCCTTGTTAAGTGGTTCTGGTCAATTTCTTCCTTTGCGCTGTCCCCTACTACTTTCCCCGACGGGTCGATAATGCTGATCCGAATCTGCTGCCCGGACTGGGAAAGCTCTTTGCCGACATTCTCCGCGACAGTTTTTGGGTTTTGCAAAATATCTTCTTTCCGCGTCTGAAGAATTGCAAGGGCGGTATCCAGACGGTTTGTAAATTCCATGCGGTACTGCGCTTGTATCTTCATTCCCGCAATGGTAAATGCTACCGTGAATCCGATAATCACGATGACCGCGTTAATTGCAATCAGCCTTTTTTTCAATTTGCGGCCCCCTTCCGGTCAATCCTCGGAAAATCGGTACCCGACTCCCCGGACTGTCTGAATGCAAACGGGAGAGTCCGGGTCTTCCTCTATTTTTTGGCGCAGATAGCGCACATGAACATCGACCGTTCGGGTATCCCCGAAATATTCCACACCCCAGACCTTGTCCAGAAGGGAATCGCGCGTCATCACTCTTCCCCGGTTTTTCATCAGCATGACCAAAAGGTCAAATTCCTTCGCGGTCAGGTCGATCGGCCTGCCGTCGCGTGAAACCTGATGACGCAGTACGTCCACAACAAGGGAACCGTGGCGAAAGACTTCGTCCCGCGGTTCTTCCCTGCGGCCGGTTCGGCGCAAAACCGCCTTGACGCGAGCGCAGAGCTCCTTAATACTGAACGGTTTCACGATATAATCGTCCGCCCCGATTTCAAGCCCGAGCACCCGGTCGATTTCCTCTCCTCTTGCCGTCAGCATTAAAATCGGGACGGAATGAGTCTCCTCGTTTTCCCGCAAAATGCGGCAAACCGTCAGTCCGTCCGGCTGCGGCATCATCCAATCCAGAACAATCGCATCCGGACGTTTTCTCCTCACTTCGTTCAGAAGGGAGGTTCCGTCCGCGAACTCTTCCGTTTCAAATCCGCTGTCCTTCAGGCCGATTGAAACAATGTTTCTGATATTCGGTTCATCGTCGGCAACATAAATCAGCGACATAGTACCCTCCCGCTTATAATTCTCCCTCATTCAGATCGGGATGGACTCCGGTTTCCATAAAAATAACCCATTCGGCAATGTTGGTCGCGTGATCGCCCATACGCTCCGCGTATTTTGAGATGAAGAGAAGATCGACTTCCCGCATGACATTCTGCGGATTCTCCGTGATAATTGTACAGACCTCAAGAATAATCTTAGAGAACATCGAATCAACTTCGTCATCCGCCCTGCAGACGGCTCTTGCCTCTTCAACTTCCCGGCTGAGAAACACATCCATCGACCGGCGAAACATTTTTCTGGCCGTCTCCAGCATCTGAACCACATGCGCAGTCGCCAGGCTGTTCCTGTTCAACTCCCCCACCGTAAGAATTTCGCAGATATCCGCGCACTGGTCGGCTTCGCGCTCAATATCCGTTAAAATTTTGAGACAGGCGGCAATAATGCGAAGGTCGCCGGCGATCGGCTGCTGTAAAGAAATCAATTCCATGCAGTTTTTTTCAATGCTGTGCTCCATTCGGTCAATTTCATTGTCGGAACCAGCAACTTCAGCGGCAAGCTCAAGGTCCATTGTCTTTAACGCGGAAATTGTCTGTTCTATTTTCCGGTCCACCGCATTGCCCATTTCCGTCATTCTGGAGATCAGATCTTCCAATTCCCTGTCAAATATTTTTCTCGGCATGGTTCATCCTCCTTATAGTATCACTGAAAGCCGCAAAAAAGCAAGTCAGCCGAAGCGGCCGGTAATATACCGTTCCGTCCGCTCATCCTTCGGCCGGTTAAACATTTCGACCGTGTCGGTGTATTCCACGATCTCTCCAAGCAGGAAAAACGCGGTTCTGTCCGCGATTCTGGCGGCCTGCTGCATATTGTGAGTCACAATAATGACCGTATATTTTTTTCTCAGATCATCCATCAGGTCCTCAATTTTCAGCGTTGAAATCGGGTCGAGCGCGCTGGTCGGTTCATCCATCAAAATCACTTCCGGCTCCACCGCAAGGGCCCTTGCAATGCAAAGCCGCTGCTGCTGCCCGCCCGACAGGCCCAGCGCGGACTTTTTCAGCCGGTCCTTCACCTCGTCCCACAGCGCGGCGTTGCGAAGGGACTGTTCCACGATTTCATCCAGCTGCTTTTTCGATCGTATTCCATGAATTTTCGGACCGTAGGCTATATTGTCATACAGCGTCATTGGAAACGGGTTCGGGGTTTGAAATACCATTCCAACCCTCTTTCTAAGTAAAGTGACGTCCATTTGCGGACTGTAAATATCTTCGCCGTCGATCGCGACTAATCCTTCAATCCGGCAGTTCTCCACCAGGTCGTTCATGCGATTGATCGTTTTGAGGCAGGTGGATTTTCCGCAGCCGGAGGGACCGATAAAAGCGGTGACCTGATTTTTGGGAATTTCCAGCGAAATATTTTTTAGTGCTTGAAAATCTCCGTAGAACAGATTGAGATCCTTTAAAACCAATTTTATTTCCATACTGATTTATGTACCCTTTCTTCGGATGATTTATTCCGAATTGTTCGATTCCAAATGAGAATCGGGCATAAAAGTGCATTTTTATTTTATTTGAATGATGTTAAATTTACGTTAAATTAGGATTACAGAGGGTTTAAATCAATTGAATAAAAAGGTATTGACATTATGATCAAAAAGGCCTATCCTAAATGTAGTGTAAAGTATACCATAAAGGGAGACCACCTTATGTCAACAGTAAACATCATGCTTCTTGGCATTCTGTTAAAAAAGCCTTTAAACGCTTATGAGATGAAGAAGAAAATGGAATCCATGAATATTCGTCGCTGGACTAAAATCAGCACACCCGCCATCTATAAAAACCTTGTAAATCTCCATCGTCGCGGATATCTGGACGCTGAAGTCGTTCGGGATGGCGAGATGCCGGAAAAGACCGTCTATACGGTCAACGAAAATGGACGCAAGTATTTCGTGTCCTTAATGGAACATTTGGCACAAAATCCGGGAACCGTCTACATTGACTTCGCTACCCTGATCGCCCATCTGAACAAACTAAATCATGCAGATTCCATACGCGTGTTGGAAGAACTGCTTGATAACCTGAACAATTCTCAGTATTATTTAGCCGAATCTCTCAAAGAAAAAGAAAGCCTTCCTGAAGCAAACGCAATCATAGGGCTTTACCGCGACATGTATCAGCTTTTCTGTAATTGGACCGAAAATTATCTGAAAAAAATGAAGGAGGAGGACTCCTGATTTTTTTGCTAAATTAGTATACTTTATATTAATATATTATATAGGAGTGAATACGATTGAATCAAACAAGGATCAAGCATCTGATTCCGATTTTTGCCGGCTTAATGGCGAGCCTGCTGATCTATGCAATGGACTCCACTATTTTCAGCACTGCCATGAAAAAAATTGTGGAAGATATCGGAGGAAAAGACTATTACGCCTGGCCCTTTACTTCCTATCTTCTGTTTTCAACGATTGCAATTCCGATTTCCGGGGCCATTTCTGATCTTCAGGGACACAAACCGGTTTTCCTCTGCGGGATTGCCCTGTTTCTGTCCGGTTCCGCTCTGTGCGGAATATCTGGGAACATGACGGAACTGATTTTATTCCGGGCATTGCAGGGAACAGGCGGCGGCATCATCGTAGCGGGAGTCTTTACGATCATTGCGGACCTGTTTCCGCCGGCAGAGCGCGGAAAATATACGGGAATCGTGTCTTCCATGTACGGTCTCGCTAATCTGATCGGCCCGGTGACCGGCGGCTTCCTTTCCGACCGGTTTGGCTGGAGATGGATTTTTTATATCAATCTGCCGATTGGCGTCTTTGCTTTTCTCGCTTTGTTTTTCACACTGCCTGGCAATCGGCCGGATTCAAAACAAAAGACCGATCTTTCCGGCATGATTGTCCTTGCTCTGATTTTATTCCCGGTTCTGACTTCCCTCAGCCTTGCCGGAGCCGTGCTGCCCTGGAACTCGCCGTGGATCGTTGGAATGGCGGTTTTTGCCGCCCTGATGCTTCTGATCTTCATCCTTTTGCAGCGCCGGGCAAAAAATCCCGTTCTTCCCTCTGCATATTTTACCGACCGCAGAATCAACATGGCGCTGGCCTTATCGTTCTTTAACCAGATGAGTTTAATCGGCGCAGTCGTTTATCTGCCTTATTTTGAACAGAATATTCTTAAGATGAGCGCAACCGATTCGGGCTTGGTGCTGGCGCCGATGATGGTCAGCCTGGTCCTTGCCGCAAACATCGTTGGGCGATTGATTTCCCGGACCAATCAGTACCGCATCTGGTCATTGATCGGTTTTTGCTTAATCGGTTTCAGCATGTGGCGATTTTCCGTCATGGACAAGTCAACCGGTTACTCCGTTTTGATCTTGAATGCCGTTATCATGGGTTGGGGCGTTGGAATGAATATGCCTGTAGGAAATGTCAACGCGCAGAATTCAGTCTCCAAATGTCGGATCGGCTCAGTAACATCCGCCGTAACCCTTTTTCGAAATATCGGGACGGCAACCGGGAGCGCATTTTTTGGAACAGTCCTGACAGCACGAAATGTGATCGGATGGGAAATTTCCGGAGTCAACCGTGTATTTCAAGTGGGAATCGCAGTGGCGCTATTGGGGATACTCTCTTCTTCTTTCCTGCGCGACGCGAAGCTTCCGGAATCCTAATAAATTTTATTGCAGCTGCGCCCAAAATCAAAAGCCTTTATTCCTCACCAATTATATAAAATAAGAACAGCGTCCGAACTAAGCGGACGCTGTTCTTATTTATTGTTGCCCCGATGTGTTTTGCTCGTCGTACAGATGGCATGCCGTATAATGTCCCGGCATAATCTCTTTCAGCTCCGGTGTTACTTGATGGCAAATATCCATGACCCGACTGCACCGGGTACAAAAACGACACCCGGACGGAGGATTGATCGGGCTTGGAACCTCTCCCTGCAAAATGATGCGCTCTTTCTTCTTTGTAGGATCAATGAGTGGAATTGCCGAAAGAAGTGCTTTGGTATATGGATGAAGCGCATTGGAATACAGCTCCTTTTTGGGGGCGATTTCCAACATTTTTCCCAGGTACATGACGCCGACCCGGTCGCTGATATGTTTGACCACGTTCAGCCCGTGTGCAATGAACAGGTAAGTCAGCCCAAACTCATCTTTCAGATCGTCCAGAAGGTTCAGTACCTGTGCCTGAATGGATACGTCCAACGCTGAAACAGGTTCGTCGCATACAATCAGCTTTGGATTTGCGGCGAGCGCTCTCGCAATTCCGACGCGCTGGCGCTGACCGCCGGAAAACTCATAGGGAAAGCGGTTGCGCTGATGCTGTGCAAGACCGACGCAGTTAAGCAGTTCAATCACACGGTCTTCCACTTTGCCCTCCGGCAGCAGATGATTAATCCGGATCGGTTCCGCAATAATGTCACCGACCGTCATCCTTGGATTCAGGGAAGCATAGGGGTCCTGAAAAATCAGCTGGATATCCTTGCAGTACTTCCTGCGTTCTTTCTCGTTCAGCGCGGTCAGGTCCGTTCCGTCGTACAAAATCTTCCCGGAACTCGGCCGGTAAAGGTTTACCAGCATTTTTCCAAGCGTGGTTTTTCCGCACCCTGATTCCCCGACAAGGCCAAACGCCTCGCCCTTTTGAATTGTGAAGGAAACATCCTCCACCGCCTTCAGTACGGAGGTCGGCTTTCCAAAGAAATTGGTTTCCACAGTAAAGTGCTTTGACAGATTCTGAATCTCCACTAAAGTATCGCTCACCGGTTCTCCGCCTCCTTTCCGGCTTCCTGATTGTAGAGGAAACAGCGCACCTGATGCCCGCCCACTTCTTTCAGTTCCGGCATTTCAAGGGTACACCGTTCCATGCAGCGGTCACAGCGATCGGAAAACGGACAGCCCTGAGGCATATGTAACGGATTTGGAACCATACCTTTGATCATATAAAGCCGTTCCCCGCTTTCGTCCTCAATTCGCGGAATCGAGTTAAGAAGCCCAAGCGTATACGGATGCATCGGATTCGCGAACAGGCTTTTTACATCCGCTTCTTCCATAATCTGACCGCAGTACATGACGATAACGCGATCCGCAGCCTCCGCAACAACGCCGAGATCGTGCGTAATCAGCAGAACGGCCATATTAAATTTCTCACGCAACGAATATAACAGCTCGAGAATCTGAGCCTGGATCGTCACGTCCAGAGCGGTTGTCGGCTCGTCGGCAATCAGCAGCTCCGGATTGCAGGCCAGCGCCATCGCGATCATAACACGCTGGCGCATGCCTCCGCTCATCTGGTGCGGATAATCATTGGCGCGCTGCCCGGGGGAAGGAATGCCGACTGTTTTCAGCATTTCAACCGTACGGGCAAGCGCTTTTTTCTGGGACAGCTTCATGTGGGTCATAATACTTTCAATAATCTGGTCCTTGATTCGATAGACCGGATTCAACGAGGTCATCGGCTCCTGAAAGATCATCGAAATCTGATCCCCGCGGATCTTTTGAAGTTCCTTTTCGCTCTTTTTCAAAAGATCTTCGCCTTTATACAAAATCTCGCCATCCACGACTTTGCCGGGCTCCTGCAAAAGTCCCATGACGGAAAGCGAGGTTACGCTTTTTCCGGAACCGGATTCTCCTACAATCGCAAGGATTTCTCCTTTTTCAATGCCGAAACTGACGTCGTTCACAGCGTGCACAATTCCCTTTTTCAGTTTAAAATCCGTTTTTAAATGGTTCACTTCAAGCAACATGATTCCGTACCGCCTTATCTTAATCTGGACTTTGGGTCAAGCGCATCACGAAGTCCGTCGCCGAACAAGTTAAACGCCAGAACCGTAATCGTAATTGCCACACCGGGAAAGACCAGTGTGTAAGGAGCGGAAAAAATAAATCCACGCGCCCTGCCCAGCATATCGCCCCATTCGGCGTAGGGCGGCTGAACGCCTAGCCCCAGAAAACCAAGGGCGGCCGTATCCAGAATGGCGGAGGAAACCCCAAGCGTCGCGCGAACCACGATGGAAGACACAACATTAGGCAGAATATGTTTAAATATAATGCTGTAATCATTGTTGCCGATGACCCGAGCCGCCTGAACATAATCGTTTTCTTTCGCGGAAAGAATACTGCCGCGGATGATACGGGCATACTCCGGGATTGAAACCAGACCGATCGCGATAATCGCCTTGTCGATTCCCTTTCCCAACGCCGCCATAAAGGCAATGGCAAGCAGAATGGAAGGAATCGCAAGCATCATATCCATAAAGCGCATAATAATCGTGTCCGTCTTCCCGCCGCGATATCCCGCTATGGAACCAAAAACGACGCCTATGGTCATGGAAATCGCAACCGCCGCAATTCCGACGAACAGCGAAATTTTGGTTCCGTCAAGTACACGGCTGAAAATGTCGCGGCCTAATTGGTCTGTTCCGAACCAGTGTTGGCTGTTGGGCGCGACAAAGCTCTGGGATAAATCGGAATCATTCGGGTCGTACGGCAGAATCCGCATTCCCATCAGTTCGCTGGCCCAGACAACAACCGCGACAACGGTAAGAATCAGGATGAGATACATTCCCGCAATCGCAGCCTTGTTCGTTTTTAAAGCTTCCCACATGGCTTTGACCTGCGACTCCGGCTTATCCGCGTTCCGTTCCGCCTGTACCGGCTTCTTTCCTTCTTTCACCTGGCTCATACAGGCTACCCCTCCTTCTTAGCGTATTTAATACGGGGATCAAGGAACGCATAAATAATATCCACCGCAAGATTTACCAGAACATAAACAACCGCAATCAGCAAAACTACCCCCTGCACAACTGGAAAATCGGATTTCAGAATGCAGTTGACCGTATATGCCCCGATCCCCGGCCAGGAAAAAACGGTTTCCGTCAGAACCGCTCCGCCAAGAAGACTGCCAAACTGAAGGCCGATGACCGTCACAATCGGGATCAGCGCGTTGCGAAGAGCATGTTTACGAATCACCCGCCGGTTGGTTATCCCCTTTGCCCTGGCGGTTCGAATATAATCCTGGCTCATGCTTTCCAACATGCTGGAACGCGTCATTCTCGTAATAATCGCCATGGAATACATGCCGAGCGCGAGCGCGGGAAGAACCAAATGCCTCAGCGCGTCAACCAAAGCATTCATATTTCCTGTCAGGAGGGAGTCGATCAGATAGAATCCCGTAATCTGCGTTGGCTGGTACAGCGGATTTAACCGGCCTGTTGACGGCAGCCAATGCAGTGTTCCCGAAAACAGAATAATCAGCAGAATGCCGAGCCAGAAAATCGGCATGGAAACACCGATCAACGCAAGGATCCTTCCGCCGTTGTCAAAAACCGAATTCTTTTTGACGGCAGACACAACTCCAAGAAGAATTCCTAATAGTGAAGCAAAAATGATCGCCGCGATTGCCAGTTCTATTGTAGCAGGAAAACGTGAAAAAATCTCCTGAGTAACCGGCGCTTTTGTATAATAAGAGGTTCCCAGATTTCCGGTCATCGCATCCTTTATGTAATTGATATACTGAAGCCAGATCGGATCATTCAGGCCGTTTGCCTGTCTCCATTCCTGCATGGATTGCTGCGTCGCATGTTCGCCCAGAACAATCGGCGCCGGGTCTGGAGAAAACACACGCATAATCAGGAACACAATGATGGAGACACCGATTAATACAGGGATCAGCATCAAGATTCTTTTGATCATATATTTTATCATTTGCATCAGCCTTTCCGCCTTAGGCACTCGATTTTGAACAGTAAACCGCTGTTTAAAATCGAACGCCCTGCGGCAATTCAGGTAAGGTGTACTCTCTGCAAACAGCTTGTGCCGGGCATCGCATCAAAGCAAATGCCCGGCGCTGCCGCATTCATTTAAGCTTTCTTCTAGTCTTTCGAAACCCCTACAAGCGGGACATCACCGGTTACATGATAATAGAAATCATGGATATTCGGACGATAGCCGCAGAGGTTCTGCGCGTGGGAAATCGTCAGCCATACATTATCCTCGGCGGCGATTTTCTCAAGCTGTGTGTAAATCGCGTTGCGCGCGTCGCCTTCGGGAGTGGAAAGGCCCTGTGCAATCAATTTGTTGAATTCAGGATTTTTGTAACGGGCGACGTTCTGGCTGGGGTCGTCCACGGACATCAGACTCATGAAGTTGTCCGGGTCACCGTTGTCGCCGTTCCATCCGTAGAAACAAATGTCGTAGTCGCCCTCGGTTACCTTTGATTTATATGTCGTCCAGTCGTAAGAATCAATTTTGCAGGTCACGCCAACCTTGGACAGATAACCCTGAATCGCTTCTGCAAGAGCCTGCCCGTTTACGGTATTGTACGGTCTTGGGTTCGTATAGGTAATCATATGAACCTGAGTCAGACCGGCGGCCTTTAAGGTTGCCGCAGCGGCGTCAGCGTCATAGGCAGTCTGGGTAATGCTCTTGTCGTAGCCGCCAATAAAAGTCGGAAGGATGGAGGTTGCCGGCTCGGAATAACCCTGATACAGACTCTTGACGAGTTCCGGAACATTTACGGCCTGTGAAATCGCTTTGCGGAGTTTTGCATCATTAAACGGAGCCTTGCTGGTGTTATACGCCATATAGTTGGTATTCATGCCCTTTGCCTGATACAGCTTGTTTCCTGCGCTCTGAATCTGGCTGACGACCGTCGCGTCAATACCGTCGATCATATCCGCTTCGCCGTTATTCAAAGCAACAACACGCGCGGAGTTATCCGCAATGAATTTGAAAACGACATTTTTGCATTTGGCTTTGTCGCCCCAGTAATTATCATTCCGGATCAAAACGATGTCTTCGCCCTTATCCCAGCGAACGAATTTGAACGGACCCGTGCCGCAGGGAGCCTGGTTAACATTATTATTATTGTCCTTCAAGGCTTTCGGGCTCACGACCGGCGCGCCGAAAACCATGGCCAGATTTTTCAACAGCGGAGTGCAGGACGAATTCAATGTGATTTTTACCGTATTTTCGTCTACCGCCTCGGCACTTTTCACAGAGCTGTAAACAAAAGAAGCATAGGACATATCTTTTGTCACTTTAGGCGGAAGCTGACGGTCGATGTTATAGACAACCGCGTCCGCGTTGAAATCAGTGCCGTCCTGGAATTTTACGCCTTCCTGAAGATGAAACGTGTATGTAAGCCCATCGTCGCTGATATCCCAGGTTTTCGCCAGGCAGGGTTCGACTTTGGTGGAATCCTTGTCGTATTTCAGAAGCCCTTCATAAATGTTGCATGTAACTTTGGCGGATTCGCCATCGTCGACAAGCGCGGGATCCAGTCCTCTCGGTTCAGCGCCCTGCGCATAGGTCAGAGTATCGCTCGCTTCGGATTTCTGGCTTGGCGCCGCCCCGGACGCTGAACCGGAAGCTGCGGCGGGGCTTGCTCCGTTTCCCGCACATCCTGCAAGTGACGCGAACGAGATTGCACCAGCAAGCACAAACGCAATCAATTTGTTCATTTTCTTCAATCCATAACACTCCCAACATTCTTCATAATAGACTATGAGCAAAAGGCGTCTGACTGATTTTTGTCAAACGCCCTCTGCATCCTTGGACATTATTTTATCATGTTCCGCCTTTTCAATCAATAGTCAGCAAGAGTAAAATTAAGAAATTTATGCGTTATTTCTTTCATCATCTGCAACAAAAAAATTTAATCATGCATTTTTGCATGTTATAATTGGAATGCAGCATAAAATTTGGCTGTAAAGTAAGACATCGAAACAGCTTTTTTGAAAATATTAGAAAATAAATGATTATTACAAAAAAAGAAGCAAATTATTATTGAATCCTACAATTTAACATAAAATTAAAAAAGATTTTTTGTTTTATATTGACAATTTTACGTAAAGCCTGTAAAATATTGTTTTGGAAGTTGAATCAATGATCCATCATTTTCACTTAAATTGATTACAAGAGTAGCATTTGGACACATACTTCTTTTCACAAAACGGAAAACGCCTTCAGAATCTGAAGGCGTTTTCCGTTTTTTTAGTTAAATAACAATTATAATTTTCAGGAATGATTTATTACTTTGGATTAATACTAATTAAGGATGTAAACGGTCCAAATCAAAAGACTGCATTACCGGCCGCCGCTTTAATCGGCTTTTCAATTACGGTCGGCTTGCTTTTTATTTCTCTTAAAAGAGCATGAAAGAGGCACATCATGAGACATTTTGAAACAAGGCTGAAAAGCAACGACAACACCTATAAGGAATTGTTTCTCCGTTACCCAAACAATCCGATTCTGACCGCAAAGGACTGGCCGTACGCGGTCAATACTGTATTTAATCCTGCAGCAACTGTTTTTAACGATAAAATACTTCTTCTCGCGAGGGTCGAAGACCGGCGGGGCTTTTCTCATTTTACAAAAGCCATCAGCGATGACGGTGTAACCAACTGGCAGATTGACAAATGTCCCACACTGGAAGCAAATCCGGATTACCCGGAAGAAGCATGGGGAATTGAAGATCCGCGGATTTCGCGAATTGATGAACTGAATCGCTGGGCTGTGGTTTATACATCGTTTTCGCGTTCCGGCCCGACAGTTTCGTTGGCACTGACAAAAGATTTTGTCAATTTTGAAAAAATGGGTTCCATTATGCCGCCTGAAGATAAGGACGCTGCGCTCTTTCCCAAAAAATTTAAAAACAAATGGATTCTAATCCACCGGCCCATTGGAACTCACATTGGGAACGTCGCTCGCCTCGGGCCGGGCGCCCACATCTGGGTTTCCTGCTCCAGCGATTTGAAATATTGGGGCGACCACAGTATTTTGATCAATGCGAGAAGCGGCGGCTGGTGGGATGCCAATAAAGTCGGACTGTGCTCTCAGCCGCTGGAAACTCCGGAAGGCTGGCTGATTCTGTACCATGGGGTAAAGCGAACCGCATCCGGTTCCATCTACCGGCTGGGGCTTGCCCTTCTTGACCTTGAGAACCCGTGGAAAGTACTGCATCGCGGCGATGAATGGATTTTCGGGCCTGAGGAAAGCTATGAACGTGAGGGTGATGTACGGGATGTTGTTTTCCCGTGCGGATGGGTACTGGATAAACCGTCCGGGAAGGTAAAAATGTACTACGGCGGCGCCGATACCTGTATCGCGTTGGCAACCGCATCCGTCAGTGATTTACTGGAATATATAAAGAGCTGCCCGGCACCAAAGGATCAATGAAGCCGAAGCAGCTCATCAATTCTGATTGAAAAGCAAGGGGGAAATCGTATGAAAGCACTTTTTCTCGCAGGGGGAAAAGGGACGCGTCTCAGACCTTTGACGGACCATCTTCCGAAACCGATGGTCCCCGTTATGGGCCGGCCGCTTCTGGAGCGCAGTATTGAAGCACTGAAAGAATGCGGCGTAAATAAAGTTGTATTCAGCACCGGCTACCGTGCTGATGATATTGAAAAATATTTTTCCAACAACGAATTTGGCGTCAACATTCATTATGTCTGTGAAGACATTCCTTTGGGGACAGGCGGCGCAATTAAAAACTGCGCCGACTATTTTGACGACACATTTATCATTTTTAACTCCGATATTGTCAGCAATATCGACCTGAACGACATGATCGAGTTTCACAAGAAGAAACGGGCGGACGTCACCATTGCGGCCACACGGGTTCCAAACCCTTCCAGTTACGGAGTGATCGAATATGACGAATTCGGCTTTGCAACCACATTTACCGAAAAGCCAAAACCAGGAGAAGAAAAATCCGATTATATCAATGCCGGAATTTACGTTTTTAATCCGAAGGTACTGGACCTGATTCCTTCTAACCGGGTTGTTTCCGTTGAAAAGGAGACGTTCCCGGCTCTTTTGCGGAATGGGTATAAAATTGCGGTCTACCGCGGAGGCACCTACTGGATTGACATCGGTACGCCTGAAAAATATATGCGTGTTCACGCCGATATTTTCAGCGGACTGTGTAAAATACCGGAGAACAATTTTCTGACGAATCGTATCTATGGTCTGGAAAAAATTCAGATTCACGATACCGCGAAGGTCATCGAACCCGTATGGTTTGGTGACGATGTCCGGATCGGAGCCAATGTTACTGTCGGGCCGAATGTCGTTGTCGGCAGCGGGTTTGAAAGTGGAAGGGGGTGCGTCATCAGCGACAGTATTCTTTGGAACAACGTTTCGGTTGGCAGCGGGGTAAGCATCTCCAAATCCGTTGTCACCGCGGGGTGCAGAATCGGAAGCGGTATTCAGTGCGCGAATACCATCTACTCCCAGGAAAGCAAACGGCATCTGGTTATATAATCAGCACTTATGGAAGAAAGGATTGTAACAAATTGAGTCAAGAAAAAAAAATCAAAATCCTGTTTTTAAGCACCTATCCCCCGCGTGCCTGCGGAATTGCAACCTTCACACAGGATTTGATCTGCGAACTTGAAAAGACCGGGCAGGTCGACACATCGGTAGCCGCGGTCAGCGATTCGGAGTATTCCTATCCTCCCAGAATCAAATTTACAATTGAACAGCAAAATGAAGAAGCATATGCCGAAGCCGCAGAAAAAATCAACAGCTCCGGCTTTGATCTTTTAATGGTTGAGCATGAGTACGGGATTTATGGGGGAAAATGGGGTAAATTTCTTTTGAATTTGACCAGCAGGCTGAAAATCCCCTACTTTGTCACACTCCATACGGTCCTGCCGAATCCGGCAGAATCACAGAAAGAAATCATGAGCACTCTGGCTGCCAAAAGCCGAAAGATCATAACCATGGCAAGCAACACCGTGGATATTCTGCAAAACACTTATGGAATCGAGAAAACAAAAATAGAAGTGGTTCACCATGGGGTTCCCGAATATCCATCTGCCGAACGGGATACTTTGAAAAAAGAGTTAGGGCTGACCGGCCGCTTTATTGTCAGCACCTTTGGACTCATCAGTCCGGGAAAAGGGCTGGAGTACGGGATAGAAGCGATCGCGAGAGTAGCCAAAAAGCATCCGAACATTTTATATTTTATTCTAGGCCAAACACATCCCGTGGTAAAGCGAAGGGACGGTGAAAAATACCGCGAAAAATTGGAACGCACCGTAAAGAATTTCGGTCTGGAAGAAAAAGTCCGTTTTGTAAACCGCTATTTGAAAATAGAAGAAATCATCCGCTATCTTCAGTTATCCGATGTGTATATGACGCCGTACCTTGGCAAAGACCAGGCGGTCAGCGGAACTCTCGCCTACGCGGCGGGATACGGCAGGGTAATCATTTCTACTCCTTACCTGTACGCCGAAGAAATGCTGAAGGACGGAAGGGGCCTTCTGGCCGACTTCCGCAGCCCCGCGACACTTGCCGAACGGATTGAAGAAGTTATGACACACCCGGAACAGCAGGAAGAAATGGAAAAACGAACACAGGAACTTGGTAAAACAATGTACTGGGGAGAGGTCGCTCTTCATTATTTGCATCTCTTTCAAACAGAACTTCAGAGAGGAGAACCACCGGCATGAATGAACTGATTGACGACAGGTATGTTTTTCGCATCACCGACGATACCGGCATGCTTCAGCATGCCGTTTCAGGTGTGCCGGACCCAACGGAAGGCTACACTCTGGACGACAACGCGCGGGCTCTGATTATGGCGGATCTGCTGTACGAGCTGTCCCCTGAAAAGAAATATGAAGATCTTCTTTACCGCTATACCTCCTTTTTATTGTTTGCGCAAAAAAGAGGCTGGTTCCGAAACTTTATGGGCTATGACCGAAGGTTTCTGGAAAAACGCGGTTCGGAAGACTCCTTTGGGCGATGTATCTGTTCGTTGGGATTTACCGCCGGCCGCAAGGACCTCCCATCTTCCATTTTACAGGCCTCACAAAAGCTGCTCTCCAAAACGTATCGAAGCTGTTCCACCCTTTCGTATCTGAAAGGGAAGGCCTATGCGCTGACCGGCCTGCTGCTGTGGGGTGACCCGGCCGGGCTGCCCGGAGCAGAAACCCTGTGTGACTCCATCGTCGATACATATGCGCAGAGCCGCAGAGAGGATTGGCGATGGTTTGAAGACCAGATGACGTACTGCAGCGGGATACTTCCGCTTTCGCTGTTATGCGCCAACGAAAAGGCACATCAGAAAAAAACCGAAAGCGTCGCGCTCGAAAGTCTCGATTTTCTGCTTTCAATAACCATAAGAGATGGAATTTTCCATCCGATCGGGTGCAAGGGATGGTATCAAAGAGGCGGCTCTCCCGCCGAATTCGACGAACAGCCCGTGGAAGCCTGCTGCACCATGCTTGCCTGCCTTGCCGCGTATCGTCTGACCGGGGAACCCGGGTACCGCGAGTCCGCAGTACGGTGCTATCGCTGGTATTTAGGCGACAATTCACTGAAAAAACCGCTGATTGACCGGGAAACCGGCGGCTGCCGCGACGGACTGACCAAAAACGGGATAAACGGGAACGAAGGAGCGGAGAGCATTGTCTGCTGGATAATATCGGCGCTCATGGCAAAAAAGGAAAAGCTGACCGACGACAATTTTACGTCAGCTCCGTCCTGAGAATCTTCAACAAGAAACGGGAAAAGTCTTTTGAAAAGGCTCTTCCCGTTTCTTGTTCTCTTTTTTATGACTTTGAACCGCGCCGTCCCTTTTCGCGGACAAAAATCAGACGAACATGCCCGTCTTTGCTGCGGCTGCAGCGTATCTCAAACACTTTCAGGGAATTGATAAACGGAGTCAGTTTTTTGAATCCGTAGTTACGCACATCAAAGTCCGGGTAGCGCTTATTCAGAATGTTCCCCACATCCCCGAGGGCTGCCCATCCATCGTCATCCGACGTCTCATCCACGATCGTTCGTATGGTGTTGCGGACTTCGTTTAACGACGTGTGATCCAGCCCGCTGACCTGCTCCACTGCAGCCGCTGTCGGCTGATCGTCCGTAAGATTCGGAGTCTGTGCCAGGATTTCAAGATATTTAAACTTGTTGCATGCGGCAATAAAAGGGTTTGGCGTCTTCTTTTCACCCATGCCGACCACATACATTCCGGACTCTCTTAACCTGGATGCAAGACGGGTGAAATCGCTGTCGCTGGAAACGATGGAAAAACCTTCAATGTTACCCGCGTATAAAATATCCATCGCGTCGATAATCATTGCGGAATCCGTCGCGTTCTTGCCCGTCGTATACCCATACTGCTGGATTGGAGTAATCGAATTATCCAGCAGAACGTTTTTCCAGGAACTCATAGTCGGCTTGGTCCAATCCCCGTAAATCCGCTTAATTGTCGCGATTCCGTCGTTTGATATTTCATCCAGTATAAATTTAACATATTTCTCAGAAACATTATCCGCATCGATCAGAACGGCAAACCGTTTTTCATCAGCCATATACGCACCTCGATATATAATTCTTCCCCAATGGAGAAAGGCTATTCCTTCCAGTTCCATTGTACCAGAATAAACGGCAGCCGTCTAGTCCGCACAGAAATGTCTTTCTCTACTTTGCAAGGAGATCCGTTTTCTCAGCATGCCCCGAGTAAGTTGGGACCAACTCATGTACCAGCTCAAGCATTTTTGGGTTATTGACGCCGGCAACCGTTCGAAGGCTTTCCAATTGCGAAAGAAAAGTATTTTCATCAAACGGGATCGGTGATCCTGTGTAAATCAATTCGTGAGAAGTTTTCTGACATCCGCCTTCGCAATCAAGCAAAAGCTCTTCGTACAGCTTTTCACCCGGCCGCAGCCCCGTATACTGTATTTTAATGTCTTCATCCGGTCTTAATCCGGAAAGCCGGATCAGATTCCTCGCAAGATCCGCAATTTTGACCGGCTGACCCATGTCCAGTACGAAGATTTCGCCGCCCTTGGCCATACCGCCCGCCTGTATCACAAGGCGCGCCGCTTCGGGGATTGTCATAAAGAACCGGACAATTTCAGGATCCGTCACCGTAACAGGTCCGCCTTCCTCAATCTGGCGCATAAAAAGAGGAATGACGCTGCCGCTGCTGCCCAGAACATTGCCAAACCGCACCGCTACAAAGCCGGTTTTGCTGTGGCGGCTGAAATACTGAACGATCAGCTCGCAGATTCTCTTGGTCGCGCCCATGATATTCGTCGGGTTAACCGCTTTGTCCGTTGAAATCAGAACCATGCGCTTCACCTGAAATTCATCGCAGGTCTGCGCAACATTCAGCGTTCCAAACACATTGTTTTTTACCGCTTCGCCCGGACTCAGTTCCATCAACGGAACATGCTTGTGGGCCGCCGCGTGAAAAACAACATCGGGCCGGAACGCGTCGAAAACGCTGCGGAGGCGGTTTTTATCACGGACAGAGCCAATCACCACGTCCATATCAAGCTTTGGATAACGGCGGTGCAGCTCGTTTTGCAGCTCATAAGCGTTATTTTCATAAATATCGAAAACAATCAGCCTTTTCGGGTGGAAAATCGCGATCTGCCGGCACAGCTCGCTGCCGATGGAACCGCCGCCCCCTGTAACAAGGATCGTTTTGTTTTTCAGATAGCCGCTGATTTTTTCCACATCCAGGTTAATTTCATCCCTGCCCAGAAGATCGACGATATTCACGTCCCGGACCTTATGCGGATCCGCGTTGCCTTCCAGAATTTCATAAAGCGCGGGCACCGTCTTCAGCTTGCAGCCCGTTGCCGCGCAGGTTCTCAGAATTTCATGCTTGTCCCTGTTGGAAGCGGTCGCGATTGCCAAAATGATCTGATCGACCCGGTAGCGGTCAACCAATTTTTGAATGCTTTCTCTGCCTCCGGCAACTTTGACGCCGTGAATCCGCGTACCACGCTTCTTTTTGTCGTCGTCGACAGCCACAACCGGAATTCCTTTGGAATGAGGCGAAGATTTCAGATCCTTGATGATCATGGAACCCATTTCACCCGCGCCGATCACCATTACACGGCTGTATTCATCGGTTTCATCCCGAAGCGCCGAGCGTTTTTTCAGACTTCTGTGCGCCAGCCGGAACCCAAATCTGGAGGCACCGACAAAAAACAGAGTCAAAACCCATCCAATCACATATACACTGTTCGGAAAACGATATATACTGATTCCGTCGGAACTCAATACTTTTGGGAAAACCGTATAGCCAAGGATCGTTACGGAAAGACAAGCTGTCGTTGTCCCAAAGAAGATTTGCAACAACTCATCCAGGCTGGCAAACTGCCACATCGTACTGTAAAACCGGAACAGGGCGAATATCGCAAGACAAACCATTGTAATCCACGGGATACTGCTTTGGAAAGAAATGACATCCAGAAACGGTACATGATTTTCATATCGAAGGACAAAAGCAATCCAATAGCTGAAAAAAACACATACTGCGTCAATCACGATTTGTGGAATCAGTTTTTTGAACCCGTCCCTTTTATTTATCATCAAATTACTCCAATACTTAAGTTTTTAACCGGAATAGTATAGCACAAACTCCCGACAAAATAAACAAGCAATTTCTTAATTTTGGAGTGAATCGTCCCATGATCAGGGATTACTGTTGTCTTTCACCGTTTATATTGTCCAATATTTCACTGGTTTTTCCATCAAAATGATAAACAATATCCGAAAGACGGTCCGCTGCCTTTTTGTCATGTGTGACAAGTATTTTCAGTTTTCCCTCCGCTTTTTTTTCGATCAGCTCCATCATCCGGCCTTTGCTGCCCGCGTCCAGACGCTGAAACGGTTCATCCAAAAGAAGCAGCTCGCCTCCATAGGCAAGAGCCCTTGCGATTGCGACGCGCCTTCTCATGCCGCCGCTGAGCTGGCACGGATATTTGTCCGCGGCCCCTTCCAGTCCCACAAGACGCAGCCATTCCGTCGCGAGCGCCCGACTGTTTTCCCGTGGAAGCACCGCCTCTATATTTTTCTGCGCGGTATTCCAGGGAAGAAGCCGATCCTCCTGAAACAAATAAGATATTTTTAGATTTTCGGTTCCGAGGATCCGGCCGGAGTCAAGGAATTCCAAACCGGCAATGCAGTTCAGAATCGTCGTTTTGCCGCAGCCGGAAGGGCCAAACAGGCACACTGTGCCCGTTTGAGGAAGGGACAGGGAAAAGTTGTTTAAGACGGCAGCGCCATGATACGATTTGGACGCATTGCGGATTTCAATCCTCATCGTATCCCTCCCCGGAATAAAATCCGAACCGTACCCCCGCGGCTTTTACGGCATACAGCATCGCACGCTCCAGCAATACGCTGAGCAGAATTACAACAGCGGTCCATGCGAACAGGTCCGTAGTTTCCAGGTATATTTTTGAGCGGTAGATTTCGCCGCCCAGAGAAAGCGGCAAAGAGGACAGAACCTCAGCGGCAACTCCGCCCTTCCATGCCATCCCCATTCCCGTTGTGCAGGCGGCGGTAAAATACGGAAGGACGGAAGGCAGATAAACCCTTTTAACCGTTCCAACTCTGCCAAAGCGATACATTTCCGCCATTTGCAGCAGGCTGTGATCCGTTTTTCTGATTCCTTCCGATACATTCGCCCACAGAATCGGCAGAACGATCAAAATGGAGGCAAACACCGGAACCTGGGACGATTTCATCCATACAAGGGCAAGGATAATAAAGGAAGCGACCGGCGTAGCTTTCATGATTCCGATGATCGGGCGGAACAACGCACTTCCGATACGGGATACCTCCGTCAGAACCGCGATGCCGGTTCCCAGAAAGACCCCCAGAAGAAACCCTTCCAGGATTCTGAGCATGGAAAGAATCACAGTCAGCCAAAAGCTCCAATGGCGGAGCAAAACACCAAGCCGATTCAGGACTTCCAAGGGAGAAACGACAAGAATCTCCTCCCCCACCGCCCAATAAGCCCATTGCCAGACGCAAATCCAAAAGATAATGGAAATACAGCCGACGAATAGGCGGCGGAGAATCTTCTTATTTTTGATAGTAGAAATCATCTGCCGGCAGTTTTCCTCCAACCGATTTCGGGTTTGCCTGATACAAGACATTTAAAAATTCAGGGATTTTTTCCTTCATTTCCGTTCCGTCCATATAAACAATCGCACAGTTCGGAATCGCCTTTTCCGCAACGGCGCTGTCCATAATTCCAAACTGTTGGGAAAGTACGGCCGCTTTGCCGGGGTTTGTTCTGACATAATCCGCAGATGCCTTATAATCAGCCAGAAAAGAGTCCAGCGCGGATTTATTTTCCTGTGCAAATTTCTTTCTTACAATCAGACAGCCCATGGTCAGTACGCTCTGATTTTTTGCCGCCTCATTCCACTCGTCCGTCAGATTCAGCGCGATTTTTGCCGTACTGTTTTTTGACAAAACCTGTGTTACAAACGGCTCGGGCAGTACGGCGATTTTCACCTTTCCCGCAATCATCATAGAGGCAAGCTCCGCGTGTTCCGCCTTATACTCGACGTCCACATCCTTTCCCGGCTCAAGTCCACTCTGTCGAAGGATAAAATTTAACGCGTATTCCGGGGTCGCGCCCTGCCCGGAAGAGTAGACCGTTTTCCCTTTTAGGTCGGAAAGGCTTTTGATGGTTTCGCCGTTGGCGGTCAGAACATATAAAACGCCCAACGTCGTGACCGCCGCCAATTGGACTCCGCCGTTCGTCTTATTGTAAAGGGCGGCTGCGAGATTGGTCGGAGCAGCTGCAACGTCAACTTCTCCGCTGCTGATCTTCGCCACGATTTCATCCGGTGATGATACCATCGTAAACTGATCGTCTCCCGACGCGTCACCGTTCTTGCTGTCGCTCATCAGCTTGACCATGCTCAGGCCCGTGGGCCCCTTCAGTCCGGCGACTCGAACCACCGTCTTAGCCGAATCACTGCTGCTATTGGAAGAAGAAATTGAGGAAGATGCTTGTAAGACCTTTGAACTCTCCTGGCCGGATGAAGAACACGCAGTGATGGTGAAAAGCATTGCTGCCGCCAGAATCAGCGCTGCGATCCGTTTCGATCGTTTCATTCCAAGAAATACCCCTTTCGTTTTAATTTATCTTTCAGAACCTTGCGCTCTTTAAGCCTTCCAGATCCAATATTTCCACCCATCTGCCGCTGCGCTTGATCAGCCCGCTGCCGACCAGCGTACCCAGCGCCCGATACAGGGAGGCGCGTCCGATTCCGAGCGTGTCTGAAAGCTGAGTCAGCGAGCAAGGCAGCTCAAAGGGACCGTCCCTGCCCTCTCCCAGCGCCACCAGGAAATGAGCGATTCTCGCTTCCGCAGAACCGCCTGTAAAATGATCAATGCAGATATTTAAAAAGCGAATTCTGCTGGACAGAAAGATGATATAGTTTTCCGCAACACGCGGTTCGCGGTAAATCAGGTCTTTGAGTAACGCCTGCGGCAAAAACAGAACGCGGCTGCGGCGCGTCGCAACGATTTCGGAAACATAGTGGCAGGAACTGTTGAAAAGCCCCGCGACCCCGAAAATTCCGCCGCTTTCAAAGGTATTCAAAACAATGCCCTGACCGTTTTGTCCGCCCTTGATTGCCTTCAGCCCGCCGGACAGCACAATGCCGATACTTCTTTGAAAATCCGTTCTGGTATAAATATCTTCTCCCTGTTCAAACTCCGCGCAGGTGCACAGAGAAGACTCATATGCCGATTCAGACAATTCCTGACCGACACCATGGAATAAAAATATTTTGGATAGTACCTGACCATACCTTTTTGTTTTTCTGATTTCTTTCATAGCTCCTCCGAAACGTATCATATGATACAGGTTTATGACAATTATAATTGATCGCCATCCATCTGTCAACTAACGGAAAGCGTCGGAACGACTCCCAACGAAAAAAGGCACCGCCAAAAGCGGTGCCTGAAAATTGCAGCAAAAAGGTGTTTTTACTCGTCCCTTTTGCAGGATTCGCAAGTGCAGGGCGCATCCTCAGCGTCGTCCAAATCAAATTCCAACGTTTCCCCACAGTTTGGGCAGTCAATCTGCCCGTCCTTGACAAGGTCTTCCGAGAGGCAAACCGTTTCATGGCAGTTCGGGCAGGTAACCTCATAGTAGCATTCAGCTTCATCAATTCCGTCGTCGTCATCGTCAACGACGTCTTCTTCATCGCCAAAGCCGTCTTCTTCGTCCCCGTCGTCATAAAAGTCGTCTTCAAGGGAACCAAGATCCTCGTCCACAGCATCCAGCTGGTCAGCCATGTCGTTCATATTGTCTTCCATTTCCTTCATGGTCAAAGCCATGTCGTCCAGAAGATCAATGATCGCATTCAGAACTTTAACTTCCTTTTTGTTTTCATCAAGCTCCAAGCCTTCCGCCAGACCCCTGATATAGGATACTCGTTCTGTGTTTTTCATTACAGTGCCCCCTTTTTATTTTAATCCGATTTCCAAAGAATAGTATCAGTTAAGCGCGTTCCATATATTCACCGGTTCGGGTGTCAATACGGATTTTTTCACCTTCATTGATAAACAGCGGGACCCTAATTTCTGCGCCGGTTTCCACCGTTGCAGGTTTTGTTGCGTTCGTAGCGGTGTCTCCCTTAAAGCCGGGATCCGTCTTGATAATGTCTAGCTCAACAAAATTAGGCGGCTCAACGCCGAAGACATTTCCTTTGAAAGAAAGAATTTTGCATTCCATATTCTCTTTTACAAATTTAAAGTTGTCGCCAAGCACGCCCGCGCTGATCGGAATCTGCTCAAACGACTCCGGATCCATAAAGTAATACAGATCACCGTCGTTGTAAAGATACTGCATATCCTTGCGCTCAATAAATGCGGTTGGAAATTTATCATTAGGGTTGAAGGTTCTTTCGGTGACCGCCCCGGAAATGACGTTGCGGATTTTCGTGCGGACAAACGCCGCGCCTTTACCCGGTTTTACATGCTGAAATTCAATTATAGAATAGACGTTACCGTCCATCTCAAATGTTGCGCCATTCCTGAAATCGCCTGCTGATATCATTGGTTTAATCCTCCGTTTACTTTTTCCTGTAAAGATAGTGTATAATATTTAAGACACTTTTTCAAGCGAATTTTAACAAATCTGCCCGCTAAACAACGAAAAGAATCCTTTAAATCAGATCATGAAGAGCCTGAAGCGCCAAAAAGTAACTGTTCTTCCCAAAGCCGGCGATTTGTCCCGCGCAAACGCCGGAAATAACGCTTTTATGGCGAAATTCCTCTCTTGCATAAATGTTGCTCATGTGCACCTCGATAAAAGGGATCCTTACGGACGCGATTGCGTCGCGAAGCGCATAACTATAATGCGTCAGCGCCCCCGCGTTTATTACAACGCCGTCATAAACGTTTCTTGCGGCATGAATCCGGTCGATCAGTTCCCCCTCATGATTGGATTGGAAAATATCACATTCGTATCCCAAACTCTTCGCATACTCCTCAATCTGACGGTTGATGCTTTCCGAAGTTTCATCGCCGTAAACTCCCTTTTCACGGACCCCGACCATATTCAGATTAGGTCCGAGAAGGATCAGAATTTTTTTATGGTCCAAAATCCATCATCCTTTATTTGTAAATTGGCTGCCGTAGCCTTTTTCCTTGATTTTTCTTCTGATTGGCTTTTCTAAAGCGCGCCGCAGTCTGAAAGAAAGGGATTGCTCCATGCCAGCGGGAACCAGCAGAATGGATTTGATGCCGGCCCAATTCGCGCCGAAAACATCCGTGAAAATCTGGTCGCCGACCACCACGGCCTCCTCCGGTTCAACGCCAAGGCGCCTGACGGCACGGTGATACGCCGCCGGAAAAGGTTTCAGCGAAAGCGAGAGAAATGGAAGGCCATATTTTGCAGCGAACGGCTCAACACGTTTTTGGAAATTATTTGAGACCAATACAAGGCGAATTCCTGCCTTGCGCATCTGCTTTGCCCATTCGACCGTACCCGGAAAAGGCGTTTGAGAGCCATGTAGAGCAAGCGTATTGTCGACATCGAGCAGAATTGCATTCGCGTTCATGGCGCGGATCAATTCCGGCGTGATATCCGTCGCTTTTCCAACGGAAACTGTCGGCAGAAACAAAGACAAAAGAGCACCCCCTGTACGCGATCGTGAAATTCGTTTAAAAAAGCGGGCATAATGCCCGCTTTTTTACTATCGTTTGGCAGCAAGCAGTACTTACTTAAACTTGCGTTTGCGTGCCGCTTCGGATTTTTTCTTCCGCCTGACAGAGGGCTTTTCATAAGCTTCTCTTTTGCGAACTTCCGCGATCACTCCAGATCTGGCGCACTGCTTTTTAAACCGTCTAAGAGCACTGTCCAGAGATTCATTCTCTTTTAATCGGATTTCAGCCATTTATCTTCCCTCCCATCCGCCGAAAGGCAGGGGTTTTGTAAGTCATATTACATAGAATAATTATATAGGTATTACCTGAATCTGTCAAGTCAAATGTAGCAGTTAAAAGAAACCATTAATTAGGCCGGTTAAATTCAGAATACTAAATCGATTTCTTTCTTTAATCTATTATATAACATTTTATGTAATATATTTTACCGTAAATCATTTACTGACAGGTGAAAATGCGATAGTACTGAACTTGATGAAGCAGAGTTCAGCCAGCAGACAGGGAACCTGTGGACATGCAATAATTATTTTAATCCATTCAAGCGAATTGATCGACATAAATCGAAAATGGCCGGAAACCCGCATAAGCCCTGGATTTCCAGCCATTTCTTATGAATTTCTCTGGCAGGGGCAGAAGGATTTGAACCCTCGGCACGTGGTTTTGGAGACCACTGCTCTACCAACTGAGCTATACCCCTATCTGGACATTTCCCTGTTGACGCAGGCATTATTTTATCATCTTTCAGGGCGTATGTCAAGTGCAGAGGATGATTTAAATGATTCGACAGCTTAAGGACAGCTTATTTTATTAGAAAAGCAATAACCACCATCTCTGCCAGTATGGGTTCAATATCTAAATACAAAAGCCTCCCGACTTCCAACCCAGAGCATAAAAATGCCGCGGCAGTTTTTTAGTCGCGGCATTATTTGCAAGCGCACAGTTTCTACGCTTCTTCCGACAAATGCTTTTTCAGCGCGGACCTGACGGCACCCGCTCCGGATACGAGCTCCTCAAAATCCTTTTCCACCGCGTCGCCGAGGCCGACCTCATACAGATTGACGCCGAAAATTTTATCGTTGGAAAAGATCGGTTCCAGCTCGGTATGGAAAGGACCTTTTTGCCCCAGCTTGATATGAGAAAGACAAGTGCTTACGCTTTCATACATCGGGTCCGAGCTGACCTCAAAAGGCTTTCCGGAGTCGTCAATTCCCATCAGATACCGGCACCATCCCGCCAGGACCAGCGGAATCAGTCTCAGGTCCTGAACCTTGAGGGTTTCACTGCGCAGATACGCTTTAATCGTCTCTCCGAATCGGATGGGAATCTTCTGGGAGGTATCCGTCGCGATCCTCTGGGGGGTGTCCGGCATGAATGGGTTTGGAATCCGGATGTTCAGGACCTCGTCGATGAACATGCGGGGATCGATGATTCCCGGGTTTACCACAACAGGCAGCCCCTCCCGGTATCCGATGATTTCCACCAATTTTCGAAGGTCTGGGTCCTTCATCTCGCTGCTGATCTTGGTAAAGGACAGCAGACAGCCGAAAATGGCCAGCGCGGTGTGAAGCGGATTCAGGCAGGTGCACACTTTCATTTTTTCCACCTTGTCCACCGTCTCACGTGTCGTAAAGATGACCCCGCCGCGTTCCAGCATAGGGCGGCCATTCGGGAACCAGTCTTCCGCCACCAGATACTGAACCTCTTCCGAGTTGACGAACGGCGCGCTGTAGGTATGTTTCCGGGTGACAATGTCGGCGGTATCCTCAAACCCGCATTCACTCAGCATTTCCCTCACACCCTCGTCCGGTCTGGGGGTTATTTTGTCGATCATGGTCCATGGAAAGGAAATCAGCTTTTGATTGTTGAGGTAAGCGGAGAATCCTTCGTCCACAAAACCGTTTTTCACCCACTCCCGCGCAAAGCGGTTGACAGCCTCATACAGTTTGCTACCGTTGTGGGAGCAGTTGTCCATGCTGACCAGCGCGAGCGGGAGTTTTCCGGCAAGGTAGCGCTCATGCAGAAGGGATACCAGCTTTCCGATATAGCTCTTAGGGCAGCCCATCCCGTTTGCAAAGTCCTCTTCCACATCGGGAAGCAGCTCGCCGTTCGGACGCGTCAGGCAATATCCTTTTTCCGTGATCGTAAAGCTGACCATCTGAAGGGAAATACTGGTGAAGATCTCCTTCAGGCGGGAGACGTCCTCCGTGTATTTACCGTCGACAATCAAAGATTCCGTAATGCTGCCGACAACGGTTTTTTCTATCTTTCCGTCCGCCTTCAAAGTTACAAGCAGGCTCAGGTTATCATGAGGGCGGTAAGTTTTTTCAATAATCTCGTAATCATACCCTTCGGCTACGATAATTCCCGTCTTCTCGACCCCGTCGTTCAGCAGATTCTGCTGAACATTCGCGAGAAAGGCGCGAAAAATGTTACCGGCTCCGAAGTGAATCCAGGTGGGACTCTTCTGTGTTTCAAGACGTACTTTTTCCAGGTTGAAGCGCGGCAGCCTGATTTCAGCTTTCTGCCAGGCGCTTTGATTCTTTAATTCCCGTAAGTTCAATTTCATATTCTGTTCCTCCATGATCTCCGGAACGGACGGAAGAAAATTCCCCCATCCAGACCGCGGAGTTCATTCTCTATTCCAATCTCCGCAGAAAATCAAATTGCAAAAAATCGGAGGGCTGTCGATGAATCCCCTGCTCCCGTTCGAAAAGATCGGGATAACGTTCCTGAAGTTCAAACTCTTCACAATTGATTTTTTCCAGATGATACTGCAAAAGCTTTTGCAGTTGCTCATCTTTTCTGCTGATGATACACTCCAGAATCTCTTCATGCTGAATGATGATATTATCGAGAATCGTTCTTTGCAGAACGGTAAGAAGACGCACTCTTCTGTAATGACCGGAAAAATTCTGAAGCGTTTCCCAGCAAAGTTCTTTATTCGTAGCGGTGAAAAAGACCTTATGAAAATTGTCGTCGTACCACAAAAGTTTTCGGCAATCATGACTCAGTACGCTTTCCTTCAAGTCATTCAGGCATTTTTTCAGGCTTTCGATATCTTCCTCCGTATGCTGCTCCAAAAAGATGGAAACCGTTTTTTCCTCCAGGCAGGCGCGGAGAAACCGTTCCTCTTCAACGCGGTGCAAGTCAATCCGTGAAATCATGGTCCCGCGCTGCGGGAGGGAGGTAATCAGGCCTTCCTTTTCCAAGCGGATCAGCGCGTCACGCACAGGAGAGCGTCCCACGCCCCATTCCGCCGCAATGTCTTTAATGCTGACAATTTCACCCGGCCGTATTTTCAGTTCGATGATATGGCTTCGAAGATTGGTGTAGATATCGTCGCCCATGGTTTTCGTCCGCTTTTGCATTTCTGCTCTGCTTCCTATCGCTTTTTCATGGTCCATCGTTTCCATTTCCCTTCCGCAGACCTATCTTTAATCTTGTAAAACACCATATTAATACCATTTTTAACAGTATATCATAAATTTCATATAGAAAAAAGATGGATCAAACGCGATCAGAACAGTTTTGATTTTCAGCGTCCGCAAGCGGATTTTTCAATACTCTCCCAAAGGCCATTCAGATAAGCCACTCCCAGTGCACGGTCGTAAAGGCCGTAGCCCGGCATGGAGACCTCTCCCCAAATGGCCCTTCCGTGGTCAGGGCGAATCACGCCGTTAAATCCGGTTTCGTACAGCGCCTTCATGACTTCATACATATCAATGGAACCGCAGGAAGATAAATGCGCAGTTTCTTCAAAGCGTCCGGGTCCGTTATGTTTCAGGTTGCGTACATGTGCAAAATAGATATGGCCTTCCAGCGCGTAGATCATATCCGGAATATCGTTTTGGGGGTTAGAGCCCAGGGAGCCGGTGCAAAGCGTTATCCCGTTGCAGGGATGGTCCACCATGTGAATCAGCCGCAAAAGATTTTTCTTATTGGTCATGATTCGGGCAAGACCGAATACCGGCCACGCGGGATCGTCCGGATGAATTGCCATCTTGATGTCATATTTCTCGCACACGGGCATGATTGCTTCCAGAAAATATTTCAAGTTTGCAAACAGGGTTTCTTCGCCAACGTTCCGGTACAGCTCAAAAAGCTTTTTAATCTCAGTCATCCGTTCCGGTTCCCAGCCCGGCATTACAAATCCGTTGGAATTCCTGTTAATGGATTCAAACGCTTCATCCGGATTGATCCTGTCAATCATTTCCTGATCATAGCTCATTGTCGTGGATCCGTCAGTATTCCGCTTCGCAAGGTCCGACCTGGTCCAGTCAAAAACAGGCATAAAGTTGTAACAAACAAGACGAATCCCTTCCTGACCGAGATGATCCAACGTTGTAATGTAATTTTGAATATACTTGTCCCGTTCCGGCGTCCCCGCTTTGATTGCATCGTGAATATTTACACTTTCGATTCCGCTGACACGCAGGCCGCAGTCTTCCACTTGCTTTTTCATCGACCGGATTGCCTCAACCGACCAAATCTCTCCGGGCTTGGTCCCATACAGAGTCGCAACGACGCCCTGAACCCCCGGGACTTGCCGAATTTGCTCCAACGTGACGGAATCGTAACCGGTTCCAAACCATCTCATTGTCATTTCCATAAGTTACTAGTACTCCAATCTGATAGATTCTATGAACAGACGATCCGGCAAAAGGAAATGTCGGAACAGCTGGCAGTATAAACCTTTTTCAGGACGGCGCTCCGCTGAAATCAGCCGTTTTGTAAAATTCAAAGCAGAATGCCGCTTTCATCCCAAATGCTACCCCGCAGGGAAAAGCAAAGGAATGATCCACATGTAAAGCTGAGGCACATAAGTGATCAGCATCAGAACACCTAAGCTGACAACCAGGAACGGCATGACCTGTCTGGTGATTTTCGCGAGCGATACCTTCCCGATGGAGGAAGAGATAAACAGGCAGATACCAACCGGAGGCGTGGTCAAACCAATTACCAGGTTCAGGACCACAATCAAGGTAAACTGAATCGGGTCAACCCCTACAGATGTCGCGACAGGCAGCAGAATCGGCATCAGAATGATAATCGCAACGGTCGTATCCATAAAGGTCCCCACGAACAGCAGCAGGACGTTAATGAGTAGCAAAACGATGAATTTGTTTGAAGTCAGACTCAGGATACCGCTTGCAACCATCTGCGGAACCTGTTCGCGGGTCAAAATCCACGCAAACAAATTTGCGATTCCCACCAGAAGTTCAATAGATGCTGTCGCAATCATGCTTTCGATGAAAATTTTAGGTAAATCCTTCAGATGCAGGTCACGGTAAATGAAAAGCCCAACCACCAACGCGTAAATCACCGCGATAATAGACGCCTCTGTGGGCGTGCACACGCCGCTCAGAATCAGGAAGAGGATTAATACAACCAGAAGAATCGCCCAGATTGCCGCACGCAGCGTATGAAAGATGTATTTCAAAGAGGTTTTTTCGCCTTTTGGATAATTCCTCTTTTTACAAATAACATAGGAAAGAGTGCAAAGCGCAACGGCAAGAATCAAGCCTGGAAAGATGCCGACAGCGAACAATTTGCTGACAGACAGGCTTGCAACCGTACCCGCAACGATCATCGGAACACTGGGAGGAATGATCGGGCCAAGCGTCGAAGCGCTTGCAGTCAAGGCGGAAGCGAAATCCGCGTCATAGCCGTCGTCAACCAGAGCGGGAATCAAAATTCCTCCGATGCTTGCACAGTCAGCCGCGGCCGTTCCTGAAATTCCAGCAAAAATCATGGAAGCTCCCACGTCGGCCATCGCCAGCCCGCCCGTCAGACGGCCAAACAGAGCATTGCTGAACGTCACGATCCTTTTTGTGATTCCACCCGTATTCATCAGATTACCGGCAAGAATAAAACCCGGGATGCAAATCAAAACGAAATTATCGATTCCGGAATACAATTTCTGTGGAACGATTGAGAGTGGAATTCCGGTAGTCACCAGATACAGAACGGAAGAGAGGCCAAGGCAGAACGCGATCGGCACACCGATCATGACAAAAATCAGGAAAGCCACAAAAAGCATTACTACCATCATTTGGCATCACCCTCCTTTTCTTTTTTGTCGGTCAAGATAAAAACAATGTCAAACAGCGTATACAACGCCATCAAAAAGCCGGATGCCATCGTTCCAAAATAAATATAGTTCATGGTAAGGGGGATCGTGTCCGCGACAAAAGTCGCGCCTGACTGCGTGAATCCAATCGATTCATAGAAAAATATTAGGGCAAACGCCATAACCAGCAGGTCAATAATAACTAGATAAGCTTTTTTTGCGTTCGGATTCAGTTTCTGTTCCAGAATATCAACATTCACATAGGCGTTTGCTCCTTTCGCCATGCCGGTTGTGTACAGGACCCCGCTGATAAAAAAGAAACGGGATACTTCTTCCGTCCAGGACGGAGATTGCGGAAGGAATGTTCTGCTGATAATCTGAATCAACACAGTAAAAATCAACCCCAAAAGGCAAAGAATGGAAACGACTCCAAAGACCCGATCTAAAATTTTTTTTGTTTTTTCCATAAGTCAATCCTTTGCAGTCATACTTTAATACAAGCCGGTCCGCCGTAAATCATGGACCGGCTCCATCCGTTAATCTTGTCTTAATGAATCGTCGATTTGATTTCGTTGTACACTTTTTTCTGCTCGTCGTTCAGCGTGGAAAGAACGCCGGGCGTCATCGCTTTTTCAAAAGCAGCCTGATCGACGTCGACGAATTTCATGCCCTTCTGCTCCAACCAGGCGCGATCGTCTTTCTCATTCTGCTCAAACAACTGGTTTTCATAGGTCTGCATTTCAGCTGCGGCATCCTTTACAACCTTCTGGAGGTCCGCAGGCATGGAGTCGAATTTCTTTTTGCCGATCGTAACATAGATCCAGCTTCTGACATGGTCCGTCAGCATGCAGTATTTCTGCACTTCCTGGAAGTTGTTTGATTTGATCATCGCGAGGGGATTTTCCTGGGCGTCGATCGTATTCTGCTGCAGGGCCGTAAATACTTCCGTCAGCGCCATCGGGGTGGGTTTCGCACCGGCGGCCTCCCAGGGTTTGATATAAAGAGGCGCGTTCGGAATTCTCAGGCGGATCCCCTTCATGTCGGCCGGAGTTTTGATTTCTTTGTTCGCGGTCAGCTCACGGGGTCCGCGGACAAAATACGTCAGGCAGTACATGCCCGCCTTCTGGGCAATCTCGTCCTCGATTTCTTTCCCGATTGGGCCGGTTGCCAGTTTGTTCAGGCTGTCCGTGTCATGCACCAGATAGGGAACGGCGACCATTGCCGCAAGCGGTGCCCATTTCTGAAGGGATTCGCCTGTGGTTATCATATCCGCCGTTCCGTTCTGAATCCCCTGGATAACGTCGGTCTCGGAACCGAGTTGATTGTTCGGGTATACCTTGACATCGATCTGCCCATTGGACTTCTCCTTCACCGTGTCGGCAAATTTCTCCGCGGCCTTGGTCCAGGGGTCGTCCTCGTTTGTCGTTGTTTGAAAAAGGAGCGTGTACTTGGCGCTGCCGGAACCGCCGTTGGCCGTCGAACCATTCGTACTCCCCGTGCCGCTGGAAGCGGCTCCACTGCCCGAGCAGCCTGTTCCGATTGATGCTACCATCAAAGCGGAAAGAATCACACCTGTCAGTTTTGCTAATTTCCTTTTCAAATTCCTCTTCCTTTCTTTCTGTAAGAAATATAAACACAAACGCCTTCAGAACTTCAAAATAATTTTAGAAATATTCTGGGGCTCCGAGTCGTTCAGTTTCAACGCGTCCAGGATATTTTCGAAAAAGAACTCATGCGAAATCATTTTGCCCGGTTGAATCAGGCCTTTTTCAAACCATTCGATCACCTGCGGAAATTTATGGCTGTTCAAGCGGGAACCGCAAATTTCCAGCTCTTTTTTCGTGATATCCAGTTCCGCGACAGCGGACGGCTTCGGGGTAAATCCAAGTGTGATGATTGCACCTGCATTCGAAGCAATCCGAACAGCCTGTTCCAGAACAGCAGGCACACCGACAGCGTCGACGATTTTATTGACTCCGCGCCCCTGTGTTACCTCCATCACATATTCTTCTAGGTTCCGGCGGGAAGGATTCACAATATAATCCGCATGGAAACTCTTCGCCTTCTCTAACCGGGAATCGAGAAGATCGCTGACCATGCACCGGGCTCCGATCACCTTACAAGCCTGCAGGACAATCAGTCCGATCGGGCCACATCCATTGATCAGCACCAGGTCATCCAAAGTGATTTTTCCACGCCAGATCACCTGCGCCGCGATGGAAAACGGTTCGACCAGGGCGGCTTCCTCAAAACTGATCCGATCGGAAATCTTATAAACATTTTCCTTGCGTGAAATCATGTACTCGGCAAATCCCCCGTCGGCATGGACACCCCTGACCTTCAGGTTTTCACAAACGTTTGGCTGACCTTTTCGGCACGCATAGCAATGACCGCAGGCGACGACCGGGTCAATCACGACATGGTCGCCCTTTTTGAAGGAATCGGAGACGGATCCGGTTTTTACTATCTCTCCTGCAATCTCATGTCCAATGATGCGCGGATAGGTTGCAAGAGAATTGGTTCCCTTGAAAATTCCCACGTCCGAACCGCAGACGCCGGCCGCCCTAACTCGGATTAAAACCTCGTTTTCACCGATTTCGTCCGGCAAATGCTCCGTTGAGATAACGAGATCACCCGGTTGATTAATTTTGACTGCTTTGTAATCCAAGCTCAACATCTCCTAACAACGACAGACACAATATTCCATCAATGCCACAGCAGCGCTTTCAGGCATGCTGCTTTGGCATATCGGTCTCGAAAAAGATCAGAGTGAACAGCATGACCGCCAGCATAACAAGTACCAGCCCTGTTACATTTTTCCCAAGATTCGTTCCAATCACGATTGCACTCAGGGTCAAAAGTGCTTCGGTTTTTACTGCCAGCAGAGAAAAAGTACTGAAACGGTAAAGTGCTTTTCTGGCTTTCTCCTCTTTCAGAATCGGCAGCAGCTTTGAAGAGTACATTCTCCATTCAGGATGAATTTGAAACAGCGTTAAAAGCAGATAGGAAACCACCTGCAAAGCGAACAGATACAGCAAATAGTTTTTGGACACCGTATTCGATCCTGACCAAAACAAATCCGGAATCTGTTCCGGAAGGAACCTGTATCTCAGGAGCAGCGATATGAACGAAGCGCTTACGGCAAAAAGGGCCGGAACTTCAAGTAACAGATTCGGGAAATTTCCTGCGATCCTCTTATCCGAACGATTTCTCATGTCTGATTTTCCCTTCTTTCAATACACTCATCGATTAATATGTTAATACTAATATATCAGTTTGTCTATTAACATATTTCATGATATATTTTAATTTTTTTTATTGATTTTGTATAACAACCATCCAATAGAGACTTTATTTCCTCGCTTTTTAGTGTAAAACTAAACCCCAAAATTCTAATCTGAAATTTACTAATTAATCATTTACATATAATAATAAATATTAATCATATATATTTTTAGCATATAATTATTTAGTTTTTATAAACATAGTACCTATTTTTTTGTAAACTACAATAAATTAGCATTAGAATTATTTAAATTAAATAAAACATACGCTTATATCTTTACATTAATGCATTTATATGCTATAACAGTCCTATAAAACATTGGACCACTATTATTGAGGTGAAAAAATTATGCAACAGCAATTCGATGTACTTATCGTTGGAGGCGGCGTTGTCGGCTCGGCCGTCGCTCGGGAATTAACGAGATATAAACTGCAAATCGGTGTTCTGGAAAAAAATCCGGACGTCTGCAATGAAACCAGCGGTCGGAATTCCGGAGTGGTACACGGAGGTTTCGCTTATGATACCGGCAGCCTGAAGGCACGGCTGTGTGTGGAGGGCAACCAGGAATTCGATCATGTCGCCGAAGAATTGGACGTACCGTTCCGGCGCACTGGCAAATTGCTGGTTGGAAGCACGGACGAAGACATGAAGAACCTAGAAAAAACAATGCTTCAGGGAAAGCGGAACGGGGTCCGTGGGCTATCTCTGATCGACCGGAAGCGCCTGCACGAACTGGTACCCGCCGTTCAAGGTGAGTTTGCCCTGTTTTCCTCAAACAGTGGCATCGTCGACCCGTTCCGGTACACCATCGCGCTTGCCGAAAACGCGGCTTTGAATGGGGCTTCTTTTTTCTTTGGACATGAGGTGACAGCGATCCGCAGAAATACGGATCAAACCTACACGGTCACTACAACGGAAGGAATTTTCCGTACGCGCTGGATTGTCAACTGTGCAGGACTGGGATGCGGCAGTATTTCCAATATGCTTGGTATCACGGGCTACCGGATTGTTGGGTCGAAGGGCGACTATATCATCCTTGACAAAAAAACCGGTTCCTTGCTTCCGATGCCCGTTTACCCCGTTCCCAGCAATACCTATATGGGGGTTCATGTAACGCCGACGGTAGACGGGAACGTCATTGTCGGCCCGAATGCGGAAAACGTGACGAATTTCACCTATTATGGGGTTCCGCAGAAAAGTATCGATTTTCTGGCTCAAAGCGCCTCCGAGCTCTGGCCCTGCATTCACAGAGCGGATTATATTAGAAACTACTCCGGCATTCTTCCGAAATGGGTGGATAAAAACGGCGTCATTCAGGACTTCAAGATCGAGGTGCGGGACGATGTCGCCCCACAGGCGATGAACCTGATCGGCATTGAATCCCCCGGCCTGACGGCTGCTTTGCCAATTGCACGGACGGTAGTCTCTCTGATGGCGGAGCGAACCGACCTGAAACCGAATTCGAAATTCCAGCCGCGCCGGAAAGGCCTGGAGCGCTTCGCCCTGCAGAGCGAGAAAAGAAAACAGGATCTGGTCGCTCTGGATCCGGACTACGGCGACGTGATTTGCCGTTGTGAAGAAGTTACGAAGGCGGACATCCTGCAAGCGATCCATAATCCACTCGGCGTCCATACGCTGACCGGAATCAAATACCGGACACGCTCCATGATGGGCCGCTGCCAGGGCGGGTACTGCCAGATGCGCGTCGCAGAGCTGATCGAGCAGGAACTGGGAATTCCCCCTGAAGAGCTTCTCTATGAACGGAAAAGCTCAAGAATTTTTACCGGAAAGGTCCGGGGTTAATCGGACTTCGGACGAGAAAATATGTGAAAAGAAGGTGCTATTCTTGAAAAAGAAAGACGTAGTCATCATCGGAGGCGGCCCCGCCGGGCTCGCCGCGGCGGTTGAACTCTGCCGAAGAGGCATCAGGGACATCCTGATTCTCGAGCGCGAGGATACTGCCGGCGGCATCCTGAAACAGTGTATCCACGACGGATTCGGCCTCACCAGGTTCCATAAAACACTCAGCGGCCCGGAATATGCGCAGAGGTTTTTGGACGAAGCGGAAAAAGAGAATATCCAGATTCTCACCGGGACTTCCGTTTTGTCCCTCACTCCGGACAGAATCGTCACAGCGGTAAGCCGCGAAGGGTTCACACATTTTGAGGCGAAAGCAGTGGTTCTTGCAATGGGCTGCAGGGAACGCACGCGCGGGGCACTGGCGATTCCGGGCGAGCGGCCCGCCGGGGTATTCACCGCCGGAGTCGCGCAGTCCTACATTAACCTGCATAACCGGATGATCGGTAAGAAAGCCGTTATCCTGGGCTCCGGAGATATCGGCATGATCATGGCAAGGCGTCTGAAGCTGGAAGGCGCTGAAGTTTCCGCCGTTTTTGAAATTCAACCCTATCCGAGCGGCCTGCCGCGAAACATCCACCAATGTCTGGACGACTACGGCATTCCGCTTTACCTGAGCAAAACAGTTACGGATATCCATGGGAAAACACGCCTGACCGGTGTTACGGTGTCTCAGGTGGATGAAAAGCTGAAACCAATCCCCGGTACGGAACAGGATTTCGCCTGCGATACCCTGATTCTTTCCGTTGGCCTAATTCCGGAAAACGAGCTTTCCCTGCAGGCCGGCGTCGAACTGGATCCCCGAACGAAAGGAGCGGTAGTGGATGAATTCTGCCGGACCAGTGTGGAAGGAGTTTTTGCCGCCGGCAACGTTCTGCATGTCCACGACCTGGTGGATTTCGTATCATTGGAGGCGGAACATCTCGCGGATTCCGTTGCCGAATACATCAAAACCAGCGGTCTGCCGGAAAACCAACTGAGAATTCTGACGGGCGGAAACATCAACCATACCGTTCCGCAAAAAATCAGCGGCAAAGAAGGCTTCACCCTGTCTTTGCGGGTTAACCGGCCGCTTATCGGGTGTGAAATTCAGATTCTTCAGAACGGTAAGGTCATACAGAGCAAAAAAATAAAAAAGGCCATTCCCGCAGAAATGATTCGGATTCCCGTCAGGCAGGAATCTCTCTCCGGGAACGGAGACCTGGAGGTGCGAGCATTATGCTGAAAAAGTTTGTGTGCATCATCTGTCCCAACGGATGTGAAATCTCAGCGGAATTGGAAGAAGGGAAAATCATCTCCGTCCAGGGAGCGGGATGTCAACGCGGTCAGGAATATGTGCGTCAGGAACTGGTCAACCCGGTCCGGAATATTGCCTCTTCCGTTCTGCTGGAAGGCGGCGTTCTTCCGTTAGCAAGCGTCCGACTGTCCAGTCCCGTACCAAAGAGTCGGATTTTCGATGTAATGGACGAAATCAAAAAGGCAAAGCTGACGGCTCCTGTTTCAATCGGCCAGACGGTGATCCACAATGTTCTTGGACTTGGCAGCGACGTCGTTGTTACAAAAAACATCTCCGCCAACTGATTTTAACGGATTTGGTATTTTATAGTAAAATCTTTTGTGTTAAACTAATTGAGAAAATAATCATGCCAGCGCTCCGCCGGCGGACAGCGGAAGGTTGAAGCCGATGAAGGAAAAAACATCTTATTCCTCCATGGATCATAGAACTTTGATCGAGCGGACTACGAATGAAATCGTAAAAATCATACAGGATAAAAAATATCAACCGGGCGACAAGCTTCCCAATGAATACGAACTTGGCGGCATGCTCGGCGTAAGCCGGAATACAGTGCGCGAAGCTTTGCGCGCTCTTGCTTCGAACAATGTCATTGAAATCCGTCAGGGCGCTGGCACATTCATCTCTGAAAAGATGGGCGTACCGGACGACCCCCTGGGCTTTTCCATGATCAAGGATAAAAACAAACTGACAAGGGACCTGCTCCAGCTTCGCTGCGTCATCGAGCCCCCGATCGCCGCGCTGGCAGCGCAGAACGCCACACCGCAGGAGATCGCGAATCTGGAAGTCGCCCTGCTGGAGGTAGAGGGGCAGATTGCCCAGCACACACGGTTTGCGGAAAAAGACCGCAATTTTCACACTCAAATCGCGCGCTGCTCCGGAAACCTTGTCGTTTCCAACCTGATCCCAATCATCAGCGAGGGTGTCACCGTATTTTCCACTGTCGTCAGCCGTCAGGAATTCGAGCAGACGTTGAAATCTCATAGAAGCATTTTTGAAGCAATCCGGGACAGGCGTCCTGTGGAGGCGGAACAGGCGATGCTCTTCCATCTGTTGTATAACATGAATCGCTTCCATCTCGGTAATTGATTAAAGAATCTTTCGGCTCTCCTTTGCATAGTATTTAGGATGTAAAAAGAGCACGGCGGCATTCTCTTTATGCCGCCGTGCTCTTTACTTTGTGTGGATCGTTTTGCTATTGCTCAGCACAAAAACAGCCCCCGGCACAGCCGGGGGGATTCCTATGCGAGCAAAGCCCTGTTTTACTGGCTTCACCTCTGAAATTCAAAGCCGCCGTTCATTTGGCGCGAGGCAATGTCTGTTGTAAGACGGCTTTTTTCTAATGCCGCCGTCCGGCAGATCGTATAAAATTCAGTTTGGTTTAACCTGTTTCGCTATTTTCATCCATAGCGCCTTACAGTTCATTGATTGTATCCGTAACAGCCATATTCCGAATTCGTTTTGCCGGAGCATAGACCGCAACGATAGCGGCGACAGCAACAAACAGGAGAATGATCGTGAGAGGAAGAACAGGAACAGTCCAAGTAGCGTAGCTAAAATGAGCAGTGATAAGGAAATCATATAACAGCTTACTCGCCAGTAGACCGACGGTACAACCGACGGCACAACCGGATACAGCATAGGTAAACGCCTCTGCGGCTATCATCTTCGTTATCTGATGTTCATCCATGCCGACTGCGCGCATGGCTCCGTACTGCCTGATCTTTGCAGACACACTCATGGAAATGCTGTTCATAATGTTTAATACAGTGACTAAAGTAATAATGGCCAAAAACGCATATACAAAAAATACGAATGCACTGAAGGTATTGGCGGTACGCTGATTGCGCAGATCGAAAAACGTACCGTTTTTGCCTGCTGCGCTGCGGATGGCAGCCACATTTTCATCCGTTGCATCTTTTGTTGTTTGGATCAGCACGAGCGAATAATTGGAAATGCCGGTCAGCCGGGTAAACGTTTCGTCGGAAGTAATAAGCGTTATTTTTTCGTCCAAGCTACCGTCGCTGCTAAAGGGGTTGTATTTCAGCGTCCCCGCGATTGTCAGTTCCTGACCGTCCGCCTGTAGAACGTCGCCTGCTTGCAAGGGATCGTTTTTGCCGCAAATTGCGAGTACATACTTGCTGTTTCCGTACACTTTCGCAATATCGCTGCCTTCTTTCAGCAATTTATCTTTTGTAAGGCAGTCCAGGTCAAAGTTACTATAGGAAATCAGGTCGATCCTTTCCGACCGGGAATTGTCATTTCCGACTTTCGCCGGAACATCAGATAGGTTACGGCGGGCAAAAACACGTTTCACGCCATTCATGCCTTGAAGTTTGCTAAGCAGCGTACTGTCTATGGAGTTTGAAGCACCGCTGCCGGAAATTTTGATGTCGGCGGTATTTGACGACTGCGGCATAAGGTAGCCGACAAACGCTATCACAACAGAAAAACTCAAAAAGAGGATAATGCTGAGCGCGAAAGACCCCGTCATAAGAATCAGGTTTCTCTTATTTGACACGGCATGGTGAACGCCAAGGGCGGTTTCAATTTTGAAAAAACGGGTATGCAACGCATGGTTTGCGTGGTTTGCAGTTTCAGCGTTGCCCGATACCGCTGTTACAGGGGATACTTTGGCGGCCCGTTTTGCGGGAGAACCCGCGGCAACAAGGACCGTAATAACTCCAACAAGGATTCCGCTGACAATTCCGATCAGGCTGATTCCGAATAACGGTATGTTGGAAAACTCTTCCCCAACAAGGAACCGCAGCACGGCGCACAGCACCCATGTGATTACAATTCCAAGGACAACGCCGATCGGAATAGCCGTTTTGCACCAGTTCAGCGCTTCTAATCTTACAAAACGGATAATTTGCCGCCTGCTCATTCCAATACAGCGCATCATGCCGAAAAATTTTGTCCTCTGAGCGACATTGCTGTTAATGCTGCTTGAAATCATCAGCACACCAGCAATCAGGATCAGCACAAACAGAGCCGCAGCGAAAAGAAAATAATTCTGTACCGCAGCGCTACCGATCATATTTTGAAGCGCCTGACTGCCGTGCTTTGCCAGTAATCTTGCTGTTTCCATTCTGACGCTCATGTCTGCCATGGAAAAAACGGATGTTACCAAAAACACTGCAAAGATGATGCAAAGAAGCGTCATGCGGTTTTGCCGTCTGTGTACCTTTGCGGAAATCGGAATCAGGCTAAGATAGCTTTTCATTCGCGGCACCTTCCGAAATCAGTTAATACACCGTCGGAAACTTGCAGAATCCGGTCTGCGGTCTGTGCGATGCTTCGGTTATGGGTGATCATCACAATCGTCTGTTCGTATTTCCTGGCGGCTTCTTTCAGTAAAGCGATTACCTCGCTGCTGTTCTGCGTATCCAGATTACCTGTCGGCTCGTCCGCAAGGATCAGGGACGGCCGAGTAATCAGCGCGCGCCCTATCGCCACACGCTGCTGCTGTCCGCCGGATAACTGGCTGGGCAAATGGTTGCGGCGTTCTTTCAAATTAAGCACCGCAAGTAATTCTTCCAGAGACTTTTGGTTGGGCTTCCGGTAATCGAGCAATACGGGAAATATGATGTTCTGCTCGACCGTCAGCTCAGGAATCAGGTTAAAGCTCTGAAAAACAAATCCGATGTTTCTGCGGCGAAAAACAGTCAGGCTGCTTTCTTTCATTGCAAAAATATCTTTTCCGTCGACAAACACTTTCCCGGATGTCGGACTATCAAGCGCGCCCACCATATTCAAAAGGGTGCTTTTACCGGAACCGGATTCTCCTACCACAGCGACAAACTCACCCTTCGGGACGGAAAAGCTGACTTCTTTCAATGCGTGTACGGCTGCTTCCCCTCTGCCGTAGGTTTTGGAAACTGATTGAACTTCCAATAAATTCACAGGTTACCTACCTCTTTCTGCTTTGATATGGAAAGAGTATCACGTCAGTCCTACTCTCACATGACGCCCATCCTACAATTTTGTAGGAATAAGAAAGTCGATTGTAAAAGCAGTGCCGGTTCCCAATTTGCTGTCTACCTCGATTGCACCGTTGTGAGCTTCAATAATAGCTTTTGCCAGCGGTAAACCAAGCCCTACGCCCTGCGTATCTTTCGAAAAACGGCTGCGATAGAACCTTTTGAAAATATGGTGCAAATCCTCCGGGTGAATACCGCTTCCGTTGTCCTTAATGATGACTTGAATAACCGACGCAAATTGTTTCCACTCAATATCAATTTCGTCGCCTTTTTGTGTATGGTCAAAAGCGTTTTTTACAATATTGCTGATTGCTTCAATCAGCCAATTACGGTCACACGAAAAAAAGATGTTTTCGTCGCCGGATAAAATCATTTTCTTTTCTTCTTGCATGGCTCGAAACGCAAAGTGCCTTTCAATCCCGCCCATCATTTCGGATACGTTTTCTTCAGCCTTTTCTATCACGATTGTCCCGGCGTCGAGTTTTGCGATTTTCAAAAGATTTTGTACGAGTGTTTCTATTCTTTCCAACTCTTGTTCCGAAAGGTCAGTAAACTCCCGAACCGTTGGTGAATTCTCCGCTTCACCCTGTAAAATACCGTTATATACATTAAGCGCCGCGAGCGGCGTTTTTAGCTGATGCGAAATATCCGCTATGGTATTCTTCAAAAATTCTTTCGCTCTCAGTTCATTTTCAGCGTGGGCATCCAAAATGGAAACCAAAGAATTCACTTCGTGAAAAAGTCTGTATAACTCGCCCTCCTCATCACACCGGATGCGGGCGTCTGAATCTCCGGCTATATACTCTGTAATTTGCTCCGCGGCGGTTTCAATAATCATTTGCTGTTCTTTGAAATACCCATAGCAGAAAATCAAGATTACCACGGCCATGCATAATGAACATAGAAAGATATAGGCCGCTGCATTTTGAGCTGCTGCGTTCATGAAAACTGCCCCTAGAACCGCGAACACAAGTATGCACATCAGAATTCTGAAAAAGAGAGCCTTAATTTTTTTGTTTGCCAGTATTTTCATCGTACACCTCAGTCAGTCGAATTCCATTTATAACCCATCCGTCGAACGGTAATGATTCTTGTGGGATTACTCGGATCATCTTCAATTTTTGTGCGTAGTCTTCGGATATATACTGTAAGTGTATTGCTGTCCACATAATTCTCGCTGCAATCCCATAACCGGCTTAAAATTCGTTCCGGTGAGAGAACTATATTGGGGTTTTCCATAAAAAGACGCAGCAGCTTATATTCGCCTGCCGTTAATTCAAGCCGTTCGTCATTTTTATAAGCTTCTCCTTTTAGGAGTTGAATTCTAATCCTGTTAGAACACAGTTCAGAATCCGTCTGAATAAAATTATTGCTTCTGCGGAGCAGCGCGTTTATTCTTGACATAAACACAGCCAACTTAAAAGGCTTTGTCATATAATCATCGCCGCCGATATCAAGTCCCATAATAATGTCGGTTTCTTCGTCCGCCGCAGTCAGAAATATAATGGGTACTTTTGAAGTCCGCCGGATTGTTTGACAAATATCATAGCCGGAACCATCGGGCAGAGAAACATCTAAAACCACCAAATCATATTTTTCGTCCGCCCATATTGCATTTGCCTCACAGCTCGTGCGGGCAATGTCCAAGTCATATCCCTGCTTTTGAACCGCAAAGGATAGACCATTGATCAGGCTCAAGTCATCCTCAACTAACAAAATACGCTTCATTTGCTTTTCACTACCCCTTGGTTGATCGATTTTATATTTCTTAACAGCGTACAGGCAATTGCCCAATTTTCACACCTCCCGGAATGAGGCCCGAAGAGCAATCGTAATGCTTCTTTCAGCGTAATATCGTCCGTCCTCACGCCTCCAATATTTTTATTATATTTCGTTACCTCGAAGAAAGCAATGTGCCGAAGCCTACAGCACATCCCTCCTATGCTTAGCAAACAGGAACGGTCCCATCCGTTCTTTTTTTCAGCTTTTTGTATTCGTACCGAGCCTTCTGTCAACTCTTTTTCCGGCTCTTGCTGAAATTCTTTCCTCGTCAGTCCTCGCAGCCCTTTCGCGTTCTTTGGCATTTTTCCGCAACAGCCAACCCCATTAAGGCCATTCTGCTTAATATTACACAAAAATTTTTAGATTGATTTTATTTTTTTTACAAATTTATCATATATTTCTTGACTTTACAAGGAAAAGTATATATACTGGTTACATAGCGAACAAGTGATCAAGCGAATAAACGAAAAGGGAGAAGAGCTGTATGAAAATTACAAAGGTGGAAGTCTTTCGCCTTCCCACTGCCAAGAGCAAAATGAACAGCCCAATCGGCTGCCGAATCCACACCGACACGGGAATTCGCGGTGACGGTGAAGCCGGCATGGCCTACGGCGTGGGTGGTTCCGCGGCGTTTGGCATGGTGTGCGACCTGGCTGAACTGATCATCGGTATGGATCCGCTGCAAACTGAGCTAATCTGGGAAAGCATGTATAAAAAGACTTTCTGGGGCCAGAACGGCGGCCCGGTGGTATTTTCCGGTATTGCAGCGATTGATGTCGCGCTTTGGGATATTAAAGGAAAATATTTTAATGTTCCTGTCTATCAGTTGCTGGGTGGTAAAATGCGCGACAAGCTTCGCACCTACGCCAGCCAATTACAGTTTGGCTGGGGGCAGGTCGGAGTGAGCGAGCACCTCTGGGCTGTCAAGCCGGAGGATTACGCCCACAATGTGAAGTTAGCTGTGGCCGAGGGATTCGACGCGGTGAAGATCGACTTCTTCGACCGGGACGAGGAGGGAAAACCACTAAGCTTTCTGGATACTACCGGTTTTCTCACGCCTTCTCAGCTCAAGATGGTGGAAGCCCGGATGAAGGCGTCACGGGAAGCCGCCGGCGACGATGTTGACATCATCATGGAAAACCATTCCTATCCGGACGCCCTGGGTGCGGTGCAGCTTGGCAAGCTGGCCGAAAAATATCACATTCTGGCATTTGAAGAGCCGAATACTCCCACCACCCAGACGGTAGAATACATCGCCAAATACATCAGTGTTCCCATTGCCAACGGCGAACGTCTTTTCTCCCGCTGGCAGTACGCCGACTACTTTAAGCGCAATCTTTTGCAGCTGGCCCAGCCCGACATTGGAAACTGCGGCGGGATCAGCGAAGTAAAGAAAATCTGCGACATGGCCCACGCTTTTGACGCAGGGATCCAGATTCATGTCGCCGGCAGTCCTCTGACCACCAACGCAGCATTGCATCTGGAATGTGTCATTCCCAATTTTGTCATTCACGAGCATCACACCTGCAACCGGATGGACACCTGCCTGAACCTCACGAAGTACAACCTTCAGCCTGAAAACGGATACTTTACCGTTCCAGACCTGCCCGGCATCGGCAACGAGTTCCTTCAAGAAGCTATCGACAAGGCGATTCTCTACAAAGTGGTAGAGTAATTTCAATTGTCGGTCATGACTTCGGAGAAAAAAGGTTCAAATATCCCACCTGTCAAAATCCTGTTATGGCATCTCTGGCAAAGCACTTAATCAAGAATGCGAGGTTACCGTTAAATTAAGAGAGAAAACGAGGAGATTTATTATGGCGATCAAAGTGATTAAAGAGCCAGCACCAAAACCCGGAACTCTCGGAAAAACCGAACTTTTTGCGCTAGCCGTTGGACAGGTTATTGGTGCCGGCGTCATCACTCTTATTGTCCCTGCAATCAAAATGACTGGTTATTCCGCCTGGCTTGCCTACTTTGTGGCTATTATCATGGGTTTTATTATGATTCTGCCTTACATCTTTGTTGCATCAACTCTGCGGCTGGGCGGCGGCAACTATTCCATGCTGTGTGAACTGGCAGGACCAGTTACTTCCGGAATTTTTGCATTCTCCTATTTGACACAATGCCTGTCACTGTCCCTTTTCGGCACCGCCGCGGCTGCCTATCTTGGCGATATTATTCCTGCTCTGGGCGGCGCAATTCCCCGCACGATGATAGGAGTTTCCTTATTGACCTTCTTCTTTATTGTCAATCTGTTAGGCGTGGACGTAATGGCAAAGGCCCAAAAGCTGATGACCTGGCTGCTCATAGCCGCGCTGGTTCTCTTCGCCATTGTGGGTATTTTTAAAATCAAACTGCCGATCTTTAATTTTTCGGACCCGAATTTTCTGATTAACGGCTGGGGGGTAGTCTTTAACAAGGGTCAGATTTCCGGCGGTTTCACCGGTGCCGTCCTGCTGTTTGTGTACTCCTGTCAGGGCTATTACATGACGATTGCCTATGGCCGGGATGCCAAAAACGCCAAGCGGGATATTCCTGCGGCCCTGCTGATGACCGTTCCCACACTCATCATTCTTTATGTGGGCGTAGCCATGGCCGGCGTGGGCGTGATCAGCGTGAAAGAATACGGCGCTTCAACCACTCTGGTTTTTGCCGCACAGCGCATCTTCCCTTCCTGGCTGTTTTACTTCTTTATCATAGGCGGCCCCATTATGGCTCTGCTGTCTACCCTGAACTCCAGCTTTGCCTATAACGCCATCACCATAGGCCAGTCTTGCGACGATGGTTGGCTCCCTTCCGCTTTTGGAAAGAAAAACGCCAAGGGCTCCCGCGTCTTTATTCTGACCTTCATGTACATCTTGGGTATTCTCCCTGTCATTTTCGGTCTGTCCATTACCGTCATTACGAATATGGTACAGATCTTTACCTCCTTTTTCGCTTTTCTGAACTTCGCGGCGCTGATCCGGCTGCCCGGAAAATATCCTGAGGCCTGGAGTAAATCCCGCTTTCATGTGTCCAACGGCCTGTACTACGCCATTTGCGTCTTATCTCTGGTCGGGTTCATTGTGGTATTCTGGAAGTCCTGTTTGTCCATGACCCCGGCTCTGGCAATTGCGAATGTATCGGCGCTGCTGATCATGGCGGCCATCGGAGTCTGGCGCGCCAAACGCGGCAATATTGAGATTCACACCTCTGTTTGGGCCGATGACGAGGAAAAGGCCCCCGCAGAATAAACAGTTTTCTCTTGAAGTTTTCAAATGATTTTATGGTACAAGAAAGGAGCAACTTCTTATGAAAATCACAAATGTAGAATGTTATCTTGGCGACGGTGCTCTTGGCGGTTTTGTTACTGTCAAAGTTAACACAGACGAAGGTATCAGCGGATTCGGCGAGGCTGGTTTGGCCTATGGCAACTGCTCTGAGGCAGCCTTTGGACAGTGCCAGGACTTTGCAAAACTTGTTCTTGGCATGGATCCCTTCAATACCGAGAAAATTTGGGAGCACCTGCATCGCCACACCTTCTGGGGCATGGGAGGCGGCGTGGTCGTCACCTCCGCCATGGCGGCCATAGACACTGCCTGCTGGGATATCAAGGGAAAGGCTCTGAATCTGCCCGTCTACAAACTTCTTGGCGGCAAGACCAACGACAAGCTCCGTGCTTACGCATCCCAGCTTCAGTTCGGTTGGCGAAAAATCATCGAAAAGAACGACTCTCTTACTCTTCTGTACGACCCCAAGGACTACTACGATGTTGTTAAGGACGCTATGGCAGACGGCTACGACGCCGTTAAAATCGACCCTGTTTTCGCCCCGTGTCAGGAAAAGGATTTTGGCGAGGTATTTGCTACCCAGGGCAACCAAATTCGTGGCTGCTACCGGGAGCATGACTTGAAGCGTTCCGTAGAGCGCATCGCGGCGGCGCGCGAAGCCGGCGGCGACGATATGGACATCATCATCGAAATTCACTCCCTGCTTGACGCCAACACCTCCGCTATTTTAGGTAAGGCACTCGAGCCCTATCGGATCATGTACTTTGAGGAGCCCACAATGCCCTGCAATCCCACTCTCTTTAAACATATCAAAGAGCGCAGCGGATTGCCTCTCGCTACCGGTGAGCGCAGCTACACCCGCTGGGGGTTCCGCCAGTTCTTTGAAGACCGTACTCTGGACGTGATCCAGCCTGACCTTGCCAACACCGGCGGAATTACAGAAACCAAGAAAATCAGCGATATGGCTCAGGTCTATGACATAGGCGTTCAGATTCACGTCTGCGGCGGTCCTATCGCTACCGCCGCCGCTCTTCAGGTGGAAGCTACTATCCCCAATTTCGTCATTCACGAGGAACACAACGCCAATCTGCTGACGAAGTTTAAGAACGCCGGCAAGTACTATTACGCGCCGAAGAACGGCTTCTACGAGATTCCCGAGCTCCCCGGCATCGGTCAGGAAATGAGCGAGGAATACATGGCAAAAGCTAAAAAAGTCGTTATTAAATAACTACCGATTATAATTTCTTCTATTGCAAGCAGGCACCTTCCAATCGAAAGGCGCCTGCTTCTTTACTGCTTTATTTGCTTCTCCCCTAAGAGGTTCCATTTCGTCGTTTATTTTAAAAAGAATGACATTATATCAGAAAAGAGTTATAATTAGAAAAAATATGATTATAGGTGAGCGGTATGGAAAAAGAGCCCCTCGGCAAGTCTTCCCACCGAAAAATGAGAATAAGCCGAATATCTATTGTGGACCAGGTTTGCGCGTCCATCAAGCGGGATATCGTGGACGGTATCTGGAAAGTGGGAGACAAGCTTCCCTCAGAGTCTGAGTTTGCTGACGCTTTCGGCGTGAACCGCTTAAGCGTGCGCATGGCCCTACAGAAGCTCAGCACCCTGGGCATTATCGAAACCCGGGTGGGCGAGGGGTCATTCATCCGTAACTTTTCCCTCAAGCCCATGCTGAGTGAGATATCTATCTTTTATGAGGGCAAAGATAACTACCAAGATGTACAGCAATTGCGCAGCCTGCTGGAATATGATTGTATGCGCTTGTCAATCCTCTCTGGCACCGATGCGGAGAAAGAGGAATTGCATAAGGCCCTGATGCATTACAACAGCCTTGCGCTGGATTATAACCTGGATGTGGACAATGAAGACTTACTGGAGCGTTTGGTTGACGCAGACTTCAACTTTCACTACAAAGTGGTGAAAATGAGTCACAACAGACTGTATAAGGACGTTTATTTCATGGTACAACAGCTAATCCGCAGGCATATTACCCAGTTGGTAAGAGCCCGTGCCCATCGTCGGGCTGAGGCCGGCCTCCCTCCACTGGGAGAAAATGATACTCACAACAAAATTTATAACTGTATTATCAGCTCAGATACCGCCGCGCTTCGGCAGATTACAGACGAGTTGCTCGGCATTACCCCCGTCGAGGGAATGGACGTTTTCGGCGGACAAAGTTTCAATGAGTGAAAAGAACACACTCAAACATGCCAAGATCGCAAAAATTCCGATGACAGCGTAACAAAAAACAGTTAGTTCGTTTTTCACCCGCATCAATGATGTGCCTCCCTGAAAATTTCTGACGGGCAAGTTTAGTCGGGAGCATAATGAATTGAGCCTACCTCAAAGGGGTGGGCTTAATTTATTTAAACAAGTAAATTCAAGCCATACCGTAACTTAACAATAAGAATTTCTTCTAAGTCCAGGCGGCGCAAAAGCTGCCTGGGCTTTGTTTCGTCCGTCGTTTTTCGCTACGGTTACATTTTTGTACCGACAGTCAACCGGCAAATTCAGCGGTTTCCTTCCGTTCAATCCCACGGTTGATGTCCTCCCCCCCAGTCAATGACACGCGGGCATCTTTTTGCAAAATTATAGACAAAATTGCATCAATCAGTTAAGAATTTTAATATAAGATAGAAGAATTTTATATGGATTTTTCCTTATCGGAACCGTATACTTATAATTAATTAATAAGAAAGACCGGTTTGCGATCGCCAAATTGTTCAACACGCACAAACGGTTTGCTTTCCGGTCCGAATTAATTCTAAGGAGGAAGTTATATGAAAAAGACCTTGGCAATGGTTATGGCTGCTCTGATGATGGGCACCGTAACAGTTGGGTGTTCCAGTTCTACACCGGCTTCATCGGCCGGAGGGACATCGTCGGCAGCCGGTACGGAACCCACATCCAGCGAAACCGCAGCAGTTGATCCGTCTGATGTGACAATCGGCGTCTGCATCTACAAATTTGATGATACCTTTATGACGGGCGTTCGGGATGAGATGACGAAAGAGGCCCAAAAGCTGGGTGTAACGCTGAACATCGTTGATTCACAAAGCAAACAGGCCACGCAAAACGAACAGGTTGACACTTTCCTGACAAAGGGTGTAACAGCTTTGTGCGTCAACCCGGTTGACCGGACTGCCGCCGAGTCCCTCGTGAAAAAGGCAAAGGACAAGAACATACCGATTATCTTTCTGAACCGCGAACCGGAAGCCGACATTCTGAAAAGCTATGATAAAGCATGGTACGTTGGAGCAAAAGCAGAACAATCCGGGACTATGTCCGGCCAGCTTATCGTGGACTACTTTAAGAAAAATAAAGATGCCGATAAAAACGGCGACGGGAAAATTCAGTATGTAATGCTTCAGGGCGAGCCGGGACATCAGGACGCCGTGCTCCGGACACAATATTCTATTCAGGCAATCACCGACGGCGGCTTTCAAACAGAAAAATTGGCAGCTGATACTGCTTACTGGGATAAAGCAAAAGCCACGGATTTGATGAATACATTTATTACTTCTAAGGGCATTGATAAGATTGAAGCCGTTCTTTGCAACAACGACGACATGGCTCTCGGCGCCATTGAGGCGCTTAAGGCTCACGGCTACAACAAGGGCGATAAGTCCAAGTACATTCCTGTAGTCGGCGTCGACGCGACGGCTCCGGCTCTGGAGGCCATGAAAGAGGGTTCCATGTACGGTACGGTTCTGAATGACGCCGTCAACCAAGGCGACGCGTCCGTTAATATTGCCGCCGCTGCCGCCGAGGGCAAGGAAATTTCCAAAGATAATATCGGTTATGAATTGACCGACAACAAGTATGTCTGGATTCCTTATGTACAGGTGACTCAGGACAATTACACAGATTACATGACCAAATAAGATACGGACAGCATGTGGGGAACGTGAAGACGGTTCTTTTCGTTCCCCATCGCTGCATACCTCTACGGAAAAGGAGGGCTGACAGTTGAGTGAATACATCCTAGAAATGAATCACATATCAAAATCATTTCCGGGCGTAAAAGCCTTGGAGGACGTAAACCTGAAAGTAAGGCCCGGCAGTGTGCATGCGTTGGTTGGCGAAAACGGAGCCGGAAAATCGACCCTGATGAAATGCCTGTTCGGCATTTACATAAAAGACGAAGGCGAAGTAATTTTTAACGGACAAGAGGTTGAAATCGCCAATACCAGGCAGGCGCTTGACTTGGGAATCTCCATGATCCACCAGGAACAGCACCCGATTCGTTACCGCCCTGTCATGGAGAACATCTGGCTCGGGCGATTCCCGAAAAACGGGCCTATTGTAAGCACGAAAGCCATGGTCCGCAAAACAAAAGAACTGTTTCAGGAGATTAATCTCGATGTGAACCCGGAGGCCTTGGCAGTTACGTTATCTCCTTCCAACCTGCAGCTTGTTGAAATTGCTAAGGCGGTCAGCTACAATTCAAAGCTGATCATCATGGATGAGCCGACCTCTTCCCTGACGGACAATGAAACCGAGCATTTATTCAGCATCATGAGACATCTTCAGGAAAAGGGCTGCGCGATTATCTATATTTCCCATAAGATGGAAGAAATTCTAAAAATCTCAGATGAAGTCACTGTTATGCGAGACGGAAAACACATAGGTTCCTGGCCTTCTTCCGAAATGACCACGGACCAGATGATTCAGATGATGGTCGGGCGTGAACTGACCAACAGATTCCCCCCTAAGAACAGCGTCCCCGGCAAGGAAATTGTTTTTCAGGCCAGCGATCTGTGTTCTGCCGAAGCAAGATCGTTCCAGCATGTCAGCTTCGAGCTTCACAAAGGAGAAATTCTGGGACTGGGAGGACTGGTAGGAGCCCAGCGGACGGAACTGGTCGAATCCATATTCGGCCTGCGGGGAATCGCCTCCGGAGAAATCTATAAAAGCGGTCAAAAAATTGAAATCAAGTCGGTTCAGGACGCAAAAAAGAACGGTCTGGCTCTGCTGACGGAAGAGCGCCGGGCTTCCGGCGTCTACGCGCATCTGTCCGTTTTGGACAACACGGTCATCGCGAGCCAGAAAAAATTTGCCAAAGGCGGCCTGCTCAACGATTCAAAACGCTACAAAGCCGCGAAATCAATGAGTAAAACCCTGAATGTAAAAACCCCGAATCTTGATACGGAAATGGAGAATCTTTCCGGAGGCAATCAACAAAAGGTTCTGATTGCCCGCTGGCTTTTAACCGATCCGGATATACTGATTCTGGATGAACCAACCCGCGGAATCGACGTTGGCGCCAAATATGAAATTTACACCATCATGCTCGATTTGATCAAATCAGGCAAATCAATTATTATGATCTCTTCCGAAATGCCGGAGCTGCTTGGAATGGCAGACAGAGTCATGGTGATGTGCGAGGGCCGGGTCACGGGTATTCTGAACCGTGAGGATGCCGACCAGATTTCGGTCATGCGTCTCGCAACACAATACAGAAATTAGATTAGGAAGTGAGAGTACCTATGGATCAGGAAGGAAAAGCTGTGCCGCGCAGAAAATTTGCGGCGGTATTTATGGCGGCGGGCATTTGCTTTGCGATTTTCGGCGCCATTCTGGGGTTGCTGTTACATATCAAGAAGATTTACGACCTGCCCGGGTTCCTTGCCATTATCGGCGCGTGCCTGTTTATGTACGGTGTTCTTCAAACGTTCAACACCGGCAGAAAAGGGGAAGAAGTTCTGTTTTCCCGCAAAAGCGCGAAATCCTTTTTTCTGAATTATGCGCTAATTTTCGCGCTGCTTGTACTAATTATTATCATCATTTTTATCGAACCCCGTTTCATGAAATTCGACGTGCTGTTCGATATTCTCGCGCAATCTTCCATTCGTTTAATTATCGCCCTGGGAATCTGCATCACATTGCTGATTGCAGGCACCGATCTTTCTGCCGGGCGCATGGTCGGGCTGGCCGCTGTTATTTCCACTTCCATGCTGCAGAATCCCGATTATGCCCACAGGTTTTTCCCGAATCTCCCTCAGGTTCCGATTATTCTGCCGATTCTTCTTGCAATTTTTGCGTGCGGTATCTTCGGCGCGATCAACGGATTCCTTGTGGCAAAATATAACATGCATCCGTTTATTGCAACCTTGGCAAGTTCGGTCAGTATTTACGGCATCTGCTCCCTGTATTTTGATATGCCCCCAAACAATTCTCAGCCGATCGGCGGCGTCCGTGAAGATTTTACGAATCTGGCACAGACCAAGCTGTTCGACAAAGTGTCCATTCTGGTCCCCATCGCAATCGCCGTCACAATTCTAATGTGGATTATTCTAAATAAAACTGTTTTCGGCAAAAACATCTATGCGATCGGCGGAAATATGGAAGCCGCGCGCGTTTCCGGGGTCAATGTTTTTAAGACGCTGATGGGAATCTTTATTCTTGCAGGCGTTTTATATGGGTTCGGCGGCGTTCTGGAAGCTGCCAGAACAGCAGGAGCCTCCAATCAATACGGCTACGGATATGAACTCGACGCCATCGCCGCCTGCTGCGTCGGCGGTGTGTCTCTCGCCGGCGGCATCGGCAAAATCAGCGGCATCGTAACCGGCGTCCTGATTTTCACCGTCATCCAGTACGGCCTGCAGTTTATCAATGTCAGCCCCATGTGGCAGCAGGTCATCAAAGGTATTATCATTGTGGTCGCGGTTGCAATAGATCTTTCAAAATACCACAAGGTTTTGTGGCACTGATATGGCTGCAAATGCACCTTTCTATATTCAGCTCATGACAGGTCTGTTGTCATGAGCTGAAAGCTGTTTTTGAAACGTCTTTATGTTATAATACTGTTTAGGGACAAATCACACAATCTGTCACTGATACGAATTACTTTTTGTGCTTAATCATTGCAATTATTGAAACGAAGGAATCATATGAGATTGTATCGAATTTTATTGGCCGACGATGAACGAGAAATCTGCGAAGGAATCGCCAGAAGAATCGACTGGGCTCAACTGGGTTATACCTTTGTCGGCTCCGCAGAAAACGGAGTCGACGCCCTGGAGAAGGCGGAAAGGCTGCATCCGGACGTCATTATGACGGATATTAAAATGCCGTTCCTAAGCGGACTTGATCTTTGCGAAAGAATCTGCGCCATGATGCCCTCCACAAAAATGATTGTCTTTTCAGGTTTTGACGACTTTAAGTTTGCGCAGCAGGCAATCAAGCTGCACGTTGCCGAATATATCCTGAAACCGATTGATTCCGTGGAGCTGACCAAAACCCTGAAGAAAATAAAAGCTCAGCTTGACCGGGAATTCAATGAAAAAACGAATATTGAAATGCTTAGAAAAGCGTACGAGGACAGCCTCCCGATTATGCGCCAGCAGTTTTTTTCAGGGCTGATTGAAGGACATTTGACACCGGAACAGCTCAACGCTCAGGCATGCACCTTCCATCTGAATCTGGATGTGGAGGGATGGGCCGCCGCGCTTCTGCGTGCCGACCCCAACATCGATGAGAAATGCAATCTGAAAGGAAAAGAAGAACTGATTCCTATTTCGGTCAAAAGCATTCTGGATGATATGTTGGGGAATTTCTGCAGTTTTATTGATTTTCTGTACTATGACTGTGTCATTGTAATCGCATATTTTCATGATAACAACCTGATTCCCATGATCAACGGCATAAACGAAGTTTGTAAGTCGGCTCAACGAGTTCTGAATTTAAAAGTAATGGCCGGGATCGGTACCATAAAGCCAGACCTGCATCAGTTGAGGGAATCCTATCGTGAAGCGTTCACCGCGCTGGAATACAGTGCCGGTATGGGCGGAGACAAAGCGATCTACATCAACGACGTCGAACCTGACGAAACAGCCAGAATCGAATTTTTTCAGGAAGATGAAGACGCGATTTCGAATCTGATCAAAATGGGAGATGAGCGTAAAATTGAAGAGAAGATCGACAGCTTTTTCTCCCATCCAAAATCAGCACTGCTTCCGTTTGATCAATATCGGATTTATCTGCTGGAAATCATCACGTCGTTTTTGAAGGTGCTGCATGCGTACGGACTGGACGGCAGTGAGATTTTTGACGAAAATTTCAGCTACACGGACGCTCTTACCAAATTGCAGACCCCGGATGAAATCAAACAGTGGTGCGCACAGGTTTGCATCAGAATCAGTTCAAAGATCAAATGCCAGCGGGTCAACAATACAAAAATCCTCGCGCAGCACGCGATTCAGTACATAGAGGAAAATTATCAGAAAACCGGCATCTCCGTCGAAGACCTGTGTTCCTTTCTTCATGTTAGCCCGACTTATTTCTCGACTGTTTTCAAACGGGAAACCGGAAAAAGTTTCGTATCCTACCTGACAGAAGTACGCCTTCGGCAGGCGGTTGACCTGCTGAACACAACCGAAGATAAAACTTATGTGATCGCCCAGAAAGTAGGCTATGCGGAACCCAACTATTTCAGTTATGTCTTTAAGAAAAAATACGGCGTATCTCCATCCAAATACAGAGATTCCTGAGGGATTACAATGTGGGACAAGATTAGAGTTTTCAAAGATCGGATCCGGCATTCTTTGCATAAAAGGAGCATTCAGTTTTCCATTTCCATTTCATTCACGATCGTAATGGTAATCGGAATGGCGCTGATCGCCGTTTCCCTGTCCGTAAGATATGTGAATTCGACAATGGAAGTCATTTCAAACAGCAATAAGCGCATTGTGGATCAGATCAGCCTGAACTTGGATTCTTACCTTCGAAGCATGATGAGAATCTCCGACTCCATGTATTACCGGGTCATTAAAAATTCCGACCTGAAGGATGACAATATCAACTATCAGATGAGTTTGCTTTATGAAACAAACAGAGACCAGCTTGTCAGTATCGCCGTCTTTTCAGACGACGGAAAAATCATAGCGGCGGAACCGCTTTCTCAGCTAAAGCCCTCTATCGACGTAAAAGAACAGAGCTGGTTCCAAATTGCGATGGCCAGAATCGAAAATCTCCATTTTTCGACTCCACACGTGGAAGATCTTTTTTTAGACCCGGACGACAATTCTCATTGGGTGATTTCTCTCAGCCGTTCGGTAGAGCTGACCTCGGCCGGCTCCATTATCCACGGCGTCCTGCTGGTAGACATGAATTACAGCGGAATTGAACAGGTCTGCAAAAACAACTATCTGGGCGGGTCCGGCTATGTTTACATCACGGATGAAAAAGGTCAAATCATTTATCACCCCAAGCAAAGGCTGATTTATTCCAACCTGACGAATGAAAACAACCTGGACAACGCAAAGCATGAGGACGGTACCTATTCGGAAACGTTTAACGGCAGGCAGCGGCTGATCACCGTCAAGACCGTCGGATACACTGGATGGAAAATTATCGCGGTCAACCCGATTCAGGATATCACGGCGAATTACTCCAACTTTACGTCTTATACCCTTTTGTTTGCCCTGTTCATTTCCTATCTGCTCATCATCGTCAATATGTTTTTATCCTCCCGCATTGCAAAACCGATCATGAAGCTGGAAAATTCCGTAAAAAATCTGGAGAGCGGCGACCTTGACGAACAGAAGATCGCAATCAGCGGTTCCTATGAAGTCGAACACCTTGGAAAAGCAATCCGTTCCATGGTCCGTCAGACCAGAACGCTGATGGACGATATTGTATCGGAGCAGAAAGCCAAGCGGCGAAGCGAGCTCGATGCTCTTCAGGCGCAGATCAATCCCCATTTTCTGTATAACACTCTGGACTCGATTGTCTGGATGAACGAAAACGGAAAATACCAGGACGCAAACACAATGGTCACTTCTCTGGCTAAGCTGTTTCGTATCAGCATCAGCAAGGGAAAAAACATAATTTCCGTTGCCGATGAACTGGAGCACGTGAAGAATTATCTGATTATTCAAAATTACAGATTTGCCGACAAATTTCAGTATTCGATTCATTCGGAACCGCAGGTTCTGCAGTGCGCAACAATCAAATTGATCATTCAGCCGCTGGTCGAAAATTCCATTTATCACGGAATGGAATTCATGGATGACGGAAAAATCAGAGTCGAGGCCTATTGTAAAGATCATGAATTATGGATCGATGTCATCGACAACGGACCCGGAATGCCGCAGGAACAGGCTGATCGTCTGCTGAGTGAAAACGCTGCGCTCGTTCGGGGAAGCGGCTCCGGCATCGGACTGAAGAACATCAATGAAAGAATACAGCTTTATTTCGGCGTGCAGTACGGTCTTTCCCTGTTCAGCGAACCGGACGTCGGTACCACAGCAAGAATTCATCTGCCTAAAAAAAGTCTGGAAGAATTTGAAGAAAAGGAGTGAAAGCCGGGTGTCACGAAACAAACTCATCATCTTTTTCATCCTGCTGCTGATCCTGTCAGGCTATTATCTTTATCTAAACAACAACGGCACAAAGTCCACCAGCGAGCCCTATGCAATTTCCGTTATTTGTTCGGGAAAAAGCACCGAAAATTTGTCTGTTATGAAGTCTGGAATTGAAAAAGCCGCGGATGAGATGAATGCTGACATCAGCTTTTACACATTGACCAGCGACAATGACGCGAATCAGCAGATTGAGCTTTTGAAACGGGAAATCAATAACGGTGCAAACGCGGTGCTGATCATGCCGGTTGATTCCCCCAACTTGATAAAACCAATGAAGGAAGGGGACAAAATAGTTCCCGTGATTGTCCTGCAGTCCTCCCTCTCTAATTTGTCCGACCTCGTTAACATCTCCTGTAACAACGACCAGCTAGGGCAGAATTTGGCGAAAGAAATCTTACAGAAACAGAATTCCTCTCAACGTTTTGTGATATTGAATCGAAAAAACAGTCCGGAGTTTTGCGGCGGCGTGGAAAAGGTTTTGAAAGATGCTGGCGCCAAGCCCTCTTATCTGGATTTTTCAGATCTTTCACAGGATGCCCCAGGCCATGCCGAAAGAATCCTGCTCCAACACAAAGGAGAAGTTTTCATTGCTGCGGACAGTGCGACTCTGGAGCTCTTTGGAAAGGCTGAAAAAGTTCTGAAATCCAAGGCCGCTGCGAATACTCAAATTTTTGGAGTCGGTCGGAGCAGTTCGATTGTCTCTCTGCTGGAAGAAGGTGTCATTCAAGCAATCGGTGTGGAAAATCAATATGGGATCGGGTATCTGGGAATCAAAATGGCAGTCGACCGCATCAATCACATTCCGTGCAAAAATATGAACATTAATTTCGTTATCTCTGACAGTTCAAATATGTATCACCCCGAAAACGAATATATGCTGTTTCCGTTTGTAAGTTGACAGGGAGATGAAAAAATGAGGAGTTGGAAGCGGGCGGTTATTTGCATTTTGACCGTTTTATCCGGAATGCTTGGTTCCTGTGCATCAGAAAGTGTCCCGGTCAAGACCATTAAAATCGGGGTCACCATTTACCGAAAGGACGACACGTTTATACAGTCCGTCGATACCTACCTGGAATCAGCCGTAAAAAAGGAGGAATCCGAAAGCGGCAAAAAAATCATTTTGAATATTGCCGACAGTCAGTCAAGTCAGGCCATTCAGGATGATCAAGTGGACCGTTTCCTTTCTAAAAACTATTCGGTCATCTGTGTGAACATGGTGGACCGCACCGTAGCGTCCACAATCATCAATAAAGCTAAAAAAGCCAATATCCCCGTAGTGTTCTTCAACAGGGAACCTGTTGAAGAGGACGTGCGTATGTGGAATAAGGTTTACTATGTTGGGGCGGATGCGGCTCAGTCCGGCACCATACAGGGCAAGATCATCGGCAACGCTTTTCATGAAAACCCCGACCTCATTGACAGAAACAAAGACGGAAAAATCCAGTATGTCATGCTGGAAGGGGAACAGGGACACCAGGACGCTTTGCTCCGTACGGAATATTCCATTAAATATCTGATTGAATCAGGCATTCAGGTTGAAAAACTTGCGAACGACACGGCAAACTGGCAGCGCGCACAGGCTACCGCTAAAATGACACAGTGGATCAAACAGTACGGTGATAGAATCGAGGTCGTGTTTTCCAATAACGACGACATGGCGCTCGGCGCCATCGACGCGATTCAAGGAAGTTCCCTGAAAAGAGCACCGGTCGTAGTCGGAGTCGACGGCACACAGCCCGGTCTGGAGGCAGTGAAAGACAGTTCCATGCTTGGCACGGTGTATAACGATGCAAAAAAGCAGGCGGACGCCATCATGGATTTATCCTATGCTCTGGCCTGCGGACAAAAGATTCCCAAAACAGTCGAACTAAAAAACCAGCATTACGTCTACATTCCTTATCAAATGATTACAAAACAAAATCTGAAGGATTACGAGTAAATTCAGGGAGAATTAAGGATCATTTAAAAAAAGGAGTGAGTCGTATGAAAAGCAAATGGAAAAATCTGAGTTCTGCATTATCCGTGTTTTTTGCTGTACTGCTGGCAGTCACTCTGACCGTTGTCATATTCATCATGAGCGTCTTTACAAACCGCGCGTTTGAAAAGTCTTACCGGCAGGACTGCGCCGTTGCGCTGAACGGGCTGTCTGAAACGATAAAGGATTTCGACAGCGACGTACAGAGTGCCGGAAATGATCTTTCCGAAAATCCCGACCTGATCCGTGCGGTGAAGGAAAAAAACAATTACGGAATGGCATCGGCTCTGAAAAGCGATGTGCTGTCCTATGGTCTGAGCTATGCCTTTCTTACGGACAAAAACGGGAAAATCATTGCCTCGTCAGACAATGAGCTGGAGCTGAACGATCTCTCCGGCCTGCAGCATATTAAGCAGGCATTAAAGAATCAAAAAGCGCTGGTCAATGAGGTTTTAACCGGGAAAATGCTGTGTGTTTGCTACGGTGCCCCGATTGAAGAGGACAAAACCGTAATTGGATGCGTTTCAGCTGTGTGTTCCCTGCAAAGCGTATCCGATTCCACGGTGGAGACAAATTTTCTCGACCGGCTGAAAAGTAGCACCGGCTGTGAATTTTCAGTTTTTCTGGGCAACGAGCAAATTAATACAACGGCATCAAAGGATAAAATTCGGCAAAACGGTTTAAAAATGGAGCAGGATGTTCAAGAAAAAGTGATTCAGCAAAAGCAAAACTATCTTTCCAAGGAAAACATCTCAGGATGCAGTTATATCTCCGGTTACATGCCGATCATCGGCTATAACGGAAATGCCGTTGGGGCTTTGTTCACAGGCAAAAACATTTCAGGCATCGAGCAAACGCAGAACACGATGATTTTATTCGCGATTCTTGTAGGCGTTGCTTTCATGCTGACCGCAATATTGATTTTAAGACGCTTCATCAAAAAGAGGGTGAAGACTCCGCTGGAACAGGTCGTATTCCTTGCGAACCATATGGAACATGGGGAAATCGGCTTAACTGATCAAAGCGTCGTTGCTCTTACCGTTCATTCCAGGGACGAGGTCGGGCAGGTTGTTTCGGCACTGGAAAACACCGTATCCGGTTTGCAGGCTTATATCGGTGAAATTTCCGACATTCTCAGCGCGGTTTCCGGCGGTGACCTGACCGTAAGAACCGAGAAAGAATATTTAGGCGATTTTATCGAAATCAAACGGGCTTTGAATACGATTTGTCAATCGTTGAACCATGTGTTCCATGACATCAACGCCGCCGCGGAATCCATTGAAAGTCGTTCCAGACAAATCGCCGACGGCGCCTCCTCCCTATCTCAGGGAGCGGCGGAACAGGCAGGCACAACGGAGCTGTTGTCTGATACGATCGAAAAAATCTCCACACAAATTAAAAAGACGGCGGACAATGCCGCCCTTGCGAGTTCCATTTCCAAAAAATCTTTCGAAGAAATGGAAGCGGGCAACCGGGACGTCAACGGTCTGCTTGCCGCAATGAACGATATTAACGGATCCTCCGAACAAATCAGGAAGATCATTAAAACCATCGACGAAATTGCATTCCAGACAAATATTCTGGCCCTAAACGCAGCCGTGGAATCCGCCAGAGCCGGTGAAGCCGGAAAAGGCTTCGCCGTTGTGGCGGATGAAGTGAGAAATCTCGCTGTAAAAAGCTCTCAGGCGGCAAAGCAGTCTTCCCTGCTGATTGAAAATTCGATTTCTCTTGTGAATAAGGGCATGCAGGCCGTTGATTCCACGGCAGCTGCTTTCCGTAAGTTTCAGAAAAGCACGGAAGAATCGACGCGGCTGATCGATGAAATCTCCAAATCCACCGGCGATGAGGCAAACGCCGTATCCGAAGTAACGTCCGGAATCGTCCAAATTGCGGAAGTAGTGCAAAAAAATTCCGCGGCTTCCGAAGAAAACGCCGCGGCCAGTCATGATCTGTCTCTGCAATCCCAAAAGCTCCACGAGCTCACAAAAAAATTCAAGCTTCAGGAAGAAGAGGACCTTCCGAGCGCCCCCGTTGCGCTGAAATGTACCCCGCCGGAACCAAAACCATCTCCGGAAACATATTCCTTTACTCCGGTGAAAGCAGCTGAGTGATTCGAAACGGACTCCGGCGGACAAGCCGGAGTCCGTTTGCATAATGTGTCATAAACCGATTTTATTTTGACTTTCCTTGAGCAGTTGAATCCGTCTTCGGTAATCCGGAAGATATTTTTCTACTTCCCGGTAAAATCCGGGGCCGTGATTTTTTTCCCGAATGTGTGCAAGCTCATGTACGACAACATAATCGACGGCATCCGGCTCCAGCAAAATCAGGCGATAAGAAAAGCAAAGAGCATTTATTGCGCTGCAGGAGCCCCAGCGCGTTCTGGCGGAGGTGATTTTCAGTCCGGCAGGATGAACCCCCATGATTTTACTGTAATAATTTACCCTTTCGCTCAAAACAGTCCGTGCCCGTTCCTTCAGCGCCGCTATTTTTTCAGGGGTCAGTGCCAGCGCCCGCTCCCTTGCGACCCGTTCGTCCCGAAGACGAAGCTGCTTTACCAACCACAGCTCATGTTTCCTGATAAACTCCTCTATGACCTCGTTTTTCAGAAATAAGGGAGCTTTCACAATGATCTCTCCGTTTCTGTTTACGGAAAGCGACATCGTTTTTCGTTTTGATCTTTGAACTTTTATTGTACGGTCCATATGATCTGCCCCCAAAACAATAGTTACACCCCCGGCACATAGCCGGGGGTTCTTCCTATGTGGGCAAAGCCCTGTTTTACCGACTGCGCCTCAAGGCATTCGGAGTATCTTACACTTGCAGCGTCGCTGCTCGCCCCCTGCCCCCTCCCGCACAGTAACAAACTTAAAATTGTAAGCAATTTTGTGCGGAAGCGGGCCAACGCGGGAGGGGCTGCGTCTTCTCCCCGCCAAAGCCCTTCGCGTTTCATAAAATGTCTATTCCGCTTTCCGCAATCAGCAGAATTGCAGACAAGGCGCAGCTTGCATTTTAGCTCTTCTAAGCGTCAAGTCATAACCGGGAGTTCTTGAATGGTAACAAAAAGCAGCGCAGATTCAATCTGCGCTGCCAAAAACCGAATTGAATAAATTATTTAACCATGCCCGCGACTTCATCCGCAAAATTATCCTGACGTTTTTCAAGGCCTTCGCCCTTTTCAAAGCGTGCAAAGTCGACGATTTTGATGATGCCGCCGAGCTTCTTCGCAGTCTGGTCCGTAAAATCCTTAATGGTCAGCTTGTCATCCTTTACATAAAGCTGGTCGACAAGGCAAACTTCCTTAAAGAATTTCTGCAATCTGCCGGTCACAATTTTATCCGCGATCGCAGCCGGTTTACCGGAATCGATAATCTGCTGTTTCAGAATGCTCTTCTCATGTTCGACAACATCTGCCGGAACGCTTTCCTCATCCAGAAACTGCGGTACAATCGCGGCAATCTGCATGCAGACATCCTTCGCATATTCCTGAAATTCCGGTTTTGCGGCGATTTCAGCGGTTGTGTCAAATTTGGTAAGGACACCGATCTTTCCGTCCGCGTGAATATAGGCGCCCAGCGCGCCTTCCATCCGACGGAAACGGCGCACTTTTATATTTTCGCCGATTTTAAGAATCTTCTCTTTCAAAATCGCGTCGATTGTTTCATTGGAGCCGGAAGCCTTGCACTGAAGCAAAGTTTCCACATCCGCGGGATTCTGCTCAATCACGGTGTTTGCGCAGGTCTTGACAAATTCCTGGAATTCCGCGTTCTTTGCCACAAAGTCAGTTTCCGCGTTCACTTCAATCACCACGCCGATGTTGCCGGCGTCATTCAGCGCAACGTATGCGACACCTTCTGCCGCAATACGGTCCGCTTTTTTCGTTGCGGCGGCAAGACCTTTTTCACGCAGAAAATCAATCGCCTTGTCCATGTCCCCGCCGGAAGCGTCCAGCGCTTTTTTGCAATCCATCATTCCGCAGCCTGTCTTAGCGCGAAGGGCCGCGACATCTTTAGCTGTAAAAGCCATGTTATATTCCTCCGCTTCATTCATTTTGTTTTCAGTTGAAAAAGGATTATTCCTTGACGCTTCCGTCAGACTCGTCTTCCTTTTCCGCTGCGGCAGCTGCGCCCATACGGCCTTCTCTGCCTTCAATAATTGCGTTCGCCATTGTCTCAGAAATCAGTTTCACGGCACGGATTGCGTCGTCGTTGCCCGGAATAACATAATCAATTTCGTCCGGGTCGCAGTTCGTGTCAACAATCGCAACAATCGGAATATTCAGTTTTCTTGCCTCTGCGACCGCAATTCTTTCCTTCCTCGGGTCCACGATAAACAACGCGCCGGGAAGGCTCTTCATATCTTTAATACCGCCGAGGAACTTTTCGAGTTTCTCGATCTCAAGTTTCAGTTTGCCGACTTCTTTCTTGGGAAGCAGTTCGAAAGTACCGTCCTCTTCCATGGCCTTAAGCTGATTCAGACGGTCGATTCTGCGGCGGATTGTACGGAAATTCGTGAGCATGCCGCCCAGCCAGCGCGCATTTACATAGAAAGCGCCCGCGCGTTCCGCTTCATTTTTAATGGATTCCTGAGCCTGCTTTTTCGTTCCGACAAACAGCACAGACTTTCCGTCCGTTGACAGATCGCGCACAAAATTATACGCATCCTCCAGTTTGCGAACGGTTTTCTGCAGGTCGATAATATAAATACCGTTGCGTTCCGTGAAGATGTACTCCGCCATTTTCGGGTTCCATCTTCTTGTCTGGTGTCCGAAATGGACGCCTGCTTCCAAAAGCTGCTTCATGGATACTACTGCCATTGCTAAATCCTCCTTGGTTTTTCCTCCGCCGAGCAGAAAATTAACCCTCCACCCTTTCGGGCACCCCGGGCCGGCATCGACGTGTGTTTTAGCGGGAATATTATAGCATGAGACACGGCGAAATACAAGCTTTTTTTCATTTGACTCGTTATTTGAAACCCAGAAAATTCGCCAGGCTGTGCGAGGAGTTTTTCGCTTTCAGATAGTTGTTGTAAGAAACCAGAATCGTATCGTCACCGATTACCTGAATATCCTGCCAGCGAATTACGATATCGTCTTCCCTGCCCAGCAGCCCGAACAGGCGAAGGCGCCCGTAAATGACGACCGCCACGACTCTGGCATTTGTCGTATCGAATTCTATATCGCTTACGCTGCCGAGACGCATTCCGTCTTTAATATTGATAACCTCTTTCCGGCGCATGTCAAACATTCTGCAAGTCATTTTCCATACCCCCCATACCCATTTTTATGCCGGGAATGGGATTTATTTGATTGCGAAGAAAAGAAATGTTACAATAGATAAAATTTTTATTTCGGTTTCGGGGTATTCCTGCATGAACTGAAGGAGAAAGGCCCCCGAATAGAAAGGAACCTTTCTCCCTGTATTTTATATGTCCTTTTTAATTTTATCAAGCGCGGCTTTTTCCAGGCGCGAGACTTGGGCCTGACTGATGCCAATCTCCGAAGCGACCTCCATCTGGGTTTTTCCCTGAAAATAGCGCATGGATAAAATGTTCTTTTCCCGGTTGTTTAAATTTTTGATTGCTTCCTTCAGCGCGATCTCGTCAAGCCAGTTATTGTCGTCGTTGTTGTCGCCGACCTGATCCATCACATAGATGGTATCCCCGCCGTCTGAGAAAACCGGTTCGTACAGAGAAACAGGCTCAACAACGGATTCCAGCGCCACGACGACCTCTTCCCGCGGCATATCCAGTTCTTTCGCAATTTCCTCCACCGTCGGCTCCCTGCTGTTCTTCGCCATCATTTTTTCTTTGACCTGCATCGCCTTATAAGCGGTGTCCCTCAGGGAACGACTGACGCGAATGCTGTTGTTGTCGCGAAGATACCGCCTGATTTCTCCGATGATCATCGGCACGCCGTAAGTGGAAAAACGAACACCCTGATTGATGTCGAAGTGATCGATTGCCTTGATCAGACCGATGCAGCCCACCTGAAACAGATCGTCCAAATTTTCTCCCCGGTTGGTGAACCGCTGGATCACACTGAGTACAAGCCGGAGATTTCCGCTGATTAATTCGTCCCGAGCCCTCATGTCTCCGTCCTTTACGCGGCGAAGAAGCTCCATTTTTTCCTTTTCGGTGAGAACTTTCAGCTTCGAAGTGTTAACCCCACAGATTTCCACTTTATTATATTGCACTTCACACACGCCCCCATCCGCCGCATTTCAATGTCATTATTACCATGAATGCGCAGGATCATGCAGGGCATAACACAAATAATCTTTCTTGTGATTCGACAGAATTTGATTGAAAAGCGAGGAACCATCATGATTGTCAAAATACCCTCTCAGGTCGATTCCGTACTGCAAATTCTGACCCGCAGCGGATTCGACGCCTGCGTTGTCGGAGGGTGTGTCCGTGACAGCCTGCTTGGCAAAGCACCGACGGACTGGGATGTTGCAACGTCCGCTCCGCCGGAGGAAACAATGCGCGTTTTGGACGGATTTTCAATCATCAAGACCGGGCTGAAACACGGAACGGTCACGGTGCTCAGCAATGGAATGCCGATAGAAGTGACCACCTACCGCGTCGACGGAACCTATTCCGACGGCAGAAGACCGGATGAAGTTACGTTTACCGGCCTGTTGACGGAGGATCTGTCCCGACGGGACTTTACCGTCAATGCCATGGCATACCGCAGAACCGGCGAGCTTGTGGATCGATTCGGCGGACGGGACGATCTGAAGCAGAGAACGATTCGCTGCGTCGGAAACCCGGACATCCGGTTCCGTGAGGACGGCCTCAGGATCCTGCGGGCTTTGCGTTTTGCCTCCGTACTGGATTTTACAATCGACCCTGAAACAGCCGAAAGCCTGAATCGAAACCGAACCATGCTGGATGGAATCGCGCGGGAACGGATTTGCTCCGAATTCACAAAGCTCCTATGCGGACCCGGAGCGGAGCGTATCTTACGGGAATACCGGAGTGTCATTGAAGAATTCATTCCGGAAATCGGGGCTTCCTTCGATTTTCCTCAGAATAACCCGCATCATATTTTCGATGTGTGGGAACACACCATCAGGAGTGTTGCCGCCGTGCCTGCCGATCCCACGCTTCGGCTCACCATGCTTCTGCACGACCTCGGAAAACCGTACTGCTACTCGGAGGATCAGAGCGGAATCGGCCATTTCTACGGTCATCCGGAGATAAGCGGTAAAATGGCGGATATTATTTTAAAGCGCCTGAGGTACAGCCGAAAAATGATCGGCACGGTTGCACTGCTGGTCCGACAGCACGACCTGTCGCTGTCCGGTGGGGAAAAAATACTGCGCCGGCGCCTGAACCGTCTGGGAGAAGACAACCTGCGTATGCTGATCGAAGTCCGCAGGGCGGATACGCTGGCAAAAAGCTTGAAAGACCAAGAAAAGCTTCCGCTTCTGGAGAACATACGGGAAATGTTTGAAACCATTCTCAGGGAAAAGCAATGCTTTTCCCTGAGCGATCTTGCCGTTCACGGCGGCGACCTGATTGCTGCCGGAGTTCCGGAGGGCGCTGAGGTTGGTCGCCTGCTCACCCTGTTGCTCGATGCGGTCATCGAGGGCAACTGTGAGAATCAGCGGGAAGCTCTGCTGAATTATGTAAAAGCGGAAAGGAGGAAAACTGATTGACACAACGCATTGTCCATCCATTGGAACCGGTCTATAACGGCAATTCGCGCGTTCTGGTTTTGGGAACCATGCCCTCTCCCAAATCCAGAGAGTACGGGTTTTATTATTCACATCCCCAGAACCGCTTCTGGCGCATCCTTGCCGACCTGTACGAATTGTCTCTTCCCAAAACAAACGATGAAAGGAGGGCGATTCTGCTCAGTCACAGAATCGCCCTCTGGGATGTCCTGAAAAGCTGCGTCATTGAAGGTGCGGATGACGGCAGCATTCGGGAACCGGTACCGAATGACATCGCGGCCCTTCTTGCCCGCACCAGGATTCATACCGTCTTCACGACCGGATCAAAAGCCGCCGCTCTCTACCGCAGGCTCTGCCTGGAAGACACCGGACTCGCCGCCGTGGCGCTGCCCTCGACAAGCCCCGCCAACTGTCGGTTTTACAGTTATGAAAAGCTGCTGGATGCTTACCGGGTTCTGCGCGCTGCGGCGGAATCCGCACGTCCTCTCAGCTGACCCGTTCCAGGTCCTTTTTGAGGCGCTCTATAATCCTCTTTTCAAGGCGCGATATGTAAGACTGGGAAATACCTAGCGTGTCGGCGACTTCCTTCTGGGTATGTTCCCTGCGGTTGTTGAGCCCGAACCGAAGCTGCATAATTTCCTTTTCGCGCGGAGCCAGCCGGGAAACCGCGCTGCGCAGCAAATCGCGCTCCACTTCTTCCTCTATATTTACGTTCACCGCGTTCTGGTCGCTGCCCAGAATATCGGAAAGAAGCAGCTCGTTGCCGTCCCAGTCAACATTGAGGGGGTCGTCTATGGATATCTCGTTTTTCAGCTGAGAGGTTTTGCGCAGATACATCAGTATTTCATTTTCGATGCAGCGCGACGCATAGGTGGCCAGTTTGATATTCCGTTCGGGGCAGAATGTGTTCACCGCCTTGATCAACCCGATGGTTCCGATGGAAATCAGGTCCTCCACGCTCGCGCTGGAGGATTCGAATTTCTTCGCGATGTAGACGACCAGCCGAAGATTGTGCGTAATCAGCGGCTCGCGGGCATTGGGAACATGGTTCATGATATTGTTCATGACTTTCTCTTCCTCCGGCTTGGTAAGCGGCGGAGGAAGCGTTTCCGGCCCGTTGATGTAATGAACCTGCCCGTTCAGCCGCAGCCGATGAAACAGCAGCAGCAGCCTGTTGTACCATTCCCTTATTCGCCGATTCATGTTCATTTCCACTCATTCCCTTTTGCCGCTGCCGCCTGCGGCTTTATAAACGCGTCCGCCCACGGCCAGATTTAGTCGGACGTTTTTTGCAGTAAATCCGGATTCAGCAGGGCGTCGAATTCTCCGAATCTGGTTTTTGATACAGCAATATAGACGTTATTTGTCACAATTTTTTTCCTGCCGACGCAAATCGTCATCCGGTCCGGGCGGAATGATTCCAGCAGCCCGCCGCCGGAAATCGCGTCAAAGGGAATCAGCCGGAAATTCAGGCCGTCCTTTGGCGGAATCATCCCCGCAACCACCGGTTCGTAAATCACTGTCACAGGATTGCCGGAAAACGGTTCTCTTAAAGAATTTCCCGTGTCCACCCGCGCAGTGCAGTCACAGGTCTTTCCCCCGCAGTCGACTACAATCCGACAGTTCAGATTTTTCGGCATTTGCCGCCCTGTGATTCGCTGGAACAGACGGATGAAGCCGTAACATAAAACAGTTAAGATAATCAGCGCAAGCGGCGAAATATTAAAATAAACGACCGAATTTCGAATCATCAAGCCCTGAGGGGCAAAAAAATACCACAAGACCAGCATGAAGCCGGCAAAAGCAAAACTGATTAAATAAAAAGCAACCGTCTGGCGAATCAATTCCCGAAGGCCACGGAACCCGAAAGCCGCGGCAACGATGCTCAGGGACATGATCAGCTTGAAAAGCAAAGACAAAACCGGATTGATTTCCGGCAACAAGATCGTCAGGGAATATGCCGCGCCAAGAAAAGCCGCTGCCAAAAGGCGTTTCCGTTTTGCAGGAAGCGCCAGAAATTTAGAAACACAAAGCAGCAGCAGATAATTGATGAACAAATTCACACCGACTAGAATATCTATGTATATGGTTTGCTTCAAGAAGTTCTCCCCCTGTCGGATTAAATTCAATTATAGACTCCCCTGTCCGCTGTTTCTGTCAAATCTTGTTTCACGGCCGGAAATTCGTCCTATTTTATCTCTCTCTGAGCATATAAAAAGATAAAATAATTTTTTATTTCTGCTCCTATAATATACATCAATATATTGTTACATAATATCTATTATTTATTGTATTTATACTACATATTGCGTTTATTAATTAAAAAAATTGAAGTTGACAATTTTTGTACGTTTCAGTATAATAACATACGTTGTCGTTGCTCAAATACGCAGTATGGCTCGGTAGTTCAGCTGGTTAGAACGCTAGCCTGTCACGCTAGAGGTCGTCGGTTCGATCCCGATCCGAGTCGCCAATGCTGCTATGGCTCAGTTGGCAGAGCACGTCCTTGGTAAGGACGAGGTCACGCGTTCGAATCGCGTTAGCAGCTCCAAAGCAAAAGTCCCGCCACTCCTGAAAAACTCAGGTTTGGCGGGACTTTTTCATGTGTTTTGTTCTAAAGTCGTATCGTACTTACGAGGATTACTGTGTCAAATAATATCGCATAATAAAAAAACATAGCCTTTTTGCTAACAAATTGCTTACAAAATTAAAAAGGCCTTTCGGCCGTCAGAAGACAGCCGGAAGGTTTTTATGATTACGACCATTCGCATCCGGCTGAAATCAACTCTGCGATTTCTTCCAGCGCACGCGCGTCTTCATCGCTGAATCGATTTAAAACCGGGCTGTCAATATCGAGCACCCCGACCACTTTGTCCTTTACACAGAGAGGAATTACCAATTCGGAGGCCGAATCGGAATCGCAAGCGATGTGCCCTTCAAAACGATGCACATCCTCAACCACCTGTGTTTTATTCTTAGCGGCTGCCGTTCCGCACACTCCCTTTCCAAAAGGGATATGGATGCAGGCCGTCTTTCCCTGAAACGGGCCGAGCAGAAGCTCTCCGTTTACAAGCCGGTAGAAGCCTACCCAGTTGATGTTCGGCAAAGCACCGTTCAGCAAAGCCGACGCATTCGCAAGATTAGCGACCCAATCCGTTTCCCCTTCCAAAAGGACTTTCATCTGCTGTACTAGCAGCTTGTACCGGTCTGCCGGAATTTCCGGGTAAATTGATTTCACAAGTTCCATGCATAATTTCCTCCGAATATCAGAATGTTTTCAGTATAGCAGAAACCCGGCAAAACACAAAATTTCCGGAGCCGTCCCGCAAATTCAGGGCAACTCTCAGCATTTTTTCATCGAATTGCAACGTTTCGTACATATCACATCGGTAAAATAGACTCAGATTTAGATACAAACCCATTCAGACAATAAGCTCCTCTCGGTTGAGGATTCATATAACTTTTTCATATATTCCCTCCAACATTTCAGCCGCCCGCAGCAGAGCGGCTGAAATTCTTGTTTCATGCGGAGTTTTCTATTTTTCGGGATTATGTTCAAGCACTGCTTTTTCCGCATATTATATGGAAAAGGAGTTGAATGATCATGCCAATGGGATTTTTTCCATTTGTTTGGAATACACCTTGCAACAGGCAACCACCACGCCGAAAAATGACGAAGCCCCCTGCGCCGATGTCCGCACAGTCACCGATGTCACAGCGTTCTCCTGCTCCAAAGTCACCGGTACAGCAACAGAAATGCGGGGCTCGTCCCCAAGTCCGCAATTTGCCGCATAAGCAGGAAGGAATCCGCTCTGTGGCTCCGTCGCCGGTTTCAAAAAGACCAGCCGTACAAGCGGCCAATCCCTATGTAAAAAAACATCCCAATCAGCAAACATCCGGAAAAAAGCACTGATCCCTTTCTACTGTATCGTTTAAATCAATGAAAGAACGACCATACTAAGGGTGCGAGGTGAGGAGCAGTTGTTCCGGACCCTCCCGGGGAGCGTACAATGGGGTGCGCTCCTTATTTTATTACAATCCCCGTCTTTAGGCAGTTATTTTAGCTTCCGCCTATTCCCATGAGCCATATTGACAAGCTGCGTCTACTTGTCATAGTATATAGAGCTCAATGAAAAGGAGGTGCAATTCATGTCATGCTATCGCCGTTTCAGGGAAGATGACGTCAACGATTCCAATCTTGAAAACACGATTGAGAGCCTTGCTTCCAACGATAGTCTTACTGAGGCCGTTTCCGATCTGAGAAATCTGGCAAATGCCGACCTGAGCGCGTTGAACAATCAAGAATTATGCAGACTTTTCCGCTTCCTTAGCTGCTATTTTTGCAGAAGATAACTCTCTGCTTTTTATATTCAGACAGTTCCCGGCAGTTTTGTCGGGAACTGTTCTTTATGAAATAAATTGGACGTGCTATACTTAAAAAAGAGGTGATTTAAAATGGAATTAAAACATGAACCGGAACGAATATTTTTTCTGGATCAAGCCGGGAAAACGGTTGCGGAAGTAACCTTTCCTCAGATTCGGAAAGGAGTTGTAGACATAAACCACACCTTTGTTGACGATTCCCTACGCGGTCAGGGAATCGCTTCCCGTTTAATGGAAGAAGTCGTAAAGACACTGCGCGAAGAAGGGAAACAAGCTGTCTTAACCTGCTCCTACGCAAAGAAGTGGTTCTCCGACCACAAAGAATATTCGGATCTTCAACCGAAACAGCCCTAAATGGTTTTTTAAGACCGGAGGCGGCCCTGCCCGTTCTTTTTTGAAAAAGGGACTCTCTTTCGCGATTCGTTCTTAACCAAATATTAAGTCTTTCATATTATGTACTAAACAATTTATAGAAACGAATTACTGTACAGATGGGAGATTGTAATATGTATAACGGGACAAATCCAAATGAATATTACACATATTTTCAAAACCAGTTAAACGGTCAAGGAAATTTTTGTGGTTTTAACCCGGATCCAAATTATGCCGGAGTAAATCAGGAAGCCTTCAGAAGCAACAGATGCTGCTGCTGTATTGGACCGACGGGGCCGACAGGCCCAACCGGTTCCATCATAGGCATTCTCGGCCCAACTGGGCCTACCGGACCAACAGGGGCTACCGGCCCTACCGGGCCAACCGGCCTTCTCGGTCCAACGGGCCCGACCGGACCGACGGGCGACACCGGACCGACGGGACCGGCGGGAGTTCTGGCCGGAATTCAGGCGCAGCTGGTGGGAAGCTCCGGCGCGACACTGGCAAGCGGTGCGAACGTACTCTTCGACTCTCTTCTCAACACGTCCAGTCCATCCATCACCTATGCAGCCGCAACAGGCATTTTCACCGTTTCGGCTCCGGGCACCTATCTGGTCAACTGGTGGGTCTCTATCGACGGAACCGCGGGTCCTACTTCCGTTGCCTTTGCGCTGAGACTAAACGGATTGACGGATATCCCGAGCACCATGCCCGCCACCACCGGCCAAATTTCCGGAAGCGCACTTGTCACAATCGGAACAACGCCATCCACATTGGCGCTGGTAAACACAACGGGGGCGGCTGTTCTCTACGGAGCCGTCACGCCGCAGGCAAACATTGTCATTTCCCAGGTGATTTAATATTCAGAGCATATCAATGGGGCTGTTGCAAAATGGATTTGCATAGCTAACTGTACAAATAAACAGCCCTGAAAGCAAGAAAATGCGCCTTGAGACGGCTTTAGAAGCCTAGTCAAAGCGCATTTTCTGTGCATTTTTTACGACGAGGCTATTTTGCAGCAGCCCCTTTTTTAAGTTTGCCGTCTGTTCTAGAAAAACATTATTCTTCTTAAGTCAAGGTTGATACCCATTTTACCCGAAGAATTAAAACCACCGAAATCACCGCGGCCATGTAATTGGAAAAAAGATTCCCCCAAAAAACCGAATAATACTGCAGCGACTGTTCCGTAGCCAGAATAAACAGATATCTCAAAAGCCAGATGCGAAGAATGCCGAGAAAGAGCGGAACCGTTGTTTTGCCAAGACCAATGAACGCCCCCTGAACCGCCATGCAGACACCGAACCCGACGACGGAGTACGTGTAGATGTGCAGAGCCCGGTTCGCAATGTCAAGGACATCGGCCCTTTGGGTAAACAGGATGGTAAGATGGGATGAAAGCGGTACGATCACCGCGATAATCGCAAGGGCGGTCACGGCGCTTGCCACACATCCCACCCGGCAGGAACGTTTCGCATTCTCGGGCTGCGCCGCCCCGATATTGATGCTGACCATCGTCGTCACGGCGGAACCGAATGCCGCCGGAAGGTTAAAACAAACCGCCGTTATATTGTTGGCAATGCCCTGGCCATTCAAAACAACGGCGCCGTATTTCTGCGTTTCGTTGTTAATCAGGAAAAATCCCAGATTCATCATCAGGCTTGCGAGCATGGCTGGAATCCCGATTCTGACGAGCCGGACGATCAGGTCCCGGTCGAAACGGAACCCGCGGAGCGACAGCTTGTCCTCTCCGTTCTTGATAAACAGCTCATAAAACATCCAGACGCAAATCAGGATGTTGGAAAAAAGCGAAGAAAGAATACAGCCCACAATTCCCAGACGAAGCATCACGATAAAGACAATGTTAAATAGAATTTTTAGGACCAGTAAAAGCACCATACGGATAAACGTGGCTTCCGGCTTACCCGTCGCGTTTTTAATCGCGTTGTAAATACTCTCCAGAAAAGAAAACGGCAAAACAAACGCATAAAGACTGATGTAAAGAAATACATTATGCGAAATTTCCGGGTCGACGTTCGCGGAGACCGGAAATGCCACCAAGGCCGATAACGGCGCGGCACAGATTCCTATAATGGAAGCAAATGCTACCACCTGCACGGAGATATGCCGGACCTTGTTAAAGTCACCCTGGCCGTTTGCCTGGCCGATCACCGCCATTGCCGCCACGCTGATCCCCTGTGCCAGCGCCACCATCATATTGATGACCGGCTCGCTGTATGTAACGGCGCTTGCCACCAGCGTACCCGCCGCGTTATTGATAAAAAGTCCGTCCGACAAAGGAAGCATCGCCTGGATGACGCTCATCATCAGCGTGGGCATAGACAGCATCAAGAGGGTTTGTAAAATGTTTCCGTGAAGAATCCGTTCCCTTCGCTGCTCGGTACCCTGATGTAAAAAATCGAGATTCAAAATTTTCCTCTTTCTATTTTCTATATTGAAATTTTAGTAGATCCGATGCTTGATCAATCAACCGGGCGGCCCGCAAGCCGCCCGGTCCGTTTTTTTAAAACTGAGGTACTCTTCCCAAACAGGACAGCACAATGCCAAGAGAATCATACGGAATCAGAAAGGTTACAATTCCGGATGCATAAGGGGCAATTTCATACTGCTGGTAATAGATTGTCACCCCGTCGGGAGTCAAATAGTAATTTTCAGGATTGAAATATTTCAGGATCAGATGTTTGTAATCATCAAAATAAACACCGGGATTTTGCCGCATATTTTCTTCCGCCTGCCTGAGTATTTTTGAGGCAACTACACGGCGGCAGTTTTGACCCGGTGCGAAAAAATGGGACAGCGAAAATCTTCTTCCGCTTTTCAGGCTGAAGGTATCGGAAGCCCTGATTGTATTGCCATGAGCACCGCCCGTAAACTCATACCGGTCCCGGTATGAGCTGAGATAACAGTCCTGGTTCAGCGTAATTTCATATTTCATCACCGCGTCGTATGTTCTGAACGGATAATCATGCTCCTGCGCACTGTGATAATCCCTGACTGCCTGTCGGTACAGGGTTGCCGCCGCATACCGGGAAAACTCCGCACCCTGCTGCCGAAACCGGGAATTGATTCTGGCCTGGGCGTTTGGATTTTCCCTGAGCTGAATTTCCGGATACTGGACAGCCAGAGTAAGAACTACGGTACCGCGGTAAGAAAATTCCCGATTGTTTTCCTGAAAGGTTACCTCGGCGCTGCTGTTGGGTAAATTCATGTTGATCCCTCCCGCTTCATTCTATGATCCGATTTGGCATTTCAGAAAAGGGTTTTACGGGAGAGAGTAAATTTATGTAGAAATAATTTAAGCGTTATATTCCGTTGACAATATTATTCGGCCTTTTTCCCTGCGCCGCCAGAAACAGATTATTCCAAATGTTCCGGTGCAGACTGTAGAAAACGCCGTCCGTCGTGCCGCCGATATGCGGGGAAAATAGGACCCGGTACCGACAGCTGTCGCTCAGATTCAGCAGCGGATTTTCGAGAGTTGCAGGTTCCGGATCAAGCGTATCGAGTCCGGCTCCGGCAATACTTCCGTCTTCCAATGCCTGCGCCAATGCGTTCTGATCAACAATTTCCCCTCTGGCCGTGTTAATCAGAAACGCGGAAGGCTTCATTTTCTTCAAAAAATCGCCGTTTACAAATCCAATCGTATCCGGCGTTACCGGCAAATGGAGGCTGATAATGTCGCAGGAAGCCGCAAGCTCGTCCAGTGGAAGATACTCGGCGCCAAAATCATTTTCCTCTTGCTCGCTCAGACGGTGCCTGCTGAAATAGCTTACTTTCGAACCGAAAGCCGCAAGACGTTTGGCGGTCGCTCTGCCGATACTGCCAAAACCGACAATTCCAACATGGCAGGATTCGAGTTCCGGTATTCCGTCGAGAATAAAGGAAATTTTGGCCTGCCCCTGTTTTCCCTGCCTTACCAGGCTGTCCCCTTCCCGAAGCCGGCGAAGAAGAGCAAGCATCAGTAAAATGGCCTGTTCCGCTACCGCTCCGCTGTTCAGAGAAGCGTTATTGCAGACGTAAACACCGGCTTCCCTTGCAGCCTGCGTATCAATCCCGTTAAAGCCGACTCCCTCCGAGTGAATCACCCGCAAATTAGGCATATTCTCAATCAGGTTGCGTGAAACAGGGCTGACGGCATCGGCGATGATAAAGTCCGCGGTCTTTCCAATCCGAAGAGCTTCTTCCTCCCGATAGACACTGTCAAGATAAAGCAGCTCCCAGTTGTTTGGAATTTTTGAAAAATCCGTGTATTTTTCAATCCGCTTTTGGGAGGTGAGCGCCAATACTTTCATTTTTGTCCCTTTCCAAACAGTTTCTTAAATTTAAAAATACGCGCCGGCACTTCTGCCCGCGCGGTAAAAATGAACTAAAAAAGCGCCGGAAAAATTCGGCTGTTAATACTATACTAGAATCTGTCCCATTTGACAATACCGGCAATGCTCATACTGAAAATTATTTTAAATTTTTTTAAATAAGGTATTGACATTACCGCCGCGTAAAGCTGTAAGATTTCTTTGAAAGGAGAAGAGCTGAATGGAATACAGCATACAAAAATTTGCAAGCCTATCCGGCATCAGCACACGCACTTTAAGGTATTACGATGAAATCGGCCTGTTGAAACCGGCAAGACTGAGTTCTTCCGGTTACCGAATCTACGGTGATTCACAGGTAAGGCGCCTGCAGCAGATTTTGTTTTACCGGGAACTCGGCGTCAGTCTTGATGAAATCGGAGGGATCCTCGATTCGCCCGGATTCAACGCCGCCGAGGCGCTTCGCCGGCACCACGAACTTCTCCTTCAACAGCGGGCCCGTTTGAATCTTTTAATTCACAACGTCGAAAAAACGCTTGCCTTTGAGAAGGGAGAAATATTCATGGCAGACAAAGAGAAATTTGAAGGCTTTAAAACGAAGCTGGTCGAGCAGAACGAGCAGCGTTACGGCAAGGAGATCCGGGAAAAATACGGAGATGAGGCCGTTGACCAAAGCAACCGCAAAATGCTGGGTATGACGCAGGAACAATACGTTCGGTTTCAGGCGCTGGAGCAGGAGCTGAACCGTGCTTTGCTGAAAGCCTTTGAGTCCGGCGACCCGGCGGGAGAAACCGCTCAGCATGCGGCCGATCTGCATCGGAGGTGGCTTTCCTACACCTGGAATCATTATACCCCCGAAGCCCACGCCGGCCTGGTTCAAATGTATGTGGAGGATCCGCGGTTTACCGCATATTATGACCGGCTGCAGCCGGGCCTTACAAAATTTCTGAAGGACGCGGTAACAATCTATACTGAGCATCTGAAAAAAGCATAACAAACAGAGCCGTCCGTAATGAATTGCCCCAAGAAACCGGGGCATTCATTTTCGGACGGCTCCGCTTTTTCAGAGTAAGGGTTATACGCGGCGAAAAATCGTGCGAAGCTCCCGCGCAGCCGAGGTGATATCCGGCTGAGCAAGAATAGCCGAAACCACCGCTAGGCCGTCGACTCCCGTGCCGCAAAACCGTCCGGCGTTCTGAGGGCCGATTCCCCCGATTGCCACGATCGGAATGGTCACGGCGCGCCGGATTTCCGCGAGCGTTTCCATGGAAACAGGCCTCGCGTCCGTTTTCGTGCCGGTCGGAAACATGGCCCCGACGCCGACATAGTCCGCGCCATCCCCCTGCGCCCGGACGGCTTCCTCCACAGTCGCGGCGGAAATTCCGACGATTCGATCCTGTCCCAGAATTGTCCTCAGATTTTTACACGGCAGATCGCTTTGCCCGGCGTGAACGCCGTCCGCGCCGACGGCGAGCGCGATATCGGCCCGGTCGTTGACAATCAGCGGCACCCCGTAACGGTCGGTGATTTTCTTTACACCGACCGCCATGCGATAAAATTCCAGAGAGGAAATATCCTTCTCCCGCAGCTGGACCAGCGTGCAGCCCCCAAGGATCGCCTGCTCCACCGCTTCTTCCAAAGTTTTTGTGCTCATCAGGTTCCGATCTGTGCACAAATAAAGAGTATAGTCGATTTTACGCCTCATCCAGCATCGCCCTCTTCTCAATCAGAGTCTGGGTCAAACGGCTCAATGCGTCGATTACCGCAATATGGAAGCTGCCCGTCCCGATGTTTCCGGCGGATTCATAAGCAAGCTCTCCGGCAATTCCCATTGCGGCAACCGCGGCGGCCGCGGCTGCCAAAAAATCCCGAGTGACTGCCGCGCAGGCCCCCGTCAAAGCGGATGTCATACACCCGGTTCCGGTCACGCGGGACAGCATTGAATGCCCATTGTGGATTCTCAGCGTTCTGTTCCCGTCGGATATCGTATCCACGGCGCCTGTCACCGCCGCGGTACAGCCATATTGGGCAGCAACCGATTTTGCAACGGTTACCGCGTTGTTTTCACGGTCTGACTCCGCTGCGTCCACGCCTTTGGTCGCGTAGTGCAGTCCCGCCAGAAAGGATATTTCCGACAGATTTCCTCTGATCACCTGAACCCGCATCCGCTCAAGAAGTTCCAAAACGGTCCGGTTCCGCAGCGAAGAAGCTCCGGCGCCAACCGGGTCAAGCACCACGGGAACGCCGATTTCGTTTGCCTTTTTTCCAGAAGCAATCATCGATTCAATCGTACGCCGGTTCAACGTGCCTATATTAAGCACCAGCGCTGACGAAATCGCGGTAATTTCCGCCGCCTCTCCAATATCGTCCGCCATAATCGGGGAAGCGCCAACCGCCAGTAGCACGTTGGCGCAGTCGTTTACCGTAACATAGTTTGTAATGTTATGTACCAGGGGGGAATTGAATCTGACTTTTTCAATAACTGCAGAAAGACTTTTCTCTGTAAAGCCCATTACGTTACCTTCCTCTGTTTTATTTCTCGGAACAAAATTCCACTTTCTGCCCGTCAAGGATTAGATTAGTGGTCCGTACGGCGCACATTTTGCCGCACATGGAGCAGGTATGACGGTCGGCGGGCGGTGTGCTTTCAAAATACCGCTTTGCTTTCTCGCCGTCGATTGCAATACGGAAAATCTCATCCCAGTCCATATTCTTTCGTGCCATTGCCATTTGACTGTCGCGCTCCCGCGCGTTGGGGATTCCCTTTGCAACATCCGCGGCGTGCGCCGCGATCAGACTTGCGACGATTCCCTCTTTCACATCGTCCAGATCCGGCAGGCGCAAGTGTTCCGCCGGAGTCACATAACAGAGAAAATCAGCACCCGCGCAAGCGGCGATCGCCCCCCCGATCGCCGCCGTAATGTGGTCGTAGCCGGGTGCGATATCCGTTACCAACGGCCCGAGAACATAGAACGGCGCACCGTGGCACAGGCGTTTTTCCAGCGCCATGTTGGCGGCGATTTCGTTGATGGCCATGTGGCCCGGGCCTTCCACAAGCACCTGTACGTCCTTTTCCCAGGCACGCTCGGTCAAATGGCCGATTTCAATCAGTTCGGCGATCTGCCCGGCGTCGGTGCTGTCATCCAGGCAGCCCGGCCTTAACGCGTCACCGAGTGAGATCGTCACATCGTATTCGCGCAGGATATCAAGAACCTCGTCATAATATTCAAAAAACGGATTTTCATTTCCCGTCATTTTCATCCACGCGAAGAGCAGCGAACCGCCCCGGGAAACAATATTCATCTTTCTCCCCTGCCTGCGGAACGATTCGACCGCCCGCCGGTTGATGCCGGCATGAATCGTCATGAAATCCACGCCCTCCTTTGCGTGCGCCTCAACCACTTTCAAAAAATCCTGAGCGGTGATTTCCAACAGGTCCTTTTCAAGGTATCCGACCGCGTCATAAACGGGAACCGTGCCGATCATCGCCGGGGACTCCGCAATCAGCTTCCGGCGGAATTCCCGGGTTTTTCCGTAATTGCTCAAGTCCATGATCGCCTGAGCGCCGAACCGGGCCGCAAGCTCCGCTTTTTGCAGTTCAACCGCGTAATTTTTGCAGTCGCCCGAAACTCCAAGATTTACATTGATTTTTGTCGAAAGCCCCTCCCCGACTCCTTCCGGGGAAAGCGCCGTATGGCCGATATTCGCCGGAATCACAACGCGTCCCGAAGCGACCTTTGCCAAAAGTTTTTCCGGTTCCAGGTTCTCTTTTTCGGCGACCGTTTTTAATTCTTTCGTTATAATTCCTTTTTTGGCTGCTTCCATCTGTGTTTTGTAATCTCTCATTCTCTGATCCCTTTCATGAAGTAAAAATGATTGGTTGGTCCGTGGCCTTTTCCAATCGACAGCGCATGCTCGATCGCCCCGGTCACATATTCCTTCGCCGCGCGGACCGCTTCCGGTACGTTTTGGCCCAGCGCCAGATTGGCCGCTATGGCGGAGGACAGCGTGCATCCCGTGCCGTGCGTGTTTTTTGTTTCGATTCTTTTGTGTGTAAAGGTGTAAAACCGACTGCCGTCAAACAGCAGGTCCTCCGCTTCACCGGAAAGATGCCCCCCTTTCATCAGGATATTTTCCGCGCCCATTTGAAACATCAGCTTTGCGGCAGCACGGCGATCCTCCGGTGAAACAATTTTCCTTCCGATCATGGCCTCCGCTTCCGGTATATTCGGCGTCAAAACGCAGGCCAGAGGAAGAATCTCCTCTTTCAGGGTCCGGAGCGCCTCCGGCTGCATCAGGGCACAGCCTCCTTTTGCCAGCATCACAGGGTCGACAACCACCCCGCGCGGCCGGTATTGCTTCAGCTTCCGCGCGACAGTACGCATCTGCTCCGAGCCGGAAAGCATCCCGATTTTTACGCCGTCAACCGCAATATCCTCAAATACTGCGTCAATCTGGTCTGCAACCGTGGACGGCGCCATGTCGCAGATCGAAATCACACGCTCCGTATTTTCCGCGACGACGGACACAATTACGCTCATACCAAACGTACCGTGCGCGGCAAAGGTTTTCAGATCCGCCTGTATTCCGGCTCCACCGCTGCAATCGGAGCCCGCTATCGTCAGAAGATTTTTCATTCGGTTCCCTCCTTTTCCTAATCACGTCTAAATTTGGATTCTGGGTTTAAAAAACGGGTTTCCGTCAAACAAAAATAACCCACCGAAACCGGCGGGTTATTTTCTCCTTGCTCCCTACAACAGCGTTAACTGACAGGTTCAAAGGGTCAGGTTTTACCTTCTCAACTCGAAATGAGTCCCCCCGCGATATTCAATTAAAAAAGCGCCCGCCAAAAGAGGCGAACGCCGATCAAACAATTTCACGTTCCCTACTCCGGTGTTAACCGACAGGTTCAAAGGGTCAGGTTTTACCTTCTCAACTCGGATGAGTTCCCCCGTTTTCAATTTATTATATCTTTTTCCAAGTTTTCTGTCAATTTAATTTTTATTAAAGTTTATACACTGCAAATTTAATAAATGTTTTTGATATATTCAGATTTTTTTGGAATACATTGCCATGTTCAAACTTCTTCTGATCATGAACATAAAATAAACGCCCATTTAATCGCAAAGGCGATAGGCTTTTCTTTTTCCAGCAAAATAAAATCTTAGCCGCTTTGTAAAACGACTGTTTAAAACTTCCAGCGATCATTGAATATTCTTTCATTCTTGCTGAAATTATTCAAAATGGGACAATATGAAGGCGGTTTTGGTTTGAATTTCTCCTTGACAATCAAAGGATGTTAAACTATACTTTTATTTAAATTCATAAATTGCTTTTAGCATCAGGCATTTTTAAACTTTCATGAAGTGAATTCGGTAAGATTCAAAGAATCAAATTACTTAATTAAACCTGGAAAGTGATCAAAAGACCGGAGGGAATTTACCCTCTCTAAAAGAAGCATAACGGTATGGGTTTTCAGTAGCCAAGCAATTCCGTACATTAGTATTGAAGCTAAAATTAGATATCTTGCCTATTGCGACTTAAAATGTCAGTTCTCATACATTTGGAACGGTTGGCCGTTACATTATGCACATAATGCATTCGACATGCTCGAAAAATTCACACATCGGGCATTTTCGGTGCGTTTTTATAAAAATTCTAGCGATGAATATTTATTAATTACTGCAATATTCTAGCAATGAAGATTTATTAAAGCGGCGGGCGCATTCAACGAGGAATGTACCTGCCGTTTCTAATAAATAAAAGGAAAAAAGGGGGATATTATTTTGGGAGCATATGCCATTAAACGAATCGGTTATGCCTTACTAACAATTTTGTTCATATCTATCATCACATTTACTTTGATGAATTTGATACCGGGCGGGCCATTTCTGAGTGAAAAGAATATTCCGCCGGAAACCGTAAAGGCACTGAACGTAAAATATGGACTTGACAAGCCTCTTCCCCAGCAGTATCTGACTTACATGGGAAAGCTGGTCACGGGCGATTTAGGGGACTCGTTAAAACAAAAAGGCCGTTCCGCAGATGATATTATCTTCTCGGCCTTCCCGATTTCGGCTAAGCTTGGCGGCATTTCCATTTTGGTTGCGGTCATTCTGGGGGTCTTTATGGGCTCTGTTTCGGCGCTCAACAGAGGTCGATTCTGGGACCGACTGCTTATGGTAGTCTCAACGCTCGGAATTGCGGTTCCAAGTTTTGTCATGGCTGCTTTTCTAATGCTGGTTTTCGGGGTAAAGCTTCGCTGGCTGCCGACCATGGGTCTGCATTCTGTCGCAGCCTTTGTCATGCCGTGTGCCACCCTTGCATTTTATCCGATGTCATATATTACAAGACTGATGCGTTCCGGCATGCTGGACGCGCTGGATCAGGACTATATCCGTACGGCAAAATCAAAGGGCGTCGGAAAGTCCCTTCTGCTTTTTAAACATGCCCTGCGCAACGCAGTACTTCCGGTTATTACCTACCTTGGCCCAATGATCGCTTATACGGTGACAGGCAGTTTCGTCGTAGAAACCGTATTTAATATTCCCGGACTTGGGCGTGAATTTATTCAGTGCATCACTGCCCGCGATTATCCGTTGGTAATGAGCACGACCATTTTTCTTGCCGTCCTCATTGTCTTGATGAACTTAGTGGTGGATATTAGTTACAAACTGATTGATCCGCGCATTACACTTCAATAAGGGGAGGACATGGAAATGGAAGCTTTTAAAAACCCGTTTTCCCTTCATTTGAACGCGGAGGATTTTCTTCCCGCGGCGGATGAGGAAAAACAGCAACTGATTATTATGAGAGAGAGCACGACATTCTGGAAGGATGCATGGCGCAGGCTGACACATAATAAGGTGGCAATGGCTGCTTTCGTTGTGATTATTATCGCGATTCTTTTCGCTTTTGTCGCTCCCTCGTTTTATCCTTACACTTACGACCAGCAAATTCGCGGAAGTGAATTTCTGCACCCCATGCAGTATTCCGCAAAAGAGTTAAAAGCTATTGCGGCGGGGCAAAGCGTTTTCCCTCATGTTCTGGGTACGGATATGCACGGCCGCGACATGGTGATCCGGCTGATGATGGGCACCAGAATTTCGCTGCTGGTCGGAATCATCGCCAGCATGCTGGTTTTGCTGATCGGGACTGTCTATGGTGCGATTTCCGGCTTTTTCGGCGGCGTGGTCGACCTGGTCATGATGAGAATTGTCGACGTCATTTATTCGATTCCGGATATGCTGACGATTATCCTCCTTCAGGTTACGCTGAAAGCACCGCTGACCAATTTGTTCGACACTCATCCGTCGCTTGGCTGGCTGCAGGCAATGGGCGTACCGATGGTCAGTATCTTTTTAACATTCAGTCTGTTGTACTGGACCAACATGGCAAGGATCATCCGCGGGCAGATCATGGCTCTGAAAGAGCAGGAGTTTGTAACGGCTGCTCACGCGCTTGGCGCCTCTAGCAGCCGAATCATTATGAAGCACTTAATTCCAAACTGTATCAGCGTTCTGATTGTTACCGCGACACTGGAAATTCCAAGAGCGATTTTTACGGAGGCATTCCTAAGCTTCCTTGGACTCGGCGTTATGAACCCCATGGCAAGCCTTGGTTCCCTTGCTTCCGATGCCATCGGCGGCATGGAATCGTACACGTACCTGCTTGTGGCGCCGGCGGTTGCCATCAGTTTGGTTATTCTCTCCTTCAATCTGTTCGGCGACGGCCTGCGGGATGCGTTTGATCCAAAACTGAAGGAGAATAAATGATGAAACAAGAACATTTGCTTGATATTAATGATTTAAAAGTATCTTTTTTCACCCATGCCGGTGAAGTCAAAGCGGTAAACGGGGTAACTTATACGATGGATTACGGCGAGGTTCTGGGCATTGTCGGTGAATCCGGAAGCGGTAAAAGCGTTTCCGCGTATACTCTGACAGGTCTGGTCGACCGCCCGGGCAGAATTGTGGGCGGCAGTGTAAACTTTAACGGCCATCAGATTGAAAAGCTCCCCGAAAAGGAATTTCGCAAAATCCGCGGAAAAGAAGTCAGTCTGATTTTCCAGGACCCGATGACTTCGCTGAATCCTGTTTTTACCATCGGAAATCAGCTGGAAGAAATGCTTCGGCTGCACACCAATAAAAACCGGGCGCAACGCCGCCAGCGGGCGATTGAACTGCTGACTCTGGTCGGCGTCAATGAGCCGGAAAAACGGCTGAAGCAATATCCTCATGAATTTTCCGGCGGTATGCGCCAGCGCGTCATGATTGCCATGGCGCTTGCCTGCGAGCCAAAGCTGCTGATTGCGGATGAACCGACCACAGCGTTGGACGTTACCATTCAGGCTCAGATCATGGAGTTGATGGTCGACCTGAAAAAGAAAATCGGAATGTCCGTGATGCTGATAACGCACGACCTCGGCGTCGTTTCCGATGTATGCGACCGAATTGCGGTCATGTACGCCGGTAAAATTGTTGAAATTGGCACTACCGACGAAATTTTTTATGAACCGAAGCACTGCTATACCAACGGCCTGCTCCGCTCGATTCCAAAGATTAACGAGACAACACACGAACGGTTGATTCCCATTGAGGGGACGCCGGTCGATTTGCTCAATCCTCCCGCGGGGTGCCCGTTCGCCCCCCGCTGTGAATCCTGCATGAAGATTTGTCTCAGACAAATGCCGGAATTCATACAGCATTCTGAAACCCATAAAAGCGCCTGCTGGCTGAATCAGAAAGCGCTGCTGGAAAAACAGGAAGGAGCGAGCGGCGATGAGTGATAAATTGCTGGAAATACAAAATTTGAAACAATACTTTCCTGTTAAAACAGGTGCTTTCAGCAAAGGCTATGTACAGGCGGTTGACGACGTCAGCTTTTTTATCAACCGCGGCGAAACATTAGGCCTGGTTGGTGAAAGCGGATGCGGCAAAACAACGACGGGACGTACGATTTTAAGGCTTTATGAACCGACTGCCGGAAAAATCATTTACGACGGCGTCGATGTAACGCACGTTGATTTCAAGCCGTACCGCAGGAAGATGCAGATTGTGTTTCAGGATCCCTACGCTTCTCTGGACGCCCGCATGACGGTCGGCGACATTGTCGGCGAGGCAATCGACATTCACAATCTTGCGTCTTCAAAAGCCGAGCGCAAGGAAAAGATTCTGGCTCTGCTCAACCGCGTCGGGCTGAACAGCGAGCACGCAAACCGCTATCCTCATGAATTTTCCGGCGGTCAGCGCCAGAGGATCGGCATTGCGCGAGCGCTCGCGGTGAACCCTGAATTTATCGTCTGCGATGAGCCGATCTCCGCGCTGGATGTCTCGATTCAGGCGCAGGTGATTAATATGTTTGAGGATCTTCAGCAAGAGCTGGGTCTGACTTATCTTTTCATCGCGCATGATCTTGCCGTAGTCAAACACATCAGCAACCGCATCGGCGTAATGTACCTTGGCAAATTGGTGGAGCTGACAGACAGCGAGACTCTCTATTCAAACCCGCTTCACCCGTATACAAAAAGCCTTCTTTCGGCAATCCCGGTTCCGGATCCGAAATCGAGCCGCGAAAAGCAGAGGATTGTGCTGGAGGGCGACATTCCTAGTCCGCTTCATCCGCCGACCGGCTGCCGCTTCCGCACCCGGTGTCCCTATGCGGTTCCGAAATGTGCCGAGGCGGTTCCCGAAATGAAGGAGTATGAACCCGGCCACTTTGCCGCGTGCCATAGAATTCAGGAAATCTAAATGGGCATTCAGTCTTGTTTGGGATGATCAGACAATCCGCCATAGGCAAAGGATTGACTTTCACAGTGCCAAAAGCAAATTTCTCTTTTTAATTTCTCTTACTTTGCCTTTTCATTATGACCGTTTTATTTTTAGGTCGGACTGTTTTCTCACAACAGGACTTGGCATAAATGCGTATTTCAAATTGTAAAATGGAGGGAAAGTTTATGACAAGAAAGTTATTGTGTTCGGTGCTTGCCGCGGCGATGATCGCGACGGCGTTCACCGGATGCGGCGGCGGTGCGTCCGCATCGTCCGGTGCGGCCTCTCAGGCGGCGTCCGGCACGGCATCCACTTCCACATCAAAATCAAAATCATTGACGGTCAACGTTGGTACGGAACCGGATTCCATCGACCCGGATTTGAACACCTCGGTCGACGGCGGCATTTACATCCAGCACTGCTTTGAAGGCCTGACCAAGCGGGATAAAGACGGAAAAATTGTCAACGGACAGGCGAAGGATATCAAGGCGAGCGACGACGGACTGACCTATAACGTCACGCTGCGCGACGATATTAAATGGCAGGACGGCCAGCCGGTCAAGGCTCAGGATTTCGTTTATGCCTGGCAGCGCTGCGTTAACCCGAAGACTGCTTCTGAGTATTCCTACATGCTGGATCCGGTTGAAAACGCAACAGATATTTACACCGGCAAGAACAAGGATATTACTAGCCTGGGCATTACCGCCAAGGATGATAAGACCCTTGAAATCAAGCTGCACGCTCCCTGCGCTTATTTCCTTGAACTGCTGTCCCGTCCGGCTTACTACCCTTTGCGCAAAGACATCGTGGACGGCAACGACAAGTGGACTCAGGACCCGAAAACTTATATCGGCAACGGTCCCTATAAGATGACGGCCTGGAACCACAAGGAAAGCATCGTCGACGTAAAAAGCGACACCTATTACAACAAGGATGCCGTCACAATCGACAACATCAAGTTCATGCTGATGGACGATGACTCCGCGATTCAGGCGGCTTACCAGAGCGGCGCGCTGCAGTTTGCCGATACGTATCCGGTTTCCGAGCAGACAAAATGGGCTCAGACTAAAGATTATCACGCAATGGCCCAGCTCGGAACTTACTACGTCTCGTTCAACTGCAAGAAAGCACCATTCGACAACCAGAAGGTCCGCGAAGCGTTGTCGCTCGCAATCGACCGAAACTATATTATCAACACCATCACAAAGCAGGGCCAGACTCCTGCCGACGCGTTTGTTTCCCTCGGAATCGGCGACGCCGACCCCTCCAAAGACTTCCGCACAGTTGGCGGCGGGTTCTATTCCGTCAAGGATGACGACTATGATTCAAACGTAGCAAAGGCAAAGCAGCTCCTCTCCGAAGCCGGATATCCGGACGGCAAGGGCTTCCCGTCCTTTGAATACTCCTTTAACAACAACTCCACCCATAAGGCAGTCGCCGAAGCTCTTCAGAACATGTGGAAAGAAGAACTCGGCATCAACTGCACCCTCGCGGCGCAGGAATGGGCCGTATTTATTGACAGCCGCCAAAAAGGCAATTACGACATTGCGCGCGACGGCTGGCTGGCCGACTATATCGACCCGATTTCGTATCTGGATACTTTCATTAGCACTTCCGGCAATAACGATCCGCACTGGTCCAACAAAAACTTCGATGCCTTAATTTCCAAAGCAAAGTCCACCGGCGACCAAACGGTCCGTATGCAGGCGATGCACGATGCTGAAAAGCTGTTGATGCAGGATGCGGCGGTTGCGCCGATCTACTTCTACACCGATGTGTACCTGCAAAACACAAATATTTCCGGTATTGTAACAACTTCTCTTGGTGATAAACTTTTCACTTATGCAACAGTAAGCTGATTTAGCTCTAACTTTTGGTACTGAACTGAAATCTCCCCAAAAGGCAAACGCCTTTTGGGGAGATTTTTTCACGGCCTTAAAGTAAGCAGGCGGCATTAACACCGAACCGGCATATTCTTCTACGGCAGATCAGGTTAAAACGGCGAGTCCCCCTTTGCAGAGGTCCCGCCGCTTTATTGAAAGTCACTGCCGATTCTCCGGAACTTTTCATACCTTTGACTTATAAGATCTTCTTCCGTAAGAGTGCGGTTTCGCTTCAGCGTTTGGATCAGTTGTATCTTTAAAAAGGCGCAGGTCTTTGAAAACCCGATCCCCTCCGGAATGATCCTATCAATGACATTCAGGGACAATAGATCCTGGGCCGTAATTTTCAGGTATTCCGCCGCTTCGCCAACTCTTTTGGGATTCTTCCACAGAATGCTGGCGCAGCCTTCCGGTGAAATCACGGAATAAACGGCGTTTTCCAGCATCCAGACTTCGTCGGCAACCGCAAGAGCTAGTGCTCCTCCGCTGCCGCCTTCCCCGATCAGAATGGAAACAACGGGCACCCTCAGTCCCATCAGCTCCATCAGATTTTCGGCAATCGCCTGCCCCTGGCCGCGTTCTTCCGCTCCAATACCGCAATATGCCCCGAACGTATCCACCAGACAGATGACGGGACGGTTGAATTTTTCCGCAAGTTTCATTTGACGCAGCGCCTTTCGGTATCCCTCCGGATGAGCGGAACCAAAGTTCCGCGCGACCTTTTCCTTGGTGCCGTGTCCTTTTTCAATCCCGATTACAGTAACCGGCATTCTGCCGAGGGTCCCGATTCCCGTAATTACGGCGCTGTCGTCCCCGTATCTGCGGTCGCCGTGAAGCTCGATGAAATTCTGAAACAGTCTTTCGATATAATTCTTCGCGGTCGGGCGGCCGTCGGCCCGGGCGGCCAGCAATTTTTCATAGGCGTTCATTCGTCCGCACCTCCCGCATGAAATTCCAGAAGCCTTGTGAGCAATTTCTTTTGCGTTCTTCTGTTGGAAATCTGGTCTACGAAACCCTTTTCCAGCAAAAACTCCGCCCTCTGAAACCCCGGCGGCAACTTCTGGCGGATTGTCTGTTCGATGACCCGCGGACCCGCAAAGCCGATCAGTGCGCCGGGCTCTGCCAAAATAATATCAGCCTCCATCGCAAAGCTGGCGGTCACGCCGCCCGTAGTGGGGTTAGTCAGAACTGCAATATAAAGGAACCCGGCTTCACTGTGCCGCCGAACCGCGCCGCTTGTTTTTGCCATCTGCATTAAAGAAAGGATTCCCTCCTGCATGCGCGCCCCTCCCGAAACCGTAAAGCCGACAACGGGCAGACGATGCTCCGCGGCATACTCAAACAGCCGGGTGATTTTTTCCCCGACCGCGGTTCCCATGCTTCCCATCATGAAAGAAGGCTCCATTGCAAAAACGCAGCTGTCAAATCCGCCGATCCGGCAGGTTCCGCAAACCACTTCATCCTTTCCGGACTCCGTATGTCTTGCCTGTTCCAGCTTTTCATCGTATCCCGGAAAGTTCAGAATATTCCGGGATTCGATTTTTGTGTTCAATTCCCGGAACGTCCCTTTATCCGCCGTTATTTCAATCCGGCGCCTGGCGCTGATCCGAAAGTGCCAGCCGCAGTGCGGGCAGACATAGCTGCTCTCTGCAAGCGCGTCGCGAAACAGCATTTTGCGGCAAGTCGGGCAAGTTACACAAAGCTCTTCCGGCACGGACGGACCCGGAGTCCGGTCTCTTCCGATTTCTCCCTCCAGGTCATTCTTCGGATGTTTAAAAATTCCCCTGCGTATCATAGGCTCCCCCGCTCGGCAAGATAAGATGTGGTGTAGCGGCCGGACTGGAAAGCATCTTCCTGCAGCAGTTCCAGCAGGAATTCTCCGTTATGGTCAACGCCCTCGATGACCAATTCGCAAAGGGCTGCCTGCATTTTGCGAATGGCCTCTTCCCGTGTTTTTGCGTGAACAATCAGTTTGCCGATCATGGAATCATAAAAAGGAGGTACGGAATAATCCGGATACAGAGCCGTGTCAAACCGAACCGAAGGCCCCCCTGGAATATGCAGCAGTGTCACTTTGCCGCAGCCCGGTCGGAAATTTTCTTTGGGATTTTCCGCGTTAATCCTGCATTCGATCGCGTGCCCCCGCAAAGGAGCCTCTTTGGCGGTAAAATCCAGAGGCAAGCCGGCGGCCACGCGGATCTGCCATTTGACCAGATCAATTCCGGTTACCATCTCCGTCACCGGATGCTCCACCTGAAGGCGCGTGTTCATTTCCATAAAATAAAAACGGCCGTCCCGGTCCATCAGGAACTCAACTGTTCCCGCGCCGGTGTAGCCGACCGCGCGCATCGCCCGCTCGCACAGTTGAGAAAGCTCTTCCCTCTGGCTTTCTGAGACGGCCGGTGAAGGACTTTCCTCCAGTATTTTCTGGTTTTTCCTCTGCATGGAGCAATCTCGCTCGCCCAGGCAGACGATATTCCCGAATGTATCGCACAGCACCTGCATTTCTACATGCTTGACTCCGGTCATGTATTTTTCCAGGTACATGCCCCCGTCGCCGAATGCGCTCGCGGCTTCTTCGGACGCCTGAGAAAACGCGCGGTCAAACTCTTTTTCCTTTTGAATCAGTCTGATGCCGCGCCCTCCGCCGCCGGCGCGGGCTTTAATCAGCAGAGGGTACCCGATTTCAGCCGCGGCCTGTTTCGCCTCTTCCGGGCTTTCCACAAGGCCGGAGCCCGGAATAACCGGTACGGACGCGGCTTTCATCGTTCGTTTTGCTTCGTCCTTATCCCCCATTCGGAACAGGACTTCGGGGGAAGGACCGATAAATGTAATCCCGCATTTTTCGCAAAGGCGGGCAAATTCCGCATTTTCCGACAAGAGACCGTACCCGGGATGGATGGCCTGGGCGCCGCTTGCGGCCGCGGCCGACAAGACGGCGCTCATGTTCAGATAGCTGTCCTTCGCTCTTGCCGGACCGATGCAATAGCACTCATCCGCCAGGCTGACGTGCAAAGCATCCCGGTCCGCCTCCGAATAAACCGCAACCGTCGAAATACCCATTTCCCGGCAGGCTCGTATCACTCGAACGGCAATTTCCCCGCGGTTGGCAATTAATATTTTTGAAAACAAGCCTATTCGCCCCCCGTCTGAACCAGAGCAAACGAAAATTCTCCGCTGACACAGAGCTTTTCGTTCACAGTTCCGGACCCCTTTGCAAAATAGAACGGGCCTTTGGTTTTCAGTATTTCACAAACAATTTCAATTCGGTCGCCCGGGAGAATATTCCCACGGAAACGAACCTTATCAATTCCCACAAACATCGGAGTTTTGCCTTCCTGCCCGTCACCAATCAGAACACAGCAGGTCTGCGCCAACATTTCGCATTGAATCACTCCGGGGACAATCGGCATCCCCGGAAAATGTCCCTGCAAAAACCACTCGTCGCCCCGCACCGTATAAACTCCGTGCGCTTTGCCATCCGCGCCCTTTTCCGCTTCGTCAATCAAAAGCATCGGCGGCCTGTGGGGCATTATTTTCATCAGCTCTTCACGATTCATAGGCTCCTCCGTTCCGCCTTTGCGGCTCTATTTTCTCAGCGGGAACGATCCGTTTCCGCCGGTTTACACGATTTTAAAAAGAGTCTGCCCATACTCGACGACCTGACCGTTTTCAACGCAGACTTCCTGAATTATTCCTTCCTGTTCCGCGTTGACCTCGTTCATCAGCTTCATTGCTTCAATTACACAAAGAACATCGCCCTTTTTTACACGGCTGCCCGCTTTTATAAAGGGCTCCGAGTCCGGCGACGGCGCGGCGTAAAACACGCCGACCATCGGCGACTTGATTTCGCGGTAATCCTGTACTGCCCCGGCCGCCGCCGTTTCCGCCGGGGGCATGAGCGGTGCAGCCGAATTCATGGGCACAGGCGGCAGCGAGGAAACGGCGGACTGCCGTTCCAATTTGACTTTGTCCTCTCCGCAGCTGAACTCCAAAACGCTCAGATCATTTTCTTTCAGTATCTGTGCCAGTGCGCGAACCTGTTTCAAATCCATCATGACGGATTCAACTCCATTCCTTTTCGAAATGCAAGGCAGGCGTTATGACCGCCGAATCCAAGGGACACGGAAAGAGCGAAAGTCGGCCGTGCATTTACCGCTTGATTGGGCACGCAGTTCAGGTCGCAGTCCGGGTCGGGCTCGCGGTACCCGATGGTCGGCGGAATCGTTCCGGTCGAAAGGGCCAGTACGGACGCGATCGCCTCGACCGCGCCGGCCGCTCCCAGCATGTGCCCGGTCATTGATTTTGTGGAACTGACATAGGCCTTTTTCGCAAGCTCCGGAAGCGCCTTTTTAATGGCAAGCGTTTCCGTCTTGTCATTGAGGGGCGTCCCGGTGCCGTGCGCGTTGATATAGAGAACATCTTTTTCGCCGATACCGGATTCTTCCGAGGCAAGGCGAATCGCTTCCGTGCCTCCCCGCGCCTCCGGATGCGGCGCGGTCGGATGATATGCGTCACAGGTGTTGCCGTAGCCGGTAACTTCCGCATATATTTTCGCACCGCGCGACACCGCGTGTTCATACTCTTCCAGAACCAGGATTCCCGCCCCTTCGCCGATGACAAAACCGTCCCTTCTTTTGTCGAATGGGATGGAGCTATTGAGCGGATCATTTTTCGTGGAAAGCGCCATGCAGTTGATGAATCCGGCAACGGCAAGCGGGACGACGGAAGCTTCCGCTCCGCCGGCGAGAATCGCATCCGCGTAACCGTATTGAATCGCGCGGAACGCCTCTCCAACCGTATGGGATGAAGTCGCGCACGCCGTAACAATCGGAAGGCACGGCCCCTGCGCGTTGTAGCGGATGGCAATATTGCCCGCCGCCATATTGCCGATCATCTTTGGAATGAAATACGGCGAAATGCGCGAAGGTCCCCTGTTTAGAAGCTTTTCCGTCTCTTCCACAATCGTGTGGATGCCGCCGATGCCGGAGCCTACATAAACGCCGAGGCGACGAGGATCAATCCCGGTCAATCCGCTGTCCTGCATGGCCTGGTCCGCCGCGGAAAGAGCAAACTGCGAAAACAGGTCCGTCCTGCGGATATCGCTTTTTTCCATACAGCACAGGGGGTCAAAGTCCTTTACCTCCGCGGCAATTTTCACTTTAAAATCGTACGCGTCAAATTTCGTGATAAACCCGACGCCGCAGGTTCCGGCCGTCAGGCTGTTCCAGAAATCCTCCACACGGTTTCCGACCGGGGAAACCACGCCGAGTCCCGTTACGGCTACTCTTCTCATCTTCAGACTCCTTTTTCGGCAAGCATTGTATTTTTCTCGATTCAGGTGACCTGATTGTGAACAACCGTTTCCCGGTATTGACAGGCCAGTTCTTCCATCAGTTTGTGCACCGTTGTAATTTCGCGAACTCTGCCCCCGTTTGCCCCGATAAACACAAATCCGTTTTCAAGGTTTCCCCTGCACGCGTTGACCAGAGCGGCGGTAATACAATAAGCCCCCTTTTCCTGACGGCAGGAGGTAATGCAGTGGTAGGGACAGTTTTTCGGTTTTTTCCCGCCTTCCGCGGCACTTTTCAAAAAGTCATTGCGAATTGCCCTTCCGGGCATTCCAACCGGACTTTTGATAATTTCAATGTCCTCGTCCCGACAATTGACAAAAGCCTGCTTGAAACGGATGTCAGCATCGCATTCCTCGGTCACGACAAACCTTGTCGCCATCTGCACCGCGGACGCGCCGAGCTGTAAAAAGCGGTAAATATCCTCGCCGGTAAAAATCCCGCCGGCGGCAATGACCGGAATGTTTCGGCCCGCCGTCTGTTCATAAGGCCGCACGGCCGCGACAACCTCGGGAATAATCTTTTCCAGTCGATAGTCCGGATCGTTGATCTGCTCCGGATGAAAGCCCAGATGACCGCCCGCTTTCGGGCCTTCCACCACAAAAGCGTCCGGAATATACCGATAGCGTTTCTGCCACCATCTGGCGATCTGGTCCGCCGCCCGGGCGGAAGAAACGATCGGCACCAGCTTGGTTTTGCATCCCTCCGGACGAAAATCCGGAAGACGCAAAGGCAAACCGGCCCCTGCAAAAATCACATCAATTTTTTCTTCCATTGCCGTGCGCGCCATCTCTTCGAAATTGGTCAGCGCAACCATGATATTGACGCCCAAAACGCCCTTTGTTAGGGAACGCGCCTTCGCAATTTCTGCCTGAAGCCCCGCGCGGTCCTCGGAAAATTTTCCGCTGCCTCCGCCCAGAACACCGACGCCGGCCGCCGAAAGCACTCCGATGCCGCCCTCGTTCGCAACCGCGGAAGCGAGTCCGCTCATGGAAATTCCGATTCCCATGCCGCCCTGGACCACAGGCGCTTGTACTTTTAGTTTGCCGATATGAAAGTCGGCTCCCGTCCACTCCGCCATGATTGCTCCTTTCCCGGCCTGCCTTACATGCAAAGGCCGCCGTCCACCCGAATCACTTCACCGGTAATATAACCGGAAAGGTTGGAAGCGAGAAAAAGTGCAAGATTGGCAACATCTCCCGCCTGACCCATTCGTTTCATCGGGATGGATTCCAGAATCTTCTCTCTTGCCTCCTGATTCATTTCCCTCGTCATCGCGGTATCAATCAGGCCGGGCGCTATTGCATTGCAGGTCACGTTCCGCCCGGCAAGTTCTCTTGCGACCGATTTGGTCAGACCGATCAGGCCGGCCTTAGCGGAGGAATAATTTGCCTGTCCCACGGCTCCGGTCAATCCGGAAACCGATGCGATATTGATGATTTTTCCTCCGTGTTTTCTGGCGAAAACCATATATGTCTGCTGAATCATGTGAAAAGCGCCTTTTAAATTTACATTCAGCACCCGTTCAAATTCCTCTTCCTTCATTTGAGGAACCAGCCGATCGATCGTAATCCCGGCGTTATTGACCAGGATGTCGAATCCGTTAAAATCAGTTTTGATCTGCTTAACTGTCTCTTTCACAGCTTCGAAATTGGAAACGTCACAGCGATAGGAAGACGCTTTTCTGCCAAGCGCCCGAATCTGCGCGCAGAGCTCTTCCGCGGCGTCACGGTTTCCGGAATAGATTGCGGCGATGTCCGCGCCTTCGCCCGCGAATTTCAGAGCGATTTCCTTCCCGATTCCACGGGAAGCGCCGGTAATCACCGCCGTTTTATCCTTAAGCATGTTTTCCCTCCGATATCATCCGCACCGCCTCTTCAAGGCTGTCAGGATTTTTCACAGCGACCGCAGCAACCTTCGTCGAAATTCTGTGAATCAACCCGCAAAGCGTGGTACCCGGGCCGACCTCAATAAAAAGATCAAAGCCGTCTGAGATCATGTTTTCTATGGTTTTCTGCCAAAGCACCGGACTTTTTGCCTGACGGGCAATCAATTCCGCCGCACCGGCTCCGTAAGGCTGCGCCGTAACATTGGAATAGAGCGGCATCACGGGTGTTCGCAGCGTATATTGCGTGAGCTCCTTTGCCAGACCGTCCGAAGCATCGGACATCAGCGGGGAATGGAACGCCCCCGATACGGCAAGACGGACCGCCTTGCCGCCCGCTTCGGCAGAAAACCCCCGAAGTGCCGCGATCGCATCCGCTTTTCCCGCGGCTACCAGCTGGCCGGGGCAGTTGTAGTTCACCGGCCAGGCTCCGGCTTTCTTGCAGACATATTCCGCCTTCTCATTTTCCAACCCCAAAACAGCAGCCATGGAACCGGGCCTGTTCCGGGAGCATTGCTCCATAAGTTCCGCCCTTCGGCAGACGAGGCGGAACGCGTCCTCTGCCGACAGAATACCGGTAAACGCAAGGCCGGCAATTTCTCCCAAAGAGAAGCCCGCCGCTCCGTTTGCCTCAACACCGGCTTCGCGCAGCGCGGCGGCACAGGCAAGGTCAACTGCAAAAACGCATGGCTGTGTGTTTACGGTTTCGGAAAGCTCCTTCTTGGTGCCGTCAAAACACTGGCGCAGGGTACCGGGCCGAATGCGCTCCGCCATTTCAAACACCGACCTGGCCGCCTGAGAAACACCGTAAAGCTCTTTTCCCATTCCGGTGTGCTGTGCTCCCTGACCGGCAAAGACAACTGCTATCCGACCCATTTTGTCCCTCCGCTCAGAATTCGCTCCGCCTGAGTAAACATTTCCGTAATGATCTCTTCCGCCGGCTGTTCCTTTGTCACCAAAGCCGCGGCCTGACCCGCCATAAAGCATCCGTTTTTCTCGTCCCCCTCGCGGGCGGCAAGACGCAGAGCGCCGACACCCAATACTTCCAGTTCTTCGTTGTCAACCGACGGGTCGTATTCCTTCGCGAGAAAATCGCGGGAAAATGCGTTTTTCAAACACCGGACCGGATGGCCGAGCCGTTTTCCGGTGGTAACGGTGCTGATATCCTTTGCTTTCAGAATTCTGTTTTTATAATTTTGATGAACGGTGCATTCACGGGCGGCAAGAAAACGGGTTCCAACCTGCACACCGACCGCGCCGAGCATAAACGAAGCCGCGATTCCCCGGCCGTCGGCGATTCCACCCGCGGCAATCACCGGGATTCCGACCGAATCGCAGATTTGAGGCACCAGAACCATCGTGGTCAGATCCCCCACGTGTCCCCCGGACTCGCCGCCTTCCGCGATAACCGCCGCGGCTCCGGCGCGTTCCACATGCCGCGCGACGGCAATGGAAGCGACAACCGGCAAAACGCGGATCCCGGCTTTTCCCCACTGCTCCATATAACGGGTCGGGTCCCCCGCGCCCGTTGTCACAACGGGAATTCGCTCTTCCGCCACAACACGGGCGACTTTTTCCACAAACGGGCTTCTCAGCATAATGTTGACCCCGAACGGACGGTCGGTCATTTCCCTTGCTTTTCGGATTTCTGTTCTTAACCATTCATCATCCGCGTTCATGGCGGAAATGATTCCAAGCCCGCCGGCATTCGAAACCGCCGAAGCCAGTGATGCGTCGGCAATCCAGGCCATGCCTCCCTGAAGAATGGGATATCGGATTCCTAAAAGGTCACAAAGCGGTGTGTGTATCATTTCGTTACTCCATATTGTCTTCAATCAGTTTTACAATATCGCCGACTGTTTTGATCTTTTCGTCCATTTCAAGAGAAACATTAAACTCGTCCTCAAACTGCATAATCAGATCGACTGTATCCAGCGAGTCGAGTCCAAGCTCTTCCAGCGTACTTTCCGGATGAATTTCCGAAACCTCGATTTCCTTGTGTTCGGCCAGAATCTTTGCAACTTTCTCAAATACCATCATAAATTTCCTCCAATCATTTACGGTCAGTCTTTGTTCCAGCGGATGACGCAGGAACCCCAGGTCAGTCCGGCGCCAAACGCACAAAGGAGCAGAGTGTCTCCCTTTCTGAGGCGCCGGTTTCGGTTCAGTTCGTCCAGCAAAACAGGGATGCTTGCCGAGGAGGTGTTCCCGCATTCCGCGTAATTAACCGGAAACTTTTCCTCCGGCTGATGCAGCCGTGTCCTCGCGGACTCAATAATCCGGCCGTTCGCCTGGTGCAGCAGGAAATAGTCCACATCGTCCACAGCGATTCCAGCCTTCCGGACAGACGTTTCAATTTCATTCTGCACGGTTGTAACGGCAAATTTAAATATTTCACGCCCGTTCATATGGATAAGGCTCCCCCTGGCCTCCGCTTCATCCCAGAAAGGCCCCGAGGCACTCAAGCCCGGAATATTCAGATTTTCCCGCTGCCCCCGGGCGCCGATCTGAACTGCCAGAAGCGAATCGCCTTTTGAAAGGACCACTGCTCCGGCCCCGTCACCGAACAGAACGCATGTGCTCCTGTCTTTCCAGTCCAGAAAACGGGAGAGCTGCTCCGCGCAGACAATCAGAATGTGCTCCGCCATCCCGGCCCGAAAATAAGCCGCGGCGGTATCCAGAGCATAAAGGAATCCCGTGCAGCCCGCGTTCATGTCAAACGCCGGGCATCCGGCCCCAAGATCCTCCTGAACCAGGCAGGCAAGGGACGGCGAAACATCCTCCCCCTGGACCGTGGCGCAGAGAATCAGGTCGATCTTGGCGGCATCCGTACCCGAATCTTCCAAAGCCCTGCGCGCCGCCTCCGCAGCAATTTGGCGAAGACTCTCTTCTTTTAAAAAGTGGCGCCTTCTGATTCCCGTCCGTGTGGAAATCCATTCATCGCTCGTCTCCACAATGCCGACGAAGTCGTTGTTATGAACGGACAATGCGGGAAGGCAGCTTCCGGTTCCCGTGATTGTAAAACTCATTCATTTCTCCATTTCCGCGCTTTTCATTTTAAAGAAATCATCAAGCTTGGTAATCCCGCGCGCCAGTATTTGTTTTTCTTCTTCAGACAATTCCGAACTGACCTTTCGAACCATCTGCCTGTGAAAATAGCGGTGTGCATTATCCACTTTCCGACCCAGTTTTGTCAGAACAACAAAAACCATTCTGGCATCATCCCCGCTTTTTACCTTTTTAACATAACCTTTTTTTAGTAGTTTATTGATTGCGATGGTAACGGACGGCAGCGTGATGTCAAGCTCCTGCGCAAGTTCACTGATGGTTCTTCCCTGATCCCGATTTTTTCCGGCAGCTTCCAAAAGATGCAGTTCGCTGATGGACAGGTCAATCCGTGTGCTTTTGAGTGTATCTTCCTCTACTTTGAGGATGGAACGGAACGTATCCACCAGAAGTTCGTTGAGTTCTCTTTCAAACGAATCCAGCATAAACGTTCCCTCCTTTATCTAGTTAGTTTGTTTATCTAACTTTATATCACGGCTGGATTGATTTGTCAAGCTGTATTTCCTTTTATAATGCAAACCGACAAAAACGAGCGGTATCTTTCCGTCCGTCAGGAAAGCGTTTCAACGTTATTCATCAGCTCAGCGGATCCGGTCTGCGGCGGACATTCTTTGGGCCGCTTCTCCTTTCTGTCCAATGCAAACATGCCTATGGCGCCCAAAAACACAAATACCGCCTGAAACATCCAGGTAAAGCGATAGCCCGCCGGCGCCAGGATGCACCCCGCCAGCAGCGGCCCCATTGCATTTCCGGTCCCCTGAACGAACATGGCAAACGAATTGATTCTTCCGAGGTACTGCGGCGGAGTATGATTAGCCAGGTACGGCCTTAGATGAATGCTTTCCATAATTTCTCCGAATGTAAAAATTACTCCGGCCATCAGAAAGAGCGGCATGGAACGCACCAGCGCAAACATGAGAAAAGACACGCTGAAAACCGCGCCGCTCAGCGCAATTACGCGAAGCGGGCGGCGGCGCTTCGTCAATCCGGTCAGGACGGAGGTAAACAATACGACCGTGAGGGAGTTGAGCGCCGTCATCATGCTGTAATTGACCGCCCCGCTCCTCCCGTAAAAGTCACCGAACTGCAGCGGCAGAAGAAAACTCCACTGGGAATAGGTAAAAGTATAGGCAAAAGTGAGAAGTATGACAAAAAGCAGTCCCGGAAACAGCCGCAGAAGCCGAAAAGCAGAGATATCCCCCCGGCGCTGTTCCTGTCCGGAGCTTTTGGAGCGTTCCTTCCAGTCGGGTTCCCGAATCGCGAAAATGATAATCAGCGTCGAAACAAGCGTGGTCGCTCCGTCGAGAAAAAACATCAAACGCAAATAGTTTTGAAAAAGCAGCCCCGCAAACAGCGGGCTGACCGCCAAGCCGATATTAATGCCCAGATAGATCAGCGAATAGGACGCCTGCCGGTTTTCAGGGGTAGAAAGATCGGCCGTCATCGCTTCATAGGCGGGCGCCGCCGCCGTATACAGATCCGCCGCCAGCATAATGCATGGAACGATTAGAAATTTGTAAGGGAACAAGGCGCAGACGAGATAGAAAAACGACCCCGCAATCTGGCAGGATACCAGAATTGTTTTCCGTCCGACCCGATCTGTAAGCTTTCCTCCCAGGATCACGGCGGGAGCCTGCGTTAAAATCAGCAAAGCGGAAAAGCTGCCCGTTTCGGCAGCCGAAAAGCCCAGTTTTTGCGTCAGAATCAGCGTCAACAGAGGCTGGATAAATCCCCCCAGACAAGTGACGATCCTCGCCGCAAACAAGATGTAAATCTCGCGCGAAAGATTCGCATAGGGGAAAAAAATCCCCTTTCTAATTAAAGCAAAGCGCATTCTGCTGTTTCCCTTCCGCCCGAGGCCTGAATTGGTAATGATTTATTATACACCGGATTGGAGCTTTCCACCATAGAAATTTACATAAAACAGCGGCCAAACCGTCTCTGAACAGAAACAGTCCGGCCGCTCTCCGCGCATATTTTAGCTGTTGTTCTGAACTTCGGTTCTGCAAATCAGAAACCGATTCCTGTGGAACTTCAGGATGCCTTCCCGCTGAAGCTTGCCAAGCTCGGCGGAAAGCGCGCTGCGGTCAACGCAAAGATAATCGGCGAGCTCCTGGCGGCTGAATGGAATCGAAAACTCTTCTCCGCGGGTTCCTCCCGCCTGATCTGCCAGAAAAGCCAGCAGTTTTTCCCGGGTCGTCCGTTTGGACAGGTACTCGATCTTACGGCTCAGCAGAATATTTTTGAAGGCGAGGATCCGGAGCATATTCTGAATCAGTCTGGAATGAAAGCCGCAGGCGGAAGAGCAGACGGAAACCGCGCGGCGGTAATCGATCCACAGGACCGAACTGTCCTCCGCGCTGACCACCGTAACCGGGAGACGGTCAATCTCCGCGCAGGAAAAAGCTTCCGCAAACAGCTGCCCCGCGGTCGCTTCCGCAATAATCATCCGATTTCCCCGGTAATCCTCTTTTAAAATCAATACGCTTCCTGACAGAACGATTCCCACAAAAGAAGCGGGCTGTCCCTCCAGCAGAATCATTTCCTGTTTTGCATACGATTTGCGCTTCGCGTGCAGGCAGGAAAGCATCTGCCTGAGCTCTTCCGGTTGAATTCCCTGAAACAAAGGAATCTTTTTTAAAGCATCATAGTCCATATTCATCTTTCACTTCGCTTTTTCCGTTCAGCCTTTAATCTTCCACAATTCTGCCGTCCGGCGAAAGAACCGTCACCTGCCAGGGAATCATCTTTCCACAGTCCCGCAAAGCCCGTTTCACGGCGTTTTCTATCCCTCCGCAGCACGGCACCTGCATGCGGAGAACATGAATGTTGCGAATTCTGTTGTTTTTCAGGATTTCAGTCAGCTTTTCCGCATAATCGCCTTCATCCAGCTTGGGGCAGCCGACCATCACGATATGATCTTTCAAAAAGCGGCGGTGAAAATCACCGTAAGCATAGGCGGTGCAGTCGGCTGCGATTAAAAGATTAGCGTTATCCAGCCAGGGAGCGCGGGTCGGTACCAGCTTGATCTGGACGGGCCACTGGGTCAGCTCGCTTTCCACCGGGCCCAAAGGACCCGCCTGTGAAGGCTGCGAATTTTCCCGTACGGCAGGTCGGCGAAGAGTTCTAACCATGCTGCCCGGGCAGCCGCCGGAAGCCGCGGGCAAACCCGATTTTGCCTCTTTCACCGCGGCTTCGTTAAATGAGGGTGCTTCCCGCTCTTCAAACGTAATTGCACCTGCCGGGCAGGCCGGAAGGCAGTTGCCCAGACCGTCGCAGTAATCTTCCCTGACAAGCCGTGCTTTGCCGCCAACCATGGCGATGGCTCCCTCCTGGCAGGCCTGGGCGCAAAGCCCGCAGCCGTTGCACAGTTCTTCCTTAATTTTAATTATTTTCCGAATCATGATCCTATCCTCCGGTATCATTTGATTTGATAGCCCTATTATACCGGAATCTCAGAGTCAAGTCCGTTGTATTTCCAACGATCTAGAACAATTCAGGCTCTTTCCTAGCCGTCAGCCCGACTTCCATTTCTGTTTTGTGCCTCAAAAAATCGGGGTCGTCGAAATATTTTGCACCAACCGGGCACTTTTTTATACACGCGCCGCATTTAATACAGATTCCCGTCAGGACGGACGGATCGTCCGCGCTGATGGAGCCCATTGGACATACGTTCACGCAGGTCATGCAGTGCGTACAGTTTCCTTTTGTTTTTGGTTTCACCTTTCGAATATCCACCGGATTCTTCTGCTCATCTTTCGGCTTGTAATAGCTGCGATACGGTGTATTCCCTTTCACCTCAACCGCAGCCGTCATGCCGGATTCTATTTTTTGAGAAATCAGATCCGCGAATTTGTCCGCCAGTGCCAAATCCTTTTCATCCGGCCGGCCCTTTGCCAGGACGCGGGAAAAGGAGTGCTCTCCGATGAATGCCCCGCCCGCGATCACGTGAAAGCCGTCCTCCAACAACAGGTCGCGCAGTTCAATCAGCGCATCCTCATAGTCCCTGTTCCCGTACAGCACGATCGCCGCGGCCAGCGCGCCGTTTCCGCGGATCGATTTTATGTATTTGAGCAATACGTTCGGAACTCTTCCCGCATAGACCGGAACGCCCGCGATCACCAGATCGTTTTTCCCGAACGAACAGCTTTTTTCCCTTTCCTGCGGAAGCGTGAAATCCACACGGTTTACGGTGGAATCCCCGATTTCTCCGTTCAGTTTTTCGGCAACCCTGTGAACAATTTTCTCCGTTGTCCCAGTTGCGCTGAAATAAAGCATATGAATATGATAACCCATTTAGCATCCTCCTGCAGATCAGATTCCGGTTCGTTACCGCGTTTTCCCCGGCGGCAAATTTTCGCACCGATTTTTAGATTCAAAGATTCTTTTATCCTACAGGATTTTTCAGAAAAAAGCAATCAGTTTCGGGCATTTAACCAAAATAACTGATAGAAAAGCCGCGCGCCTGCAAACTGCAAGCGAGCGGCTTCTCGGCTAATTTTGTCTTATTGAATGGTGATGACACATATTTTCTTCGCATCCTGATTGGGAACGGAGGCGTAGATACCGGTCTGCTGACCGGAACTCCCGGTGCCGACAACCTTAAAGAAAAAGTCGTTTCCAACGCGTTTGACAAAATATGTCTGAATGACCCCGGACGAGCCGGACCCAAAATTGACGGATGACGCTCCCGGCGCCGTGATCTTAAACTGATATCCGGCCCCCGCGGCAAGGCTGAAATTATTGTTGGTGTCTGATTTCAGCTGAATCCGGCCAACCGTCACAACGCAGATTTTTTTCGCATCCTGTCCCTTTACAGAAGCGTAAATGCCGGTCTGCTCACCCGGTTTTCCAACCGCGGTAATTTTGTAATAAAAATCATTGCCGACATGCCTTACAAAAACAGGCGCAACCACCTTGGAAGACCCCGCGTTAAACTGAATGGACTTAACGCCGGGCGCGGTGATTTTAAACTGGTAACCGGCTCCCGCCGCAAGCTCGAAATCATCGTTTGTGTCTGAGGTAATCTTCACGGGAGCGACCGTAACGGCACAAACTTTCAGAGGTACGCGGCCCGGAGCATTCATGTAAAACCCGGCGCCCTGCCCGACGTCGCCGGTCGCGGTAATTTTATATAACGTTTCGTTGCCGGAGGTGCTCAATTTTGACACAGAGAACACGCCGGAAGAAGCGGCATAAAATCCGGTCGCCCCGGTAATGCGGAACACATAGCTGGAACCTTTCGCAAGAGAGAAATCATTGTTGGTATCGGATTTGACGCCGACCGGTTCCGTCACAGAGAATTTGCCCGCGTTAACGGTATCGTCATCCTCTCCGATATCCGGAAAAGAAACCAGCAGATTGGCGCTTGCGCCGACCGCGCCGGTCGCGGCGACCGTACAATAATAGTCAATTCCATCCTTGCGCACGGACTGCACGGAAAACACCCCGTCCTGATCCGGTACAAACGACGGCGTCCCGCCGCCCATGATGGAAAATTTATAGGTGTAGGTTTTTCCGCGCTCAACGGAAACTTCTTTCGGCGCGTCAAAGGAAACAGAAGGCTTACTGTCGTAATTCACGGTAACCGCAAAGCCGGCGGTTTCTCCGTTCAGAGTCGCCTGTATTAAAGAAGTGCCTTCATGATCGGCATCCATGACATATTCATATCCGCCTTCCACCTTACCCACCGGGGTAATCGACACGTTGTCGTTGCCTGCCGTCACTTCCGGAGCGGCAGCGGAGGTTGTGCGGACGACAAAATGATAGCTGTCAAAAAGGCTGCAGACATAAGTGGATTTCGTATCCATACTGAGGTCGCTGTTTTCCGCAATCGTGACATCGCACAGCTTTTTGGGAATGACATAATCGGAACTGCCAAGAGAAAGCGTACCCGTCGCTCCGTCGTTTCCCGTTGCGTCGACCCGATAGAAAAAGTCGTTGCCGTCGGAGCCTTCCAGCGTAACATTAAAGTCATCCGGCTGATCGGTCACAAGGGTCGGATAAGTAAAGGTATCCGCATCAAGATTTTCATAATGAATCTTTATGTAGCGGCTGTTTCCGGAGGGAAGAGTAAAATCTTCCGTCTGGTCCGCTTCGGCGGTGTAATCCCATTCATAACCGGTGTCCTCAACCGTAATGGTTTTGGCAACCGTCGTTCCGTCGGAAGCGGTCAGGGTTATGGTCGCTTCCCCCTCTTCCCATCCTTCCAGAACCAGCGTATAGTAGCCTGAGTCTCCCGATTCTTCTTGCAGAGAGACCTTTAAAACGGATTCGTCGCTGGACGAAGCCTCCAGTTGAACTTCCGGCTGGTCAATTTCGATTTCATAAGTGGTTCTGCTGTATTTTTCGACTGTTGTCACCGAGTCAAAATCATTGAGTGAAATGACCGATGATGCGGTTTCTTCCGCAAACGCCAAATTTCCGGTAAACACGGAAAAAATCAGCGTCAGAGTCAAAACCATGCTTAGAATGCGATACTGCTTTTTCACTTTTCATTCCCTTTCTGCTGTTAAGTTCGGACCCGAATTTTTGGGAATTCAGGTCAGTGCTACTATTTTATAAGCCAAAAAGAGACAGGAAATAGCAGAAAGGAATATTGCTTAAATTTAATTATTTTGGAGAATTATAGTAATTTTTCTTCCTCAAAGCAAGAAAAATATTTGGCAGACATCTGCTTTTTTGGTAATCCCAATGAATGTTTTCCAGATCTTTTCAATTTTTCCAGAAAAGCATTGCGGAGGAAACCCTCCGTCGGGTCAGTCCAGCCAAATGTCATCCATCATGTTTTGTATCTTCTCGCGTCTTGCGGCGGTTCGTTCACGATTGATTTTAAATCTCAGGTCCAGCACATCCCCCTCCCGCGCCTCCTCGGGCAGAAGATTTCTGGGAAATGGAATCAGCCGCCCATCCTCAAATTCAAGGATACATTGATCTTTTTCAAACCTTTCAACCACCGCTTCCATCTCGCTCTCCCCTTTCTCAAGCTGCGGGCCGCATGGGCGCGTCCGCTTCTTCCATGCCGGGCACATGCTTCTCAACCGTTATGTTGTTCCCATCGGACTGAATTTTTATGGTTCCGTCCTCGTCGGTACGGTAAGTTTCAGCGCCGATTCGCCGTAGCTTTTTCAGTGTCGATTCCGCCGGATGACCGTATGAATTATCTTTTCCAACCTCAATCACCGCATATCGCGGTGAGACCCGTTTTAAAAAGGCCTCCGTTGAAGCCGTATCGCTGCCATGGTGCCCTACCTTTAGCACGTCCGCATGGACATCGGCCGTTATCTCCTTTTCCGACTGCGCACCGGCATCCCCCATAAAAAGGAAAGACGTGTTATCATAAGACAGCTTGATCACGGCGGAATACTGATTCAAATCGTTGTATCCGCTTCCAACCGGCGCGACGAGTACGGCTTTCAGATCGCCGCGGTCCAACAGGGTAACACCGGCCCGGGCTGTTTGGATTTGCAGCCCCTTTTTTTGAATGGAGGACAGCAAATTCTCAAAAGTTTTACTTGTCGCTGACACCTTTGGCATATAAACGGAACCAATATCAACGGACTGAACCACCCTCGACATTCCGCCGATATGATCCGCGTGAGGATGCGTCGCCACCAGATAATCGATTTTCTTAATCGACTGTGTGTCCAGAAAGCGGGTAATCTGGCCCCCGTTTTCCGGGTTTCCGGCATCAATCAGCATATTGCGCCCGTCCGGCAGCTCAATGAATTCGGAATCCCCCTGCCCGACGTCAAGGTAGTACACCGACAGCTCGTTGCGCCGTTCCGACGGTTTCGGTGAAGTAAGGCCCGCCGTCACTCCCTTCTGCGGCTGCATGGAAATTACCGCCGCGACAGCCAGGACAATCAGGATCGTTAAAGCCCAGAAAGATCTCTGTTTCATTCTTTTCATGGTATCCTCTCTTTCTATTGCAGATTTACGCATACTTGTTTATCATACCTTCGGTCCCAATCTTTGGCAAGATCAAATTCAAGCAATAACCGCGAGAAGAAAGCCTTTCCACAAACAGGCCTTGCCGAATGGCAACAGCTCTGCCAGACGAAAAGAGCGGACCTCTTTCCATATTTAATTCAGAGTTAAATTAAACGGATAAATATAGAATATTTCAATTGTTTTTAGCGATTTAAATTGATATACTTAAAAAGGTTAACCCCGTCGATCTTTTTTAGGAAACGAGCGGGAGCTAAGGGAGGAAAAAGTTTATGGAAAGTACTTTGAAAAAAAAGTACGGTTTGTTGACAGCCATTGCAATGGTTGTTGGAATTGTAATTGGAAGCGGTGTATTTTTTAAAGCAGAGGCGGTTCTGAAGGCAACGGGCGGCAATATGCCGATGGGGATCGCCGCTTGGCTGATTGTGGGTTTCATTATGATCGTCTGCTCCTATACATTTGCAACCATGGCCACAAAGTACGAAAAGGTAAACGGCATTGTCGACTACGCGGAAATGACGGTCGGAAGAAGATACGGCTACTACGTCGGATGGTTCATGGCTACGATTTATAATCCTACCCTGACTTCCGTGCTGGCATGGGTTTCCGCCCGGTTTACCTGCGTATTGCTGGGCTGGGATATTACGGGGGGACCCTGCATGACGATCACCTGCTTTTATTTAGTCGGCAGTTATGCCCTGAACGCACTGTCCCCTGTTCTCGCGGGAAAATTTCAGGTTACAACTACTGTCATCAAGCTCATTCCGCTGCTCTTAATGGCGGTTGCCGGCACTTTGATCGGTCTTTCCAACGGCATGACAGTGCAGAATTTCACACAGGCCGCAGAAAGCGGCTCCAGCACAGGCGGGGGCTTGTTCGCATCCGTTGTTGCGGTCGCATTCGCATATGAAGGCTGGATTATCGCCACATCGATTAACTCCGAGCTGAAAGATTCCAAAAAAAATCTTCCGAGAGCCCTGATCTGGGGTTCACTGATTGTAGTCGCCGTCTATGTTTGTTATTACATCGGCCTCGCGGGAGTTGTACCGACGGAAACATTGATGAAAAACGGTCAGGCTGGAGCAGAGCTTGCTTTCCGGAAGATATTCGGTCCGGTCGGCGGATCCCTGATTTTTGTTTTTGTCATCATATCCTGTCTCGGAACGCTGAACGGCCTGATGCTCGGATGCACCAGAGGAATGTATTCTCTGGCTGTCCGCGGTTCCGGTCCCATGCCGAAAGTATTCAGTCAAGTGGATCCTGTTACCAATATGCCCGGCAACTCCTCGATCTTGGGTCTTTTGCTGTGCGGTGTCTGGCTGCTTTATTTCTTTGGTGCTGTTCTTCAGGCAAAGCCTTGGTTCGGGCCGTTCTGCTTCGATACCTCGGAACTACCAATCATCACGCTGTACGCCGGCTATATTCCCATTTTTCTGCTTCTTCTCCTGAAAGAAAAAGAACTGAATGTATTCAATCGGTTTGTCATGCCGACATTTGCTATTTTGGGCTGCGTGTTCATGATGATTGCAGCATGTATCGCGCATGGAATGTCGGTCGTTTACTATTTAATAATATTCGGAGTAATCATGTGCATTGGAATCCCGTTTGACCCTTATAGCAAAAAGCTCAGATAAAACAAATCGGGCGCGGGGAATCAGTAATAAATTTCTCTCTGATTCCTCGCCGACATGCTGGATTTTTCTATTTCAAAATCTCGAATTTACAAACTGTGCGCTTTTAAAAAAATGAATAAAAAGGTTGACAAGTGCAGAATCGTATGATAAGATATACAAGCTGAGTCGCGAGAGTGGCGAAATTGGCAGACGCGCAAGATTCAGGTTCTTGTGAACCATTAAACGTTCATGCGGGTTCAAGTCCCGCCTCTCGCACCATGTGGAGTGTCCTTATAAGGACACTCCGTTTTTTATCCGGCTTTTGCTTGGGAGTAGCTTAGTGCTACTCCTTTTCTCGTTTTTAAGCGTACATCCGCTTCCGGGATGCTCTCGTGCTCCGGCACGGTAAAGGCTCCGATACAGTTGTAAAAAATGGTAATGCGCTGAACAGTCTGCCCGCCGACATTCTCGGCATGATATACGTCGATATGGTCAATCAACTCCGTTACCATCCGCTGTGAAAGTTCCCGAGCATTGGTATATCGACGAATCGTCTCCAAGAAATTATCGGCGGTCATGAGTTGTCCGCCTACTTTCCGCAACTCCGATTTGAGTGCCTTGACTTTGGCGGCGTTCTCTCCCTGCTCCTGTTCACAATTCTTGGACATTTTGGCAAGCCGCTCGTCGTTGATCTTCCCCGATACGTTATCCTCATACAGCCGTTCAAAATGCGTGTCCAGTTCTGAAAAAGTAAGCAACCATTGATGGATTGAGCATTATCAGCTGTTTAATTTACACTCTGCTGTTTGGTAACACCTCAATTGAACCGGGATTATTTGCATAGATAAGATCAAAAGCAGAAGATTGTTTTGAGAGAACCATAATTTCTTACAGAAAACAATTGCAAAAGTTCTAGTCTTTTGCTTTTTGATCAACTTAAAAAGTTTGCAAAAAGTTTGCTTTGTTATATAATAATTTCAATTACATTACGAATATTGCTATTTAAGGCAGGTGTGTCGATTCTTACGAAAACAAACAGAAATTTATGGAGGTGGCAAAATTTTTGTTTGAATTAATTTTAATGATAGCTTTGGGAAGTTTATTTGGTTTTCTGGGGTGGAGAATATGGAAAAAGGAGCAGATAACGCTGATACATGACTATCATTATACAAAGGTTACAGAAATAGATAAAAAACCATATACAGAAAAAATGGGTAAAGCAATGATCATGATGGGAACAGGAATGTTCTTAACAGGTATTATAGATTTTGTATCCGGGACCGCATACGGTTGGATTGCTTTTGGTATTTGCTTTGTTGCAGGTCTTATCATCATGGTGTTGGCGCAAATCAAATATAATCATGGTATATTTTAAAAAATTTAACGTTTAATTGTGTGCGCCGATAATGGGGACTAAGTAAACAAACGGGAAGCTCATTCAGCCATAACGGAATAAAAGTTAAAATGATGAAAAGCCTTAACTGGAGATTTAGAATGAATAAAGATTTTAAGGAAAATACGGTTCAGTATACCCTTTGCATTCCATTATGGGGACGAATGCTTGCAGAAAAAAAATACACTAATTTGTTTCCAGATCACTGTGCGGAACGCATCCTTCGAGAGTTGAATGTTGATTTGTCAAAGAGCAAGCTATATAAGCTGGAGTATGCCTATCTGAACTGCGCGGTTCGTCAGTATGATTTTTCCTGTGAAATAGGCCGCTATTTAGAAGATCACCCGCACGCAGCAGTCTGTGAGCTTGGAGCGGGTCTGTCAACCTTGCGCGAGCAATTAAAGAATGAGAGTAACCCATGGTATAACCTTGACATGCCGGATGTTATCGCGCTAAGGGAAAAGCATATCCCTGCAGGCATTAACGAAACAAATATTGCCTGTGACCTGAATGACTTTTCGTGGTTTGACGCAATTGATTTTAAACCACAGGATGGTATTGCTTTTATTGGCGGCGGGTTGTTTTACTATTTTGAAAAAGAGCAGGTAAAGCGTCTTTTCTGCGCTATGGCCAAGAAATTTCCTGGTGGCATCATTGCTTTTGATGCTACAAATGCTATGGGACTGCGAGGCGTTAATAAGGAAGTAAAGCTGGCAGGTAACGCGACTAAGTCATACTTCTCACTGGAGAACCCCAAAAGCGAGATAGAATCATGGTCGCCCAATCTGACCCAAGTATCTGAAAAAGACTACATGCGGGGATATTTACGGGATACCTCTCAATTTGGTTTTATTACCCAGATCGCAATGCGGATTTTCACATGGACACATATATCTTTTATCGTACATGCTGAGTTTAGAAGCGCTTCTGAAAGGCCAGCTACCTAGCAAAAACAATCTTCATACAATTTGATTATTAATTTGAATTCAGCAAATTTAAATTGCTACACAAGAGTGGAATAATGAGAAACAAGCACCAAATACAGATTGTTTATATTTTATGAATTACAAACAGAACGGATTATAAAACTGGGAAAGTGAAGGCCAATGAGCGGACATTTTGTTGGGATTCTCATTAAAAAAGAAAGGCTCCGGAATGATTGGAGTCAGGATGGTTTGTGCAAAGGTATCTGCGCTGTTTCCTACTTGTCAAAAATTGAGCAGGGCAAAGCTGATGCAAGTCAGGAAATTATTCAGCTGTTGATGCAGCGGTTGGGAGTCAAATGGTACAATGACGAGACTACTTACAAAAAGGCTAAGGGGCTCGCTTACCAACTCTACGATGCGCTTTTTTCAGATGATCAAGCGGCATTAGAAGCAGCCAAGCAAGAGATGAGCGAAAACTGGGTGATGTTTTCAAACTGCCCCTACATGCTTGATTTTTTGCTGTTTCATGCGTTTTTCACAACTTCGAATTGCTCTGATCTCAACGACTTTGAGCCTGATTTTGATAAACGCCAACAGACCCTGTGGCTGCTTTTGCAGAATAATTATGAAGCTTTGCTTCGACAAAATCCATCTGCTTATATTTATCTGGTTGCAGGTACGGCCGCCTATCAGTCTGGAAATTATTCAGTGGCACTTGAACGTCTGCAGCAGAGCTATAATCTGGCGGCCCAGCTGGGTTATGTCTTCATCATGTTGAAGAGTCGCATGTTCATGGGAAACTGTTATAGCGATATGATGGATTTTGAACGTATGGAGGAACATTTCCGGGTGGCGGAGCGGCTAGCAACGGCCCTTGGTGACAAAGAAACACTCAATTCCATTCACTATAATACACAGTCTACCAATTTAGAATTGGGACATATAGAAGCAAGCTATGATTATTTTTCCAAGATAGAGCATCCAAACCCGATGACCCTGCATAAACTGGCTGTCTGCTGCGAAAAGCTTGGGAAAACAACCGAAGCGCTAAATGCCATTAACCGCGCGGAATCAGAAAAATGTGATTGCCCGTCTAAGGATTTGACACGGGACATGTGCGAATTGATACGATATCGCTTGGAGCATCCCGGGTATCTAAAGGATAGCGCTTATGGAGAGATTCTGATTGCCTGCTTTGAACGGATCAGAACACAATTGCCAAACGGGTTCACGAATTTTCACTTACCATGGATACTCGAATGGTATACTGCCTCCCGACAATACAAGCAGGCGTATGAGTTGATTGCAAATTTTCCTTTCAATAAAGCTTTAACGCATATTTAAGTCTGAATTCAGGCTTTATTTTCCCAAATATACACTATTCCATTTGACTAATCGCTGATTTATAATAAATTCAAACACTTATGAAGGATTTGAATTTATTGAAACAGACGCTTTGGACACGAAATTTTAATCTGCTGACATCTGCATCTATTTTGGGGGCGGCGGGCGGTATTGCAGGAAACTTTGCCCTCTCATTCCTGGTATATGACAAGACGAAAAGTACCCTGGCTGCCGCCCTGATTATAGCTATTGCCGTAATTCCTAATTTTTTGATTCCACTATTTTTGGCTCCTCTTATGGATCGGCTGCCCCGTAAGCCATTCCTGGTAATGGGTCACTTTGTGGAAGGCACTTTATATGCATTAGCCGGGATCTATCTTTTGAACTTTCGATTTACCTATTTTGGATATTTGTTGTTCTCCCTGCTCTTATCAAGCCTTTCCACATTTGATTCGCTGGCTTTCGACTGTATATTTCCAAAGCTGATCCCGGACGACTTTAAAGAAAAGGGTTATACTGTCTCCAGCATGATTTTTCCTGTTATGCAGGTTATCATGGCGCCAGTTGCAGCAGTTTTGTACAAAACCATCGGCGTCGGTAATATTCTGCTGCTTCAAGGCGGGCTCTCGGTGCTGGCCGCGATCATGGAAAGCAATATCCGCATCACGGAGGAAAACCATATATCAGATATGCATTTTTCTTTTCGCGTATGGCGGCAGGATTTGCAAGCGGCAGTCCAATATTTGAGAAAAGAAAAAGGGCTACTCAATATATACAGCTATATGGCGGTAACCAATGGCGTAGCTGGCGGTATGTCTCCGATTTTAATCGCATTTTTCAGCGTTACTCCCGGTTTCAGCATTGCCATGTATTCCTTTTTTACAGTAGCGGAGTTTATCGGACGTTCTGTCGGAGGAATTTTACATTACCATATAAAGATTCCTGAAAAAAAGCGCTTTTCCTTTGCTTACTTTGTTTATCAAACCTACGAAATAATGGATATGATGCTGCTGTGGCTTCCATATCCGTTTATGCTGGTGAATCGCGCGATTTGTGGCTTTTTGGGCATAAACAGTGCTATCATGCGGCAGGCTGCGGTACAGCAATACATTCCCGAGGAATACCGTGCACGCTTGAACGCCTTTGAATCGATTATGTACTCTGTAGCCTATAGTTTGCTCGCGCTTGCTGTCGGTGCGCTGGGCGAAGTCTTAAGCTATCGTGTGTGCCTGACTGTATGTGCGGCATTTACCTCACTGGCCTGTGTCGCCACGATCTGGCATGGCCGCAGTCAGGTAAGCAAGATATACAATCGGTTACCGGTTGAATCTGATATAATCGTTGACTTATCAGCGAAAGATGAAAACATAGATACGCGGAACAATGAGAAACTAGCGTAAATTTGGATTGCTTGTAAATTTTAAATGACGGATTAGAGTACCTAGTCCCGCCTTTTTAGGAAAACGATTATACGCATTTTTGTAAATTGTGACCCAGGTGATTTTTACAAGAACATGCAGTCTACTTGGACAATAGCGGAGTCAACCATTTCAGCAGATCAAAACTGCTGTCTGAACTGAGAAGACGACTGATAAGGGTATCGGCAAATTTTAAATTACTTCTTTTTACAATTCGGTCCAGATCATCGTTACTTAACCCTTCAAGAAACCGTCTTAAAGCAAGGGAATGGTTGTAATTTTCAAATAATGGTTTTACCAAATCGTCATAATGGGCGAGATTACAAATATCCAACGCGGCATAAATACCTGTCAGAATAGATGAAAACTGTCCAAAGCCCAATCCGGGAGAAAGAGCGCCGAAGCAGTTGCCTACAAAATAGGTATTCCCAATTTTGGGAGATTCGCAAATTCCGGCAATGTAGTGGATAATCTGAAATCTATCTGTTATTTTCAGGCTTTGCCGCAAGTCCCTACAGGCTAAGTCAAACATCAGTTTCCACATTTTATCAATATCATAGATTTCTGCCTGTGGATATTCTGGAAAGGCAATCACCAAATTTGCTTCTTTTTGTGAATAAGGAATAAGCCAGGCATATCCTTTGGGAAGAATATCATAATTAAACCACACATGCGGCTCAGATGTTAAAAAGGTTCCTTCCACAGTGGCACCTTTTAAAGAGCAAGTGATGTCGCATCGGTAATTGTTCAGTTTAATGGAATAATCTCCATCTCCAGTTGCTAAAACAATCGAATCAAAATCCTTTGAGATTTCAGTATATTCCTTTAAAAAATTAAAATTGATTTTGCTTTTCACTTGCCGGCTGAGCTGGTTCTCAAAAGAATTTTCGTGCCGTCCACGTATATTGGTGTACCCGATTTTTCCCTCTACACTGCTTTCCCCATTTAAGGAATGGATCATCAAGTGGTTTGTTTCGCTGATTGGCTCAAGATGAATACCGTACACTTCAGATAAGTAAGAAAGGCCATCCTTAACTGGTCTTTCCAGAATGCTGAACATGGCTTCGGCATTGACAAACCGGTCCCCAACACAACTTCTCTTTTCAAAAATCGATGGGTTAACTCCATGTTTCTCAAGTGTAATTGCACAGGATAATCCGGAAAGGCCCGCTCCAAAAATTGCTACTTTCATTCCTTCACCCCATCTTCAGATCTATTTTAGTATTTCTCCTTAATCAGTACAAATGCACACCTTTATGTTATTCGGCTAATGTACGAGCTAAAAACCCTTTCTAAAATCGCAGCAAAAGGGGAAACCTTGATGTTGAAACGAAAAGTGTACTAATTCATGCTTTTATCTTTTGAATAAAGCATGCCGCCCGAACTGCAGTACCTGCTGCTTTTTCATCTGCATTGATTGCAGATGAATTTGAGCATTTTAAAAACGCGTCGCTGCCTATAATCGAAATATTTTCCGGTATTGTTACACTGGTAAGATTTTTACAGCCGCAAAATGCATCGCCGTCGGAGATCGAAATATTTGACAGGTTAATCGTTTTCTCCGATTTTTTTAACACTTTTCGGTATTGATATGCTTTTTAGTTTATTTCAGTCGAAAAACGTATTATCAGGAATTTCATTTAATTTTCAGGTAATGTTATGCTTTCTAAATTGGCGCAGTCTAAAAAAGGACCCGCAACGATTGAAGTCACATTATTGGGGACCGTATGTTTGAAAAAGCACATTTTCCAAATGCATTATCGCCTATTGCCGTAATTCAGTCAGGCAGCGACATATTTTTTAAGTTTTCGCAGGCAGAAAATGTGTAGTCTCCGATTTTTTTACACCTTTAGGCTGCATAACGCTTAAGGTCGTTTAGTTAGGGCACATTAGGTTAGAAAGGGCGCGGGCACCGAATTTGTGCTATAATTATCTGGGGTGATACGGTATGCCAAATATTCTGGTGATTGAAGATGATAAGGAAATCAGCCTTTTGCTTTGCAATATACTAACTGGAAATAACTATTGCTGTCTTCCTCGATTTTCAGGGAAAGCCGCATACGAAACCATGAAGAACAGCAAATTTGATATGATTCTCCTGGATTTGATGCTTCCCGAGATTTCAGGCGAAGAATTACTTATAAACTATCGGCGGTTTTCAAATATCCCGGTTATTATTATTTCCGCCAAGGATGAAACTGCAGTGAAGGTCGATATGCTTCGCACAGGCGCGGACGACTATATCACCAAACCTTTTGACAATGAGGAAGTGTTGGCGAGAGTAGAAAGCAACTTAAGGAGAAGCCGAGGCTATTCGTCCTCACCGCTTGTCGCCGGGCCTTTGGAATTTGACACGGAAACCAGTCGCTGCACAGTGTCAGGAAAATTTGTTTCGTTAACGGGAACTGAAATAAAAATACTTCGATTGCTTCTGGAAAATCCGCAAAAATTATTTACGAAAGCCAATCTTTTTACAAGTGTCTGGGATGAGGAATACAATTATGATGACAATGCCGTCAATACACACATCAGCAATTTAAGACGAAAATTGAGAGCTGTTTGCCCAGACCGGGAATTTATCGAAACAGTTTGGGGCATTGGATATAAACTTGCTGTCAATTCCTAATCAATTTGTCGCCTGTTCTTGTTTTACATGAGAACAGGCGATTTCTTTAGAATCTTTTTAGAATCTCTTTAGAAACTCTTGAGAATTGCCATTCATAATAAATGGCAAAGGGAGATGAACGGAATGGAAGAAACCGTTTTTGAAGCGAGAAATTTAACGAAGAAGTACCGGCATACATTAGCGCTCGATCATATGAATCTTTCATTGCAGCGCGGCGAGATATATGGTTTTATCGGCGAAAACGGCGCGGGAAAAACCACTACGATACGTCTTGTCACAGGCTTATCGTTTCCGACAGAGGGAAGCATATCGTTGTTTGGAAAACTTGGGGAAAAAGAACTGCAAATGCAGCGCGCCCGCATAGGGTGCATGGTGGAAACGCCTGCGCTTTATAAAAACATGACCGCTGAACAGAATCTGGAGGCTCAACGAATTCAGCGAGGCATTCCGGACCGAGAATGCATCGGCAAAACATTGAAACTGGTTGGCTTGTCAGATACAGGTAAAAAAAGCGTGCGTCATTTTTCGCTTGGCATGCGCCAGCGATTGGGCATTGCAATGGCTCTGCTGAATGACCCTGAATTTTTAATTCTTGACGAACCGATCAACGGCCTTGATCCGTCAGGAATTGTGGAAATCCGGGAACTGATGAAACGGCTCAATCGTGAAAGAGGAATTACACTTCTTGTTTCCAGCCATATCCTCAGTGAGTTGTATCAGACGGCCACACGTTATATCCTGCTGCATAAAGGCCGCGTATTGGAAGAATTAACTCAAAATGAGCTGGATGAAAAATGCAAGCGGCATATCGCCATTAAAACAAACGATGCCTCTAAAACGGCGGCCGCGCTGGAAAACGCTCTTCATACGACAAATTTTCATGTCATGCCTGATAATACAGTGCGACTTTATGATCATTTGAACAACTTGGAAGATATCGCACGGACTCTTGCACAGGCAGGTTTGCTCGTAACTGGCCTCAGCCTTGCCGGTGCCAGTCTGGAAGACTATTTTCTGCATAAAATAGGAGGCCGGTGATATGGGAAAATTGTTTCACGCAGAAAGGTATAAACTCTTTCACGACACAACGTTCTGGATAACCCTCGTTGTAATCATAGCGATTAATATCATTGTAATCTCCGGCAGTGCAATCTTCAGTATGTCAGGGAATCAAGCACTTTCGGAAATGATGAGAAAAGAGATCCTTACAATTTTAATATCGTGCATCTACGGGGGCCTCTTTATCGGCAGCGATTTCGCGGACCGAACGCTGTATCATGCATTGATGGCAGGAAAAAGCCGTGTAGCCGTGCTTTTGGCGAAGACCAGCGCTTTTCTAATCGCGATTGATGTTATACTGTTTCTTTTTCCCCTATTCCTTACCATTACCTGTACCGTAAGGAACGGGTGGGGTACTGTGCTTTCCCCGGGTGCAATTTTGCAGTTGGCAGGTTTGATTGCGGCACTTCTCATTCTCGGGTTTGCAATCGGAACTTTTTCCCTGTTGGCGGCAGTCTGCTTCCGCGATGTCGGCCGCACCATCGGTATTCCGATCATCCTGTACTTTGTTATGATCCTGCTGTTGAATGGCTCTCATGCCAATATGCTTGCACATGTTTTCCCGGCTGGGATCTTGCTCCTTATGGTAAACGGCACAGTTTCTCCGGCTTATGGCATACTGGTGGGGATTCTATGGTCGGTATCCCTGTTTGCCATTTCTTCTTTGATTTTTCGGAACGAAGAGCTTTGCTGAGAGGTGTAAAATGAGTAATTTGATAAAACACAGATGGTTTGAAATAAGGCATAATCCGATTTTTGGGATCACACTTGTGGTATGCTGTGCATTCACTCTTCTAATTACAAATTCCACCGGATTGCAATACCTGACAGACCCCCCTATGGTTGCAGGCGTTTCTTATAACATCAAAGGCTTTTTTGCAGCCTTAACGGCGGACACAATTTACCCATTGCTGATGATCAGCGACACGTTTACCGCAATGATGCTTGGTCAGCTATTCTCTGATCGGACAGTAGATCAGGAGGTTGCAGCGGGCCACAGTCGGAAATCCATATTCTTCAGTCAATGCATTACGGGATTTGCCGTTCCAAACATCGCCGTTTTCCTGGCAGTATTCGTTGGCTGTCTGCGGTGGGCGGGAAGCATTCCATCCCCTTCCGCAGAAGAAATGCTCCCTTATCTATTTCGTGCTACTGTACTATTGCTGTTACTGAATTTTTCACTTTTCTCGGCCTGTATCCTTATTGTGGCATTTCTCAGAGACACAGCCAAAACGATCACCACTTCCGCATTGTTCCTTTTGGTCGCCTGCTGGACAATGCCGGCTTTGGAACAAGCTGTTCCAAAGGTTCATGGGACTCTTTATCCACTAAATCCGTCGCTTTCGTTGTACCTGCATCCCGCATTCTTAATGCGATATGCCTTATATTCAACGCTTACTCCTTTACAGATGTTTTGGACTGCCGGTGTAGCCGTAGGCTGGACAATTTTCTTTTTAGGCATCGCCTATTGTGTATTCCGCAGATGTGAATTAAAATAGCAGAGGAAGAAGGCGGTGAATAATGATCTGGATCCTATTGGGCGTCTGTATTGCAGCATGCATTTTAGCAACCCGCCTTTTTCGCCTAAAGCGACAATTTCGTAATATAACCGTTCAACTGAACGAACGCACAAGTGAGAAGACAGAAAAAATGGTAACGGTTGCATTGATTGACGACGATCTCAGCAAACTTGCCGCTGCGATTAACCGAAATTTAGAATTGCAAAAAAAACTGCGTATTGAAGTACGCCGTAGTGATCTTCAACTAAAAGATTCGATTGCAAATCTTAGCCATGATCTGCGGACACCACTGACTTCAATTTTAGGATATCTGCAATTGTCTCAGAATCCCGAGTGCCCGGATGAAAAGCGCAAGGAATATCTGAAAACCGTCGATAATAAGGCACATGCCCTGAAATCCATGATCAACAATCTGTATGAACTGTCTGTACTGGATGTCAGGGAAACACCGCTTAAAACAGAGAAGCTGGACTTAAACCGATTGCTTGGTGATGTTTTAGCAGGCCAATATGAACTGCTTCATAGACTTGGAATTACTCTTAACGTTCATCTCCCTAGTCATCCCGTCTGGATCACCGGTGATTGTGTTGCCTGCACACGCATCATCCAAAATTTACTGAACAATGCGTCACGTTATGCAAAAGGAAATGTCGGAATCAGTTTGGAAGCGTCCGGTTCCTATGCTTTTTTGTCCATTCGCAATCCAGCGCCAAATTTAAAGGCGGATGATATCAAACATCTGTTTGAGCGCTTTTATACAGCAGACAAATCCCGAAACAGCAGCGGATCGGGACTTGGCCTTTACATTGTAAAGACGCTAATAGAAAAAATGAATGGGAAAATCGCTGATGTTACTTTGCAAGAATGCCTCCTTCACATGAAAATAAAGTTTCCTTTGGCCCTGAACTGAAGTGTGTTATATGTTCTAAGCGTCTCAGTGTTTTATTCACAACTATTGTTCTAAACAAAAAAGCCGGAGTAGCCAATTCCTTTTGGGATGGTTGCTCCGACTTCTTTTTTTGAGTTGTTTTGCAATAGCCCCCGCAGGGAACATGTTGCGCTTTGGCGCCCCCACCGACTTGTCTGTGGGTATCTATGAAAAACAAAGAACCTGTCTGATTACGCCGCATATTTCTTGAGTTCCAAAAGGGAGCTGGCAGCGGCTGACGGACATCGCAGCCGAAAATCCGAAGCATTATCCGGCGGAATCTTTCTTGCCCATCTGAGTTAAGGGTTTCAGGTGAAGTGCTTTAGTTGAACTTCAGGAATTTTTCATATTAATCAGGTGTCGGCCCGTCCCGCATTCCTCCGGCAAACAGAAGATGACGCGCAGGCCGCCTTCCCTCCGGTTTTCCGCACAAATGCTTCCTCCGTGCGCCTCAATGATTTCCCGGCAGATCGAAAGGCCGAGGCCCGCAAAGGTACGGGCCTTGTCCGAGGTATAGAACGGTTCAAAGATCTTTCTGAGTTCCTCTTCGTTTTTTACGCCGGTTCCGTTGTCTTCCACTGAGAAAATCACGCTGCCGTCCTCCCTTTTGCAGACGACGGAGATTTGGAGCGGTGTTTTGCTTCTGTGATTGAGGCTGTTGTCAATCAGATTTCCGAAGATGCGCCGAATCTTGGAGAGGTCCACGGCGAGCTTAACCTGCGGGCAGTCGATTTTCAGGGAAAACGGAACGCCCCTCTCCCGGAGTTCTTCACCGTATTCTAACTGCAGGACCTGCCCAAGCTGCTCTACCGTGACCAACTGCTTTCGAAGCGAGGATGGGGCATGGTAGCTGAGGTACTCGTCAAAATCGTCGATCAGGGACTTAATGGCGACCGATTTACGGTAGATGGTGTCGACATACTGCTCCCGTTTTTCCTCGGTCAGGGATTTCTTTTTCAGGCGTTCCGCATAGCCCATTACAGAGGTAAGAGGCGTCTTGATGTCATGGGAAATGGAAACGATGATTCGTTCCTGCTTTTGCTTTTCCTCTTCAAGCGCGTCTGTCAGATCGGCAAACCGGTTCTGAAGCTGACCGATTTCATCGCGGCGTTTGACTCGCTCGGGCCGGATTCCGGACTGATAGCGCTCCATTTTTTTCTGTAGGGAAACGACCTGCTTTGCATACCGCACATAAATATAGACGCCGCTCAGCACCAAAACGATAAAAATGATACCAAGCTCCGTTGTAAGCAAATCATGAGCGTTTTGAAACGCGGAAAGGTTTGTGATGGAAACCCCTTTTGTAATCTGAAGAAGACAGGTTTTCCCGTCAAAGGGAAAGAGAGCGGAAGCGCGGTGTTCAAATGTGACGCCCATTTTGTTTCTGCTTTGAAACAGAATGTTCCCCGTTTCGTCCTGAACCAGGATCAGGAGGTGTTCCGTTTCAGAGATTTTTTCAAGTTGGGTGGCGGCGTCTCCGCGGTTCTTCAGTTCGGCGGAAATGCGGTCCGTCTCCTTCTGCAGTTCATCCTGGACCTCGTTGCTCGTTTCTGAGATCTGAGTGGAAAGATAAAAGTGGTAATATCCGACGATGAGCAGAAAATTGCACAGCATGGCAAGCAAAATAAAAAAAGGGAGCTTGATTTTAATGCTCACTGCCGTTCCCCTCATTCTTTACGAATTTATACCCAACGCCCCAGACGGTCTTAATGCGGCGGCCGTCCCGGTCGATTTTATCCCGCAGATTTTTGATGTTTACGGCCACCGTACCGATATCCCCGTAATCCATTCCCCACACCGACTGGAAAATCTGCTCTCGCGAAAGTACCTTTCCCGCGTTCTCGCAGAGAAAGCTTAGAAGCTGGAATTCCCGCAGGGAAAGGGAAACCGGTTCCCCCCGAACGGTGACATCGTAGCTTTCAACGTTCAGACAAACGTCCCCCGCTTCCAGAAGCACCGGCTTTGCCTGCCGGCTCCTCCGCTCCCTGCGCAGATGCGCTTTGACCCGGGCGACCAGTTCATCCACGACAAACGGCTTTGTGATATAGTCATCCGCGCCCATCTCAAAGCCGAGCATGGCATCAAGCGTCCGGCTTTTCGCAGTGACAAACAGAATCGGGCAGGAAACAGTTTCCCGGATTCGGCGGCAAATCTCCAGTCCGTCAACGTCAGGCATCATGATATCGAGAATAATCAGCGCAATTTCCGAATCATTTTTGATATTTGTCAGAGCGCTTTCCCCGTTAAAGGCAAGAAGGCATTCGTATCCCTCGTCGCTTAGAGAATCAGAAATCAGCTCAGCAATCTCGCGGTCATCGTCCGCAATCAGAATTTTTCCCATTCTTACCCCTCCCGGCTCTTATCCTTTTCTCATCTTACCATATTTTCTGTCGGTTTCAAATAAATTTTAGCCGCCGGAAGAAGACAGATCTAAAACTCCAAGCAGAGCCCAACGGTACTGTTCCTGGGAAGAAAACAGGCCGTACTGCGCCTGGCTGAGAGAAGCTTTCGCGCTATCGCAGTTCAACTGCGCGTTTTTTACATCGAGTTCGGAGGCGATTCCGAGAGAATTTTTCTGCTTAACGGCCTCCAGCGCCTTCTCCTTTGCGTCGTAAGCGGACTGTGCCGAGGCTACAAGGGATTGTTTCAGTGCCACGTCGTCATACGCCTGGCGGAAAGCCGCATCGAACTGATTCTTCGCCAGATCGCGGTTCAACAGCGACGCTTTGCGTGTTTCGACTGTGGAATCCAGGTCTCTGTCGTAATCTTCGTCGGCAATGTCAATTTCCTTCTGTTTTTCCTGAAGAGTCCAGTTGCTGTCCAGTGCCGTCCGGTAATCGGTGTCATAGTCCATCTTGGCGATTTTGTCGGAATCAGCCTGCGGCATTGAAGAAAGCTTCAAACTGTAATCGTCAGAATAACCCAGCAGAATTCTCAGGTTATCCCTGACAGCTTTCATCTGGCTGACCAGCTTGGCCAGTTGGTCGGCCGCCGTGTTTTGCTGCTGCTGCGCGCTCAGAAGGTCGGTCTGCGACATCAGCCCAACCTGCGCCCGAAGCTGGTCAGCCTGATAAGCGGCGGCCAACACCTGCTGCTGTTCGGTCAGCACAGAGCGCTGAGAGTTCAGGACGTGGTAGGTTACAAACAGCTTCTGCGCGGCGACGACGATCTGGTCGGCCGCGTCGTTCATCTGAAGTTCCGTTTTGTCAATCTGGTCATCGTCCGTTTCCAGTTGGTCCGCTTCACTGTCAAGAATGGAACAAATCGCACTGATGGACGCGATGCTTCCCTGCAGCGACTTGCCGATCGCCTGCGTTTCTGTCGAAGCGGGAAGCGCACTTACGGCGGCATCCGCCTGCTGAAGCATTTTGCTCACGCCAGAGAGCGAAGCGGCGCTGGAATGAAGATCGCCGATTTTCTGTTCGGCGAGGTCATTGTCCTGCAGGGCTTCCAGCGTCTGGTTGTTGGCCCTGATGGTCTGGTTGCTGGAACGGACGTAATTTTCAAGATCCGAGTAACTTACAGTCAGCACCTGCGGTTCGGTGCCGTCCGACGTATCCGCGGCGAAAGCCGGGACCGCGCCGCAAAGCAGCAGAGCTGAGAGCAAAAGCGCCGTCGATTTTTGAAATTTCATCATAGACTCCTCCTCATTTCACCGGAAAATACACGTCTGCTGTGTACCCGGGCTTAAGCAAAGTTTTAGGGTCCTTCGGCTTTACCAGTATACGGACGACACGTTTGCCGTCCTTTTCCACCGCGAGGCTCGGGATCTGCGTGACGGTGCCGGAAAGCGAAGCGTCCGGCGCAGAGGTCGGTACGATTCGAACGGTTTCGCCTACCTGTACCCTGCCGATAAATTCCTCATCCACCTCGGCGCTCACCGTGAGTGAATCCGCGTCGATGAGCTGCAGCACTTTGGTCGGCTGATTCTGCGTTCCAAGATGGTCGGCGTCGCTGACGGCAATGTTCTGCACAATCCCGTTTTTCAGGTCGGAGACGATCTGATTTCCTTTGAGGTAGTCCTTCTGAGTTTTCGCCGTCATGACATCCAGGTCCGCCTGCGCCGAAGAGATTCCGCTTTTCTGCTTTTCCTGATTCGCTGTATTGCTGTCGTTCAGTGCGGCAAGCTGCGCCTGTTTGGATTTCAGCGACACACTGAGCTGGTTGATCTCATCCTTCAGAGCGTTCTTAGTTTTCGTCAGGTTGTCCTGAACATCCGACAATGCCTTCTGTTTCTGGTTCAGCGCGTCCGTGTACTGGTCGAGCACGGATTTTGCCACGGCGCCCGAATTGTACAGGGCCTGGTAGTTTTGAACGTCCTGTTTGGCGTTCGCGACCTCTTTCTGCGCAAGCGTCAGCGAATTCTGCAGAAGCTGCAGGTCCGGGCTGGTTCCCTTGTTGTACTCGCTTGTCTTTCGGCTCAGGACGCTCTGCGTTTCGGCGATGTCCGCCTCAAGCGCCGCGGTGTCCTGCGTGGCTGCGGAGAGCCCCGCCTGGTTGGCTGAAAGCGTGCCCTGAAGCTTCGTGAGCGCCGCCTGGTACTCCGAAAGGTCCAGTGTAACGAGGGGCTGGCCCAAAGTCACCCGGTCCCCTTCCTTCACATCGACATTTGTCACGATGGAGGGAAAATCGACGATTACATCAACGGACCGGCTGTACTTTACTTCGCCCCAGGCATCGATTTCGCCGCTATGTGCCGCCGTGCCGGAAGACGTGCCATCCTTTGTTTTGGAAGATAAGCCCGCCCGTGCATGGAAAACACCAAAAGCCACCAGAAGAGCGGCCAGCGCTCCGGCCGCGAGCAAAACCGTTTTTCGATGGGATACGTTCCACTCTTTTCCCTTTGTGATCCAGTTTTTCATCTGTAAACCCCCTGAAGGTTGATTCTATTCGACGCTCTTCAGTGCCGAGAGCATATCGAGATTTTTCATTTTTTTTGCGACCGCGCGGTTGATGATCCACGCGAAAAACAAAGTCAGGATTCCGGCGATCAACACGTTCTGCGGCGTGATCGTTCCGAAAAGGTCCAGTCTGCTGTCCAGATTTTTTGCAACAATCCAGGAAATCGACCTTCCGACGGGAATGCCGAAAATCATCCCGAGACAAACGGAAAAATAATTTTCAATCAATACCAGATTTCGGATTTCGCCATGGTAAAACCCAAGTACCCGCAGTGTGGCGAGGTCTCGGATCCGCTCGGTGAAATTGAGGATGCTGGTGTTGTACAGAACGACGAACGCCAACGCCGCGCCCATCACAATCATCATTGCCACCGCGATGTTTACCACCTGCGTGCTGCCGGAAAGGCCGGAGCGCTGACTTTCGCGGGTCACCGATTCCTCGACCGCGTCGCTGGAAAGGAATTTCTCATTCGGAGCACCGTTCCATTTGACCAAAAGCGCGGTCGGTTTGAAGGTTTCTCCAAGGGATTTCCAATAGGCGTCCGACATAAAAATCCCCTGTCCGGAGGCAAGGTAGAAAACCTGAGTGACCGGGACCGTAACATATTTTTGATCCGTGCGCTTGATCTGAATACTGTCGCCCGGCTTCACGCCAAGCGTTTCGGTAAGCTTGCGGCTCACAGCGATACCGCTTTCAGGAATAGAGACTGGGTTGCCGGAGACATCCTGCAGATGAATCAGCGGACTGTTTTTCGAGGTGATGGTCAGCGGCTCCATTTTCCGCTCGCCGTCCGGGCAGATCAGTTCAATATTGCTTTCCTCCGTCTGCTGCACAATCCCATTTAGTTCCTGGTTAGCGAGATAGCGGGTGTCCGTTTTGGTTTGGTCCACAAGAATTTTCTGATCATAGTTAAACGTCGTTCCATACATCTGCACCGTAATCCCCGAAATCATGCTCCGGATCGTCAGCGCCGCAAGGATTGCGCCGGTGCAGCCCATGACGCCGACGGTACTCATCATCAGGCGGCCCTTGTTTTTCATGGTGTTCCTGGCAATCAGTTTGCTGCTGAACTTCAATTTTCTCCAGAGAGACGGGATGGATTCAAGAAAAATGTGGTTCCCCTTTTTGGGCGGCCTGTCCCGGAGCAGCACCGCGGGAGTGTCCCCCTGAAGCTTACGACAGGCGTAAAAGGAAACCCCGCCCGTGCAGATTAGAATCAGCGCCATGGCGAGAAAGAAATGCCCGAAGTTGATGCTGAGCCGGTAGTCGCTGAACGTCAGCTTGACCCGCGGCACCAGAACGCGGCCGAACGCATTAGGGCCTATCACCAGCCCCAACAGCGATCCGAACAAACCGATGACCACGCCGTAGGAAGTATAATGCCACAGAATACTCCGCCTGGAATACCCCAGCGCCTTCAGGATTCCGATCTGACCGCGCTGATTTTCCACCAGGCGCACCATTGTGCTCTGCGTGATCAGCGCCGTCACGATGAAAAACAGGAGGGGGAACACGATGCCGAGCGTCCTGAACTGCTGAATCCTGGAATCGACGCTGTTGACGCTGCTGCTGTCTTTCTGCGAGACAATCCCGATCAGTTCCTTTCCGATCACCGCGTCGGCCTGCCGCTCCACCTGCGAGACATCCGTTCCGGACGCGAGCCGGACGCTGACCTGATTGTAGACCTTCCTGCCGTAGACGCTCTCCATCGTTCCGGCGTGAACAACCAGAAACCCGAAGCTCTTCGAGTCAGGCATCAGCGACGCGGAGTTTTTCACCGCAAAGATCTGTTCGCTGCTCAGTCCCAGCCCGGTGATGGGAACCCGAACCCAGGCGCCGTTCAGCTTGATCGAAACGACGTCCCCAATTTTAAGCCCGTTGCTTTCGGCAAAATTTTCATCCAGGACCGCTCCGCCTCCATATTTTTCAAAGGAGCCTTCCTGCACGTCCGGCTGGTCGAGCGTGCTGCGGTCGTCCAGCGCGTAAACCCGCAACGTGGGGTTTCCCGGAAGGTCCGTGTCCGCGTCGGTGCAGTAGCGCTGCTCCACCCGCGTGACCCCGTCGATCTGCTTGATTCCCCACAACTGCCGCTCCGACGGGTTGGCGACGGTCACCCAAAGGTCGGACAGACTGGTCGACCGGTACATGGCGTCCGCGTGCTTCTGAATGGTAAACCAGATGCTGTCAAGGCCCGTCACGATGCTGACCGCCAAAGTTGCCATGATAAGGATGGAGATAAACTGGGACTTCGACTGTTTCATGTCCCGGATTGTCTTTTTCCACAGAGCCCCCCTCACCATACGATTTCCTCCACATCCTTCGGATGCTCGTGCGTCTCTACTTCCGCGATTTTTCCGTCCCGCATATGAATGACCGTCTGCGCCATCTCGGCAATCGGCGCGTTGTGCGTCACGATAACAACGGTTTTGCCGAGGTCGATCGCAACGTCACGGATCAGCTTCAGCACCTTTCTGCCTGTGACGGAATCCAGCGCTCCGGTCGGCTCGTCGCACAGAACGATCTGCGGGTTTTTCGCAAGAGCCCTGGCAATGGAAACCCTTTGCTGCTCTCCGCCGGACATCTGGCTGGGAAAGTTGTCCATGCGCTTCGAAAGGCCAACCCGATCGAGCATCTCCTGAGCATCGAGAGGGTTCCGACAGACCTCCTCCGCAAGCTGCACGTTTTCCAGCGCAGTGAGGTTCGGCACCAAATTGTAAAACTGAAACACAAAGCCGATCTTTGTTCTGCGGTAATTTGTGAGCTCCCGCTCCTCCATGCCAGAAACTTCTTCACCGCCCACGGAAATGATTCCGGAGGTCGGAGAATCCATCCCTCCCAGAAGGTTGAGAATGGTGGTCTTCCCCGCTCCGCTCTGGCCGAGGATGACGTTGAAAGTCCCCTGTGCCAATGCGAAGCTGACGCCGTCCACCGCTTTGATAATGTTATCCCCGACGCGGTACTCCCGTTCCACGTCTTCCAACGTGATAAAATCCATGAAAAATCTCCTTGAAAGCCAGATTAGAAAACCGTTAAAACTATCTTTCTTTTTTCACCCGTTTGCATTATAATGATTTCATAAGAATTAGCAACCGCTAATTCAGTGAAAAATGCCGTTTAACCGACAGCTGCGGCATTTCTGTTGGGAAATTTTGAAAGGAAGGGGCACGGCGCAATGCGGGAACCGGATCTCCGCGTTCAAAAGACGCAGGAAGCGATCGAAAGCGCCTTGCTGAGCCTGATCGGCGAAAAAGGGTTCGACGGCGTCACCGTCAGAAGCCTGTGCCTTCGGGCGAGAATCAACCGTTCCACCTTTTATGCTCACTATCAGGACAAATATGACCTGCTGGACCAGATTACGCAGAAAGCCATCCAAAAAATCGTCCGCATCGTCAACCCGGAAGAAATCGTCGACGGCAACGGAAAAATCAATCTTTCCTTCTATCACACCATGGTGCTTTCGCTGTTCCGCGCCGTTGAGGAGGACCGCACGCTCTATCAAAACCTTCTCGGCGTTAACGGAAATTACAATTTTCTCAAGGAACTCAAGAAAACCGTAAAGGAAAAGATTCTTGCGGAATGGGACGCGATCCGCCCACGCATCAAGATGCTTCCAATCGACGAAACGCTTTATTTGGAGATTATCGTGTCGATTTTTGTCGGAGCGGTTCTTTGGTGGATTGATGAAAACTTTTCCCTTTCTTCTGAGGTGATGGCGGAGCAACTCGTCCGGTATGTAACTTCCAGCATATCTCTTTGGGGACTAAAGGCGGAGGGAACCAATCTCTCATTTCTTAATGATATCGAAAACAAATTATCCGGTAAGAGGGAAAATCTTAAGAATTATTAAGGACAAACGGCTTCAGGGACTTTGCGAAGAGGCACAAAGTGCATTGTCCAGACACATCGTTCGCATGGTTAACATAGAAAAATCATAATCCTATTAGCTCCAAAACCCGCCGTATTGAGCGAAGAGCGGGTTCTTTGGCAATCTAAAAAGGCCGGCGATTTCAAATCGCCGGCCTTTCCCGCTACCGGGTAGGTTCGGGGCTTTCACCCTTAGAACGCGAAATCACCGGTCGGGCTAGAAATGGGGCTGTTGCAAAATGAATTTGCGATAGCAAATTGCACAACGGAATAGCCTCAAAGCAAGAAAATGCGTCTTGAAACGGCTGACAAAGCCCGATCAAGGCGCATTTTTGTGCATTGTTTTTTATCAAAGCTGTTTTACAACGGTCCCTTACTCTTGTTTTTCTCCGCCACATGCAAAAAAGCAAACCTCAGGCTTTCTGTTTCTCATCGGCGAAGCTTAGAAGGTTAAGCCTTTAAAATCGGGAAAGGCTTCCCCTCCATCGCGGGCAGATCGACCCGTACCAGTTTTGCAAAAGTCGGACAAACATCGATCATATTCCCGCTGTCAAGCCAAACCCCCGGCAGAATATCGGGCCCAAACGCCAAAAACGGCGGCTTATCCCCTTTATCGGGGTGATGGCCATGCATCGCTCTGTGGAACTGAAACAAAGGTGAGTCGGTCGAAATGACGGCGGGAACAGAGACATCATTGCCGAAAAGCGTCCCTTCCGTTCCTTCCAAAACAAAGGAAAAGCCGCCCCGCAGTTGTTCTTCCGCCTCCGACTCTTCCGCAGTATAAATCCGTTCCAGATACCGCGGATACTTTCTTCTGATTTCCTCAAGAACGCGGTATACTTTTTGAATCCATTGAGGGTCTCTCGGTTCGTTCAGAAAAATCTGTGCGGAGAAACCGGCGGAAAAGCTATAAGCGTCATAATCCACCGCCTTTCCTTTCCCATCGGTACGAATCAGTCCCATGTCTTTGAACACAGAATTGATATTGAAAACAGTTTCAATATCAATCTGACCGTGGTCCCCAAGAATCACAAAATTCGTGTTGTCCCATTCTCCCGCTTCCCGGACGGCCTTAACAAAGCGTCCCGCTATGATGTCAAGCTCGCGGAGGCAGTCGTTTACTTCATTTCCTTGGTCGCCGTACAAATGGCGCGTGTGGTCCAGCATCACAACATGGCACAGGAGAAGATCCGGCCTTTGGGTTTTCAGCAGGTCGAGAGCGACTTCAACGCCGTAATAGCACATATCCTCATTATCGGACCAGTTGTAATGCCCAACAAAACGGTCGTAATAATCGCTCATAACATTATCGGAAGCAGCCTTCTCATACACCGATTTCGGGTCCTCTCCCCGGCCCCTTACGGGCCAGATTTCGGGAAGATTGTAGCCTCTCTTCTCCCCCGCCGTTACAGGCCAGAGCACTGTGGCAACTCTGCCGCCTTGTTCCCAGACGGCGTCCGTCAGCGTCTTCACCTTAATATTTTCCTTTTCCCAGTACCAGTCCGAGCCCATGATGCTGAAATCGGGGTCATCCGGATTGATCCGGGCTTTCTGGTTGTGTGTAATGCCGTGACGGTCGGGATGCACTCCGGTAATCATAGTGGTGTGAATCGGGTAGGTAAGCGTGGGATAGATTTCCCGGACATTTTTCACGACCGCGGCTTTTTTTAAAATCCGCGAAAAGCAGGGAAGGCCTGAAAGTAAATCCAGGTCGCCCGTCTGCAGGGCATCGAAAGACAATACTACTAATTTTTTTGGCATGACCGGCTCCACTTCTGCCGTTTTACCGGCGTTTCAGATTATTTATAAACTCCGCAACCGCTCCCGCTGTTTCGGGTTATCAGACTCACAAGGCGCACAGGAATTACCCTTTCAGGCATTGGTTGATCTTTGTTTCTTCTTTTGCCACTGTGGAATCGATGTCCGCCCCGTTGACCCAGACTGCGTCCATCACGTTGACCAGCTCCTTGCTGGCCTCTGTATATCCGGGATTCATCGGGCGGCCCACGCTGCAATCGTTCAACTGATCAAGAGCCACCTTAAACTGCGGAGTTGTCTTATAAAGGTCTTGAATGGTGGAAGTTTTGGTTGCGCTTTTGCGACTTGTAACATATCCGGTGTATTTACTTGCATAGGCAGACTGCTCCGTGTCCGTCATCCATTTGATAAATTCCCAGGCAGCTTTCTTTTCTTTTTCAGAGATTTTCGTCGTCATGACCAGATTGCATCCACCCGTGGGAACGCCGTACTGAACATTTTTGGGAATATAGCAGGTATTCACCTCAAAATGATTCTGCTTCGCGACACTGAGAGTTTTGCTGAGGTTTGCCGTGGAAGCAAACCACATCGCGCACTTCTGATTCATGTAATCCGCGTCCACCTTGCTGGAATCAGCGCCCGCCACGCAGCGGACATCTCCTTTATCAATCAGGTCCCTGAAATACTTCAGCACATATTTTCCCTGATCCGTATTAAGATTTGTCGCCGATTCGTCCTTATTTAAAACAGAGGTGCCGTTTTCCAGAAAAAACGCTTCCAGCGTCCAGATATAGGAATACATCGACAGGCCGTAAGCCCCCGTTTTTTCCTTGATCGTTTTGCAGTAATCGGCCAATTCCCCCCAGTTTTTCGGACCGCTGGGATCAAGCCCCGCTTTTTTCAGCAGAGTGGTATTCATATAGAGAATCGGAGTGCTTCTCAGATAGGGCAGTCCGTACCAAGTGTCACCCACCTTGCAGTTTTGCAAAAGTCCCTGATAAATATCATTCATATCGACCCCATCCTGCTGTATGTAGGGACTTAACGGTTCAATCACGCCGTTCTGAGCAAATCTTTTTATGGAGGAGATTTCCATTACGGAAACGGCCGGTGTGGAACCTGATACATATGCTGCCTGAAGCTTTTGGTGAACGTCGTCATAACTCCCCTGATATTGTGCGTCCACTTCGATCCCTTTTTTCTTTCCAACCGTCTCGTTAAACTGCTTGGCCAAATTTACATTGTTCTCCTGTATTTTGTCGGTCCAGGCATACCAGAATGTGATTTTAGTCGGGCTTGCACCCGACGGATCCTTCGAGCCCTGACCGGAGCTGCCAGCGGTATCCGCGGTGCCGGCAGAGCAGGCTGTTGCGGACACCATCATGGCCGCGCAAAGTAAAGCCGAGATAATTTTCCTCATTGTTTCCCTCCTGATTTTTAAATACATTTTCTATAATAACGCCGTCAAAACGCCTATCGGCGGCAGCGGCACTATTTGTCACCGATGTAGGTAAACGCTTTAATAATTTGTTTCTGGGCAAAAAAGAAAGCGATCATCACCGGAATTACAAGCAGAACGTTCCCCGCCATCAGAACATTGTAGTCAATTCCTCCCTCATCCAGATGAAGAGCGGTAATTCCAACCGGAAGGGTTCGCACCGTGTCTTTGGTCGTGAGCACCAGCGGCCAGAAATAATCGTTCCAGGTGGCGATAAAAGTAATCAGCGCCAAAGTTACCACCGTAGGTTTGGCAATGGGCAGCATGACTCTGCACATGATTTTAAACTCGCCCGCGTGATCCAGCCGCGCCGCCTCCACAATTTCATCCGGAACCTGCTTGAAAGTCTGACGCATCATAAAAATTGCAAATGCGCTGCTGGCCGACGGAAGAATTAGGCTGGCATAGGTGTTGATCATCTGCATTTTGCTGAACATCAGGAAAAGCGGCAGAAAAATCATCTGAGCAGGAATCATCATGGTTGTCAGAGTCAGCCCAAACAGAAAAGAGCTTCCTCTGAACTGAAACCGGGCAAAAGCATACGCTGCTGGAATTACCGTAAGACACTGGCAAACCAAAATCCCGATTGTTACAATGATACTGTTTTTCAGCATGGAGAAAAAAGGGATTCTCCTCATTACTTCCGCAAAATTCCGCCACTGCGGGTCGGACACCCAAAAATCCGGCGGCATTTTCAAGGTCTGGCCGAGCGTTTTCAGGGAAGTTAACACCATCCAGTAAAACGGCGCGAAAAAGATCAGGACGAGAATCAGGCCGGCAAGGACCCGGACTGCAGGTCGTAAAACCTTTCTTTTCATATCTGCCTCCTCATTTATGATCGATAATGAATGCGCCGGCTGAGCGCGCGAAAATAAAGCACGGTGCAGATTCCGATGATTCCCATCAGAACAACGCCCATTGCGGAAGCGTAACCGATTTTATAAAACTGAAACCCGTATTGATAAATGTCGTAGACCAGCGTATTCGTCGAATTCAGGGGGCCGCCCTGCGTCATCAGATTCACGGTCTCAAACACTTTGAACGCAGAAATAATATTCATCAGGGTAAGAAAGAAAATCGTCGGTGAAATCATCGGAAGCGTTATCCTGAAAAAGACCGTGCGTTTTTTCGCGTGGTCAAGGTTTGCGGCTTCATAAAGATACTGAGGAATTGTTTCCATTGAGGAAATAAATATGATCGTGTTGTAGCCGATTCCTTTCCATACCGAAACAAAGATCAGAGACGGCAGGGCGACGCTTGGGTCGCTCAGCCAGCCCACCGGGGACATGCCAAGCAAATGCAGAAGATAGTTAATCAGGCCGTAATCCGAATCCATCATCCACATCCACACATAAGAAATCGATACGAGAGATACGATGTAAGGGGTAAAGAGCACACCCTGCAGAAATTTGTTCAGCCTTGTGTCCTGCTTGAGAGCAAATGCCAGCAAAAGAGGAATCATCAGCGAGAACGCGACCATCAGAAACATATAGAGAAAGGAATTCCCCATCACCTGCCAGAAATCCGCGTCGTGGAACAGGTCAAGATAATTTTCAAGACCGATAAACGTCTTAGGCCCGATCAGGTTCCAATGAAAAAAGCTGAGGTAGATCATATAGCCGATCGGATACAGAATAAATACGCAAAATACCGCTATAGATGGGGCAACCATCGCATAGGGCAGCAATTTCGCGCCGACCTTTCCGGCGCCGGATTCCTTCGACACCGCCGCATTTGTTCTCACTCTTCTGTTCAGCGCATAATTTGTCTCCATGAATTTTCACCCTCCTTCCTCTTAACAGACCATTCTGTTCTCTTCTTCATCAAAATAAAAAAGATCGCTGTTTTTAATCAAAACCGAATTTGTTCCATATTCCAGCATTTGCAGTTCAAAGCTCTTGACATGGAACACGCCGAACGGCGACTGCACTTTGTAAAGAATTTGATCCCCGAGCATTTCCCGTGCAAGAATTGTTCCCTGCAAAGCGACCTCGTTTTCACGGGGTGTTTTTTCCCGCCCGCCGATGGAGGCTTTTTCCGGGCGGAAACCTACATATTTCGCTTTCGGAGGGACCGGGAGATCCGCTTTTTTCAGTTCCTCGGCGCTCAGAATATTCATTGATGGCGAGCCGATAAATCTTGCCGTGAAAACATTTTCCGGTTTTCCGTAAATTTCCGGCGGACTGCCGATCTGCCGAATCTCCCCCTTTTCCAGAAGGACAATATCCGTTCCCATCGACATGGCCTCCACCTGGTCGTGCGTCACATACACAAAGGTAGCGTTCAGTTTCCGGTAAAGCTCGATCAAATCCGTACGAATCTGATTCCGCAATTTGGCGTCGAGGTTGGAAAGCGGTTCATCCATCAGAAACACGGCGGGTTTTTTTACAATCGCCCTTGCAAGCGCCACCCGCTGGCGCTGCCCGCCGGACAGCTGCTGAGGTTTTCTGGACAGGTATTCCCCCAGCCCAACCATCTTTGCAATTTCCTGAATTCGTTTTTCCCGCTCCGCCTTCGGTATTTTCAAATTTTTTAAACCAAACTCAATGTTTTCTTTCACATTCATGGTCGGGTACAAAGCATAGTTTTGAAATACCATGGCAACGTGCCTGTCTCCGGGTTCTACGCCGCTGACATTTTTTCCGTCGATCAGCAACTCGCCGGCCGTTTCCTTTTCCAGCCCGGCAATCATTCTCAGAATTGTGGATTTTCCGCAGCCGGAAGGCCCCAGCAGGACCGTGAAGCTGCCCTCGGAAATTTTCAGGTTCAGGTTTTCTATTACAGGGGGATTTTTCGCATACGCCTTTGTAATATTGCAAAGTTCAATTTTATCCATTGAGAGCCTCCTTTATTCCATCAGCACGAACACTGATACAATACCAGACCTTTGTAAAAAGTCGGTCCTTATTTATTTATCTTTTGATTAAATTACCAAAGTTTGCTTTAGAAAAACCCGCCGCAAGTCGGGGTGCAGACCGACGGTTAAAAGCCGCGCAATCCCAACCGATCTCACCAGCCCCGCCGGTGGTTTCGGTAAACAAAACAAAAACAGCACCTTGCAAGCAAAGTGCTGTTAGCGTATCGACTTTACCCAATCTTCTGCGGGCAAATTACAGCAAAAGATTTCAAGCTTTATCAACCGGCTTGCCGGTCTTTACTCTCAGGACGGCGCTGTACGCCCCGTTTGACGAAAGCGCGACGAGAATTGCGTTAAGCGGAATCGCCGCGGCCGCGGAAAGCGTCAGCGCGCCCGTAAAGTATGTAGCCGCGTAAAGAATGATGACGGCAATAAAATAGCTCAACCATTGCGTCGGCAGCTTCTGGAATGAATTTTTCAGGAATTGCGTTATAATGCCTGTTGCCGCGGAACAGCCGGTAAAAGTAACCAGAGTTGACCATGCAAAAAATTCGTTCATACCGATTTCCCCCTCCGATTTTCGTTCGGTTTACGAGAGTCTGAACTCAGCCTTTATTGCCATTATATGCCCGTTTTTTATGATCATGCTTTTTTGTCGTTTCGCACTTCCATCTCTTTCCTTTTGATCAATACTGTTATATAATAGAAATATCGAAATTATATTCTGAAATAATAAAATAAAGGAGCAAAAAAATGAAATTTTCCGACATGAAATATGAACGTCCCGATCTGGATGCAATGCGGAAGCAATACAGCGAGATTACCAAACAGTTTTCCGAATGCTCGAATGCATCCGAGCAGTACGATTTGATTCTTCGGCATGAAAAGCTCAGCAGCAATTTCCAGTCGATGGGAACGGTTGCCTATATTCGCAACAGCATTAACACGGTGGACCCTTTCTATGAAAAAGAAATAGCGTTTTTCGATTCCAACAATCCTGTATTTGAAGAATCCGTTCAGAATTTTTATAAAGTGATCGTCGCCTCCAAATTCCGCCCGGAATTGGAGCAGAAAACAGGCAAGCTGTTTTTTAAAAATCTGGAAATATCCATGCGGTCTTTTTCGCCTGCCGTTATCGATCTGAAGAAAAAGGAAAATGCGCTGGTTACGGAGTATGAGAAGCTGCTTGCCTCCGCGAAGATCGAATTTAACGGTGAAACGCTGAACTTGTCAGAAATTCAGAAGTATCAGATTTCTTCGGACAGGCCGACCAGAAAAGCGGCATGGGAAAAAACCGCCGGCTTTTTTATTGAGAATTCAAAACGGCTGGATGAAATCTATGATGAACTCGTTCAGAACCGGACCAGCCAGGCAAAAATTCTGGGCTACAAGGACTACGTTCAGCTGGGGTACGACCGTTTGGGGCGCAACTGCTACGGCCCGGATGAAGTAAAGAAGTTCCGCAACCAGGTTGCGAAAGACCTTGTTCCCGTGATTACTGAAATCAAAAAGGGCCAGGCGAAACGCCTGGGACTGCCCGACCTGAAGTTTTACGATGACAAATCTCTGTTTCCGGATGGCAACCCAAACCCGAAGGGCGACCGTCAGACTCTGGTCAAACAGGCACAAAAAATGTATCGCGAAATGAATTCTTTGACCGGAGAGTTCTTTGACTTTATGGTAGAAAATGAACTGTTTGATCTGGACAGCAAAAAGGGAAAAGCAGGCGGCGGATACTGCACGGAAATTCCGGATTATAAATCGCCGTTTATTTTCTCCAACTTTAACGGCACGGCCGGAGATGTTGAAGTTCTGACTCATGAAGCAGGCCACGCATTTGCAAGCTATTTATCCCAGAGCATGCCTCTTCTCGAACTTCGCACGCCGACAATGGACGCCGCGGAAACACATTCCATGTCGATGGAACTATTCTCGCGCAAATGGGATCCGCTGTTCTTCGAAGAACAAACCGACAAGTTTCATCTCTATCAGCTGGAAGAAGCGATCAACTTTATTCCATACGGGTGCCTCGTGGATGAATTCCAGACTACCATGTATGAGAAACCAGACCTTTCTGCGGATGAGCGCAAACAGGTGTGGAAAGACCTTGAAGCCAAATATCGTCCCTGGATTGATTTCGATCATCTTCCTTTCTTTGAAGATGGCGGCGGATACCAGCGTCAGCACCATATTTATTCTTTCCCCCTTTATTATATTGATTATTGCCTCGCGCAGACGACGGCGCTGGAATTCTGGCTTGCTTCTGAAAAAGACTGGGACGACTCGTTTTCACGCTACCTTACATTCGTCAAAGCAGGCGGAAGCGAAACGTATGAACAGCTTGTCAAAGCTTCCGGATTGGGATACCCGATGGATCAGGGCTGCGTCAAGCACATGAGTGAACAGTTAATGGACTATTTTCACAAGCAAGCGTAAACACAAGATTCTGACATAAAAAAATGGGGTAACGTGAAAAACGTTACCCCATTTTTATAGAGAAACGGACGCGAAGCACGCGTCCGTTTCTGTTTTAAAATGATGGAATTAATACATTCCGCCCATGCCCGCATCCGGAGCAGGAGCAGCAGCCGGAGCCGGTTCTTTCTTATCCGCAACAAGGGATTCTGTTGTCAGAACCATCGCCGCGACGGAAGCGGCGTTCTGCAAAGCGGAACGTGTCACCTTGGTCGGATCCACGACGCCGAACGCAATCATATCGCCGTACTGATCGTTTTCAAAGTTGTAACCGTAACCGGATTTGCCGGAACTCTGGATTTTATTGATGATGACGGAGCCTTCCAGGCCTGCGTTTTCGGCAATCTGGCGCAGCGGCTCTTCCAGAGCGCGGAGAACAATTTTGGCGCCTGTCTTTTCGTCGCCTTCGGACTGATCGACAAAGGTCTGGACCTCGGAGATCGTATTCAGGAGAGCAATGCCGCCGCCCGCGACAATTCCCTCTTCCACCGCAGCCTTGGTTGCGGCAAGGGCGTCTTCCACGCGCATCTTCTTCTCTTTCATTTCGATTTCGGTCGCGGCGCCGACTTTGATTACCGCCACGCCGCCGGACAGCTTTGCAAGACGCTCCTGCAGTTTTTCACGGTCATAATCGGAGGTCGTCTTTTCGATCTGAGCACGGATCTGGCCGACGCGGTCGGAGATCTGTTTCTTGTCGCCCGCACCGTCGACAATAATCGTGTTTTCCTTGTCCACTTTCACCTGGCGTGCGCGGCCAAGCTGATCCATTGTGGCATCCTTGAGTTCAAGACCCAGTTCGGAGGAAATTACCTGGCCGCCCGTCAGGATGGCGATATCCTGCAGCATTTCTTTTCTTCTGTCGCCGAAGCCCGGAGCCTTGACGCCGACACAAGTGAAAGTACCGCGCAGTTTGTTGAGGATCAGGGTGGAGAGGGCCTCGCCTTCGATGTCTTCCGCGATGATCACCAGCTTCTTGCCGGACTGAACGATCTTTTCGAGGAGCGGAAGAATTTCCTGAATATTGGAAACTTTTTTATCTGTAATCAGAATGTAAGCGTCATCAATGATAGCTTCCATTTTTTCGGTGTCGGTTACCATATAAGGAGTGACATAACCACGGTCGAACATCATGCCTTCCACAACTTCCGAATAGGTTTCGGCCGTTTTGGACTCCTCAACAGTAATCACTCCGTCGGAAGTAACTTTCGCCATCGCTTCGGAAATCAGTTTGCCGATAAACTCATTCGATGCGGAAATTGCCGCAACACGCGCAATGTCGTCGGGGCCGGAGACCTTTTTGGAATTCTTTTTCAGCGCCTCAACGGCAATATTGACAGCATCCTGAATGCCGTTGCGAACCGCCATTGGATTTGCGCCCGCGGTAACATTCTTCATGCCCTCGCGGATCAGTGCCTGCGCCAGCAGAGTCGCGGTCGTGGTGCCGTCGCCTGCGACATCGTTCGTCTTGGTGGAAACCTCCTTAACGAGCTGAGCACCCATATTCTCAAACGCGTCGTCCAGTTCGATTTCCTTCGCGATTGTTACGCCGTCGTTTGTGATAAGCGGAGCGCCGAATTTTTTATCAAGAACAACATTGCGGCCCTTGGGTCCAAGGGTGATCTTAACCGTATCGGCAAGCTGATTTACGCCGTTTAACAGTGCTTTTCTGGCTTCCTCGCCGTAAATAATCTGTTTAGCCATAGATCTGATTCCTCCAATATTTTAATATTATGAAAGCTGTCTTTATTCCACAACTGCAAGAATATCGCTCTGACGAACCAAGGTGTAATCCACGCCGTCAAGTTTCACTTCCGTGCCGGAATATTTGCTGGTGATGACACGGTCGCCCTTTTTCACATACATGGTGACTTCTTTTCCGTCAACAAGTCCGCCCGGGCCAACTTCAACAACATCGGCGATCTGCGGCTTTTCTTTTGCGGAACTGGCAAGAATGATACCGCTCTTTGTGGTTTCCTCCGCCTCTTCCATTTTAATCAGGACTCTGTCCAATAAAGGTTTTACAGTCATAATATATCCTCCTTAGTATTTATTTTCTGTTAGCACTCATTCATCTTGAGTGCTAAGATTATTTTATCTGCTTCCCTTATAAAAATCAAGAGGTTTTTTAAGAAAAAGCAGGATTTAATAATTTATTTACAAATTCCTTCCACCGCATCTTTTTGGGGAACAATAAATCGCGCTGCATGGGGAAGGACCCGGTAGCTTGCGGCTTCCACCAACGCGACTTCCCCGTCCCGGTTGGAAGCCGCCGGCTTTTCGGAAAAAATTTCCATCTTCATTCCACGACGAAACAGCAGGAAATTTTCGAATTCTTTCGCGCCGATATGGCGTCCTGCTTTATACATGCCAACCAGCATGGGTATTTTGTAAAAGGGAGGCTTTCGGATCATGACAAAATCAAGCAGGCCGTCGTCGGGGATCGCCTGCGGAGCCCCGCAGTAGCCGCCGCCGTAATATCTTCCGCTGGCGGCAAGCGCGAACAAAAAGCACCCCCGAAACTCTTCGGAATCGTCAATCCGAATACGAAGGTTGCTGCCGATCTGCCCAAACAGCGCCCGAATCAGCCCCAAATCATACGCTGCGGAGCCGCTGACGAGCGGGACCCGCTTCAGGCGCTCCATATTCAGCGCAACCATAGCGTCCAGCCCCACAGAACAGACATTGATTGAAATTCCGAGTTCCGTCCGAATTAAATCAACTGGGCGCGAATCACCCTCGAGCTGCTGCTCCGGTGAAAGGAAATCCTGCATAGAGCCGAAAAGTTTGATATAATCATTGCCAGAACCGCAGGGAAAAATTCCTATCTCCGCATTATTTTTTCCCGTGACGCCCTCGGCAACTTCCCCAAGGGTCCCGTCCCCGCCGAAAGCGAAAATTCTGACCGGACCGCCCTTTTCCGCCTCTCTCGCCGCCAGTTCGGCCGCCTCTCCGGGCCGCCGAGTCATGTAACAGACGGGATTCAAGCCGCGTTTGATGAAAGCCTTCCGGATTCCCGGCAAAATTGTTTCTGCGGCGTTCTGCCTGCCGGCTGCGGGATTGACAATCATGACGTACCGCATCAGTTCTCCTCCCCGGGCAAGGATTGAAATAAATCAGCCAAAGGGATTCCAAACCGGCTCGCGACATCTTTCAGGCCATCTTCGATTTCCGACCGCGAAAAATCACTGTCGCGAAGCGCATCGCCGTCCAGCTTGTTCAGCCTGGCATAAAAATCAACGGCAAGTTCCAAATATCGCCGATCGCCCGTGTCGAGCCTTTCGAACAGAAGATCTTCTGCCTCATTGATCCGTTTCCCGCGGATCAGGTTCAGCAGCCGTTCATGCAGCCATTCCGTATCATTTTTTTCGGTCTCTGATATTTCAAAATCCGGTGTTTTCTTGTTCAGTACGGCTTCCGTAAGAAAATTAACGATACTCTCAATCTGCCGCATGACCCAATCTTCCTGAAACAACTGAACTCCCTCATTTCACGTTTTTTGGTGATATCATGCCTTAAAATACATGTAATACTGGCAGCGAATCATTCCGTTATAAAGCTTCCTCCGCTTATCCGCCTTTCTTCCAAAACAATCTTCAAACGTATCATCCGGGCTGATGATGGAATAACTCCAGAAATGACGCCGTTCAAAGGTTCTTCCCATCGCGCGGTAAATTTCCTGCGCCTGCTTCAAATCAAGCAGACGCTCCCCGTAGGGAGGATTGCAGATCACGCAGCCGGACTCGCCTTCCGCGCGGAACTGCGAAATATCCCGCTTTTCCGCACGAATACGGTCGCCGACCCCCGCCTTTTTCGCGTTTTCCAGAGTGAGCGAGAGCGCTGCCGGGTCCACGTCGAACCCGAGTGCCTGAAATGAAACGTCATGCCGCTCCAGCTCGCGCGCACGCTCTCGTTCCGTTTGCCACACTCTTCCGTCAATGCCGGCAAATTCCTCCCCCACAAAGCTACGGCGTAGCCCCGGGGCAATGTTCAGCGCGTACATTGCTCCTTCAATCAGAATGGTTCCGGATCCGCAGAAAGGATCGATCAGATGGGCGTCCCTGCGGACGCGGGAAAGGGAAACCATGGCAGCGGCAAGTGTTTCCTTGATCGGAGCCACCGCAGAATTCGCGCGGTAGCCCCTTTTATGCAGGCCTTCCCCGGACGTATCGATCATCAGGCTGACCCTGTCCTTTAAAATAAGAAAACGGATCTGGTATTTTGTTCCGGTTTCTTCAAACCACGAAACAGCATACTTTTGCTTGAGACGTTCCACAACCGCCTTCTTGACGATTGACTGGCAATCCGGCACGCTTACCAGCTGAGAGGATAAGCTGGAACCCTTAACGGGAAAGGCGTCCTTTCTTCCAATCCAGCGCTCCCATGGTAGGGCCTTAACTCCCTGAAACAGTTCTTCAAAGCTCCGCGCGGTAAACTCGCCCATCAGAATCAGAATCCGCTCTCCGCAGCGGGACCACAGATTCGCCCGCGCAAGCATTTCCTCCGAACCGGCAAAAACCACCCGGCCGTTCTGCGCTTCCACATTTTCCGCTCCCATCCGTCTGATTTCATCAGCGGCAAGGCCCTCCACGCCGAGAAGGCAGGGGCATACCAGTTTAAAATCCTCCATGATATTATCTCTCCTCAGAAAGAAAGGGCCGCGCCCGGCAGCCCTTTTTTCATAGTATTCTTTTTTTCTCCGGCGCTATTCCGCGTCCGGTGTAAGCAGTCCGTAATTGCCGTCCCTGCGTTTGTAAACAACATTGATCTGATTGTCTTCCTGGTTGCGGAACATAAAGAACTGATGCTCCAGCAGATTCATCTGCAGGATGGCTTCTTCCACGCTCATGGGTTTTACACCAAAATGCTTGGTGCGGACAATTTTATATTCTTCAGATTCCTCACGGTCATCCGGAACCTGAAAATCTTCATCAAGCGCTGAAAAATGGATTCTCTTTTCAAGACGGGTTTTATTTCTGCGAATTTGGCTGGAAAGCGCGCCGATTACATCATCCAGAGCATCGTTCATTTCTTCGGCAGTCGCTTCCGCACGGTAAATCATTCCCTTGGAATGCACTGTAATCTCCACCGTCTGGCGATTTTTCAGCACCGTTACGACGACCTTCGCCTCAGCATCCTCATCGAAAATGCGGTCGAAGCGAGAGAGCTTCTTCACAGCCAGCTCTTTGAAATGATCCCGCAGGTTTACTTTTCTGCCGGTAATCGTGATCTTCATGACAACATCTCCTTTAGCGTACTTTGGAGGATTCATCCACCATTCATACTATAACATACGCCGTTGAAAAAAGGAATAGGAGACTCTTAAATCGTCACGCTGCCGTGCCGCGTGACATGGCAGCCGACGTTGACGGCCACAGGCAGACCCGCAATATGAGTCGGATACCATTCAATCGCTACCGCAAGCGCAGTCGTTTTTCCGCCGAAGCCCTGCGGCCCGATTCCAAGCTCGTTGACCTTTTCCAGCATTCTCTGCTCCAAGCCGGCGTAAAACAGGTCCGGGTTATGCTGAGAAACCGGACGGCAGAGCGCTTTTTTCGCCAACAGCGCGCATTGTTCGAAATCGCCGCCGATGCCAACCCCAAGCACCATCGGCGGGCAAGGGTTGCTCCCCGCGGTCTTTGCGGTTTCGGCAACATAATTCACAAGATCGTCCTCTGATGCGGACGGAGTAAACATCCGGATTCGGCTCATATTTTCGCTTCCGAAACCCTTGGGCGCCACCAAAAGCCTTATTTTGTCACCCGGAACAATCCGCGTATGCAGAATGGCCGGCGTATTATCTCCTGTATTGACGCGCCGCAGCGGATCGGCAACCATGGAGCAGCGCAGCAAGCCGTCCAGATAACCGCGTCGAACGCCCTCGTTGACCGCGTCTTCAAACGCGCCGCCGGTCAGGTGAACCTCCTGGCCGATTTCCGCAAAGACAACGGCGGCCCCAGTGTCCTGGCAGATCGGCAGGTTCAATTTACGCGCAGCCTGCAGGTTAGCGCAAAGATCCTCCAGAATCGGCTTTCCTGTCCCGGAGGTTTCCTCTTTTGCGGCGCAGGCGATACAGTTTTCCAGGTCCTCCGGCAAAACACGGTTAGCTTGTACACAAAGCCGGGCGATTTCTTCCGAAATCCTTTGAACCCCTATTTCGCGCACAAAGCATCGCCCCCAAAAACGACTTGACCGCCGGCGATCACGCAAAGCGGTTTGGATTCGAGGCGGAGCGGGTCCGTATCAAACACCGTCAGGTCGGCGTCCTTGCCCTCTTCAATCGTTCCGACCCGGTTGTCGATGCCGCAGATTCTCGCAGGATTTACAGTGATGGCCGCAAGCGCCTCCGATGGGTCCATTCCCTCCCTGACGGCCAGTGCGGCGCAGAGCGGAAGGTACTGGATCGGCGTAACCGGATGATCCGTGATAATCGCGGTTAGAATTCCTTTCTTTGCCAGGACGCCCGGAGACGCCGGGGTAAGATTTTTCAGCTCCGGTTTGCTGCGGTCGCAGAGAATCGGGCCGGACAAAACCCGCACATGATCCTGGCGAAGACCGTCGGCGATTAAATATCCTTCCGTTCCGTGAACAACCACATAATCGAGATTAAATTCTTTTCCGATTCGGATTGCCGTGTAGATATCGTCGGCGCGGTGCGCATGGAAATGGACTTCAATTTCCCGACGGAGGGCAGGCAGAAGCGCTTCGCATTTCATGTCGAAATCCGGCGGATCGGTTTCCTCGTCCGTTTCAGACCGTTCCAGGTCTTCCAGATACCGCCTGGCCTTGAACAGCTCCGAGCGAATCAGAGACGCCGTCGCCATGCGTGTGGACGGAGCCTCGTTCTTTCCGTGATAAACGGTTTTCGGATTTTCACCCAGCGCCATTTTGATTGCAAGCGGAGCTTTTACAATCATATCGTCGATTCTCGTGCCGAATGTTTTGACTGCTGCCAGCTGACCGCCGATCGGGTCTGCACTGCCGGGGCCGGTCACCACCGTCGTGACTCCCGCGGCCAGTGCTTCTGAAAAGCAGCGGTCCATCGGATTAATCGCATCAACGGCCCTCAGCTGCGGAGAAACCGGATCGGTCTCCTCGTTTCCGTCGTCGCCCTCAAAGGTAAGACCGTCTTCCCACATGCCAAGGTGCGTGTGGGCATCGATAAAGCCGGGATACAGCCCCGCCCCATGCAGGTCAAGGACCGTTTCACAGGGCAGCTGCGGCAGCTTTCCGGAAGACACCGTTTTGATCTTACCATCCTGCACTCTCACAGAGCCTTCTGAAATTGCCGCCCCCGCCATGGTATGGATTTTCGCGTTGTAAATAAGCATAACAGCCTCCAATAAAAAAGCGGAGTGCGAACACTCCGCAGAAATTCCGTATTCTTATTTTGCCTGATTGGACCCGCCGTGCCTCGAAAATCCGCCTCGTTTGGATTCCATGCACCGTTTCAGGTCAAGCATTTTTTCGTCGCTCGTCTGCTTGAATTTAGACATCATGTCTTCAAAACTGGAGGGTTCATTTTTTCTGCTTGGCTGCCATTCGTAGTTGCCCGGCCTGGACGGCCTCGCCGCGCCGCCACCGGGACGAACTTGCTCCACGGCTTTCTTCATGGAAAGGCTGATTTTTCCCTCGGGAGTAATATTCAGGATTTTAACTTTGACCATCTGATTTTCCGACACAAAGTCGCGGATCTCCTTGACAAAGGTGGGTGCGACCTCCGAAATATGAACCATCCCGGTTTTGCCCCCCGGAAGTTCCACAAACGCGCCGAATTTCGTGATGCCCGTAACTTTCCCTTCCAGAACCGTTCCTACCTCAAGCTGCATATGTAAGTGTTTTCCTCCTTAAACAGAGCTGTTTAATGTCCGGCTATATTAACAAAAACACGCTCGCCCGGCTTGGCGTAATTAAGCTCTTCTCTCGCTTTGCGCTCCATATAGTCGCGCTCATCGTCCGCCCCGGTACTAAAAGCCTGTTTCAGATCATCATTTTTAATTTCCTGAATCTGAATCTGTTGTTTTGCCGCCGTAAGTTCCTGCCGCTTCCCCCGTATTTCAATCTGCTGATTCACCAGGGCAACAAGCATATACGCCCCGAAAACAAAGACAGCAAGCCTAAGCAGAAAACTTTTTTTTGGTTTTTGATTTTCTAGTACTTTCATTTCTCTGCACGACCTTACGTTTTTGCCTGCTACGACGCAACCCGTTACGACGATTATACACTATTCCTGCCCTCTGTTTCAAGCGTTTTTTCCAATCCCGTCCCTTTTTTTTCAAGAGATTAGCTGCAATCTTCACTTTTTTCCCAAACCATCCGGAAACACGTTTCAGCAGTCTGCCTATCGGATCAAAAAAACAGCGGTACAAAAATCCGGAAATCGCGCGGAAGAGATATGCCGTAACCTGTCCGACGGTAAAATAATAAACAAACCAGCCAACGGCTTCCCCCGCCAGAAGATAGATTCGTACCGCGCCGCCGCCAAGAGGAAGTGCCAGCAAAAATGAGAAAAACGCGCAAAATACCATGTAGAAAAAATCCTGAAAAAAAACCGCGCGTTTTTGAGAATGAAAAAAGTCCCGCCAGATTCTCAGCACGTCATAAATCGCGCCAAGGAGAAAACCGGCGGCAACGGACGCTGAAAAGCCGAATATCTGAAAAGAAAGAGGTGTTACCAAAGCGACTCACGCCCCTATTTGAACAAGCGGGTAAAAAAGCCGCCCGTCGTCGCCCGGTTGTCCGTATAAGACATGGATGTGATTTCTCCGTCGAGCGTCAGCTCTCCGGAATCAATATTGAGTTTATCAATATGAAGATTCGCACCGTGGATGACCAGTTCTCCCAAATCGGTGTAGGCCACCACCGTCTGTTCGTCAAAGCTGTCGACATTGGATACGCCCGTTGCGGTCAGTGTCCGACGATTTTCCAGGATGAGGCTGTGCGGCGTTTTCACCGTTTTCTGTTCGGCCAAAGTTATCCCTCCCGCTTCGTACTGTTTCATTTGTATGCGAAAGCGGTTGGACATATACTAATGCTCCGCGGGGCCCTCCGAAAGAATTTGGTACAGGTCGGATGCCTGCCCCTTTCCGACGGTCTCGCTGATGCTGAGGACCTTTGCCCTGATGCTGCGGGATCCCAGCCCGATTTCGATCAGATCGCCTACCTTGACTTCATAAGAAGCGCGTGCCGGTTTTGAATTGACAAGGACGCGGCCCGCGTCACACGCTTCGTTCGCAATGGTCCGGCGTTTGATTAGTCTTGACACCTTTAAATATTTGTCGAGTCTCATTGTTTTCCTTCCGATAAATCAACGGGGCTGTAACAGAAACCCTCTGCTACAGTCCCGAATGAATTAAATATCTATTTTAGATGGAGGTTGAATCCTTAAATGCCTTACCCGCCTTAAATGCCGGAACTCTTGACGCGGGAATCGTGATGGGGGAATTGGTTCTTGGGTCGCGGCCCTGGCGCTCGCTGCGGCTGCGAAGCTCAAACGTTCCAAAGCCCACGATCTGGACCTTTTCGTCTTTGGCTACCGTATCAACAATGGTGCTGAGCATTACATTTACAGCATTGTCGGCATCCTTTTTCGAAAGCCCGGCCTTTTCAGCAACAGCAGAGATTAATTCAGTTTTATTCATATTATTGACCTCCGTTTTTTATTATTCAACAGCAATCGCTGAGAATTTCAATCAATTCCTGTCGGCGGATTGTTTTCCCGTTCTTCAAACTTCTCGATAAACCGGTCGCAGGCTTCTGATAAAGCCTGTTCGGCTTCCAACTGCAGAATACCCGAAAGCTCTGCTATGGAGAGCAGAAGCCGACCCAGTTTTTCCATTTGCTCCTCTTTTTGTCCGGTTTCAGCGGAAAGAGCCGCCTGCTTCGCGTTTTCCTGCAGGGCCTCCAACGCACCTGCAAGGCTTTGCGGCTTGCCTTCCGCTTTCGCAGCCTTTCTGCAAACCTTCTGAGCGCGCATCAGTGCGGGAAGGGCCTTGGACACGCCCCTGAGCACCTGTGTTTCGGTACTGCGGCCTTTTTCTTCTTTCTTGATTGCTTCCCAGTTTAGAAGAACCTCTTCACTGTTTTGAGCGGTTCCGTTCCCGAAAACGTGAGGATGGCGGAGAATGAGTTTCTTGACAATTCCGTCGACAACATCCGAAAAGGAGAAGCCGCCGTTTTCCTCTTCCATTCTGGAATGAAAAACAACCTGAAGAAGCACGTCCCCCAGTTCTTCCTGAAGAAGCACCTTATCATCTGTGTCGATCGCTTCCGCAGCTTCATAGGCTTCTTCCAGAAGATTGTTCCGGATACTTTGATGGGTCTGTTCACGATCCCACGGACATCCCCCCGGGGACCGAAGAATTTCCATAATATCTAACAGATCGCCTATAGTATATGTTTCTTTAAGTTGAAAATACAATTCTTTCTATCTCCTGCTCTGTCATACTCTGGAAACCCGCTTTTATTCTACCTTATCCAATGACGTTTTTCAAGTATTTTCACAATTTTTTGTCCCTTTGGCAGCATTATAATATCCTGCCGGTTCAGCGCGCGGAACCAAAGGATCAAGAAAAGATAAAGAAACGCGGCGGTCAGGATTGCAAGGATGGTTGCGAAGTCCGCGGGAATGATCTTTGCCGCGAATTTCTGAAGTGCCCAAGCGACCCCGACGCTAATGCCGGACGCCAGCAGCGGCTTGACAAAAATCGTGAACAGATTCGGCATCACCTTTGTTTCCCGAATCAGAAAATACAGGGCAAGGAAGGTGATCAGGAAATAGCAGACCAAGGTGCCGGTTCCAGCGCCCATGACATTGATTTCGGGAATTCCGACCAGCGTATAGTTCAGGACGATTTTAATCACCAGCCCGACAACCAGCAGTTTTACCGGAAGGTCAACCCGGCCAATCGCCTGCAGCATACTGTTGATCGGTGTGCTGATGGAAGCAAAAATTGCGGCGAGGCCAAGGACAATCAGAATTTTACCCGTAATCTCCGGCGCATTTTGAGCCCGGAACATCAGGCGGGCAATCGGCGTGGAAAGCATTGAGAGCCCGATGCCGGCCGGAAACGCAATCAGCGTCACCATACGCAGAACAGATTCAACGCTGTGCTTGATCCGTTTCGGGTCCCCCTGCGTCCAGGCAGCCGTTACGTTGGGCAGCGCGCTGACTCCAAGCGCCTGCGTGATTCCAGGCACCAGCATGAACAGAAGCGTCGCATTGCTGAAACAGCCGAACAAAAAAGACGGAACCAGATTCAGCTGGATATCCGACTGAGGGATAATTCCCCGGTACATGTTGAGCAGAACATCCGGGCTGCTGTCCATAATATCCTTGATTCTCATCTGCAGGAACGTGCTGTCCACCAAAGTGGAGAGGTTCACTGCGAGAGATCCGAGAGCAACCGGAATCGCCGTACGGATCAGTTGAGAGGAAGTCACCCGCATCGGCCTTGGCCTTGGGGAGTGCATCAGCATCTCGCGGGAAATGCCGTCGCCGTTGATGCGGTGATAGGACCAGAGAAACAGGAAGCCGATCATTCCGCCGAGCGTGACGCCGAAAATCGCGCCCGCGGCGGCATACGGCAGCGTGGCAAGCTTCGCATAATCTTCCGATTTGACCGCGGCGCCGAACACCGTTCCGGCCGCGGCGTACTCCCGCATCCCTTTCCAAACGATGAAGGCCGCGGCGGAAAGCCCGAAAATCAGCTTGCACAGCGCCTCGATGACCTCGGAAATGGCGGTCGGGTACATGTTGCGAAGGCCCTCGTAGTACCCGCGGTAGATCGACATCATGCTGGTAAAGAAAACCGCGGGAGCCAGCACATAGATCGCCAGCAGCGCGTTGTCAGGATTTCCGCTGAGCACAAAGTTGGCGTAGGGCCTCGCGCCGAAGAACATGATGGAAAACGACAAAAGTCCGAGAACCAAAAAAATGCGGATGGACGCCCGATGAATCTGCCGCACATCGCGGAACCGCCCGCGCACCGTGTTTTCCGAAACAAGCCGTGAAATCGCGATCGGGAAGCCCGCCGTTGCCAGGCTGTATAACGGAGCGTAAAGAGAATAGGCGTTGGAAAAATAGCCGTTTCCGGTCGGGGTCAAAATCCAGGTCAAAGGGATCTTAAACAACGCGCCGATGATTCGCTCAATAGCCATCGCAACCATCAGGATCAGGGCTCCGTGAAGAAAACTCTGCCGCTTAACAGCGGAGGCTCTCCTATGTTCCATTGCAACACATCCGTTTCCAAGATCGGTCACTTACTTAACAAACAAATAAACTATAAGATATTATACTGCGGGTTTCAAGAGCCTATGAAAATAAAAAAAGAGGGTTTTACACCCTCCGGCCCGAATGATCGGCCAACCGCCGCAAAAGGCAGCCGAACCCGGGGCCTTTAAAACATCGCAGGGAAAGGAGCTGCCGTTTTCATTCAACGGCAGCTCAAATGTTTCCCTCTTCTGTTGCTAAGATTAATCGTTTGACAGCTTCTGCCCGCATTTGCTGCAATAAACCGAGCCCTGGGTGTTTTCCTGCCCGCAGTTTTTACAGACCAGTTTCGCACGCGCCGCAGACAGTTGGTCATTGACTGCGTCCAACTGCTCATAAAGATCGTCAATCGCCGTGACGCTCTCGGCAATTAAATCGGACGTATCATTGCCGGTTTTCTTTGCTTCGTAAACCGTGCGGCCGATTGCCTCAAACCTTTTGGAAATCTCATTATTTAAATCTGCCGCGCTGATTCTCAGCTTGGAAACATCGACAATCTGACTGGCCTTTTTCCCAACGACGTTCACTGCCGTTCTGGCATTGACTACGACATCTTCAAACAGTCCCATAACAGCACACCTCTTTTTCATTTGTTCTATTATACCACCGGATGGATTGCAAATGCAACCATGCGCACTAATAAATACCGCCGCCGATAAATTCCCGCAGGATCGAATCTTTGGGCACAAGACAGCTGTCAACCGGTTCAAACCGCTCCAGCGCGTTCAGCAGCGTTTGCGCGGTCTGACAGCCTGGGTCCTCCTCCGGTACGGTATGTAGGAGGGCGACGGCCTGGTCTTTCAGCACACACGGTTCATGCGCATGGTAGGAATTAATGGTGTAATCGGCGGAGGCCCGGAACGGTTTGATATATTCGCGCTCTCCGTTCATTACGTTGCCCCACATGCCGAGTGTCAACCACGGCGGTGCATTGCGGAAGTTGCGGTCCCGAACGATCCTGCGAACAAGGCGCATTTCATTCGGCCCGAGCAGCTCGCCTCCATCGTCGCGGATGCCCTGTTTCACGCTGATATATATTCTCCTGATGCGTTCGGACGGCAGACCGCCGATCAGGATGGGGTTCAGCGCGTGTATCCCCTCCACAATTGCGATTTCGCGGTTTTCCAACACGACCTGACGACGATGCGGGTACGGCAGATGAATGGAAAAATCAAAGACAGGCATATTGCAGCGCCCGTTTGTAATCAGTTCCCCAAGACATTGCATGATTTCCGGCACATTCAGCGCTTCCACGCATTCGTAGTCATGGCTTCCGTCCGGCAGCACCGGTGCCTGATGCTCCCCGCGGTAAAAGTCGTCCAGGGAGATGATCTCCGCGCCCGTGCCCTTTTTCCGTAGTATCTCCGCCAGCCGGTGCGCGGTTGTCGTCTTGCCGCTCGCGGACGGGCCGGCCAGCATGACCAGCCGGCACGGCGGATCTTCCTTCATAAGACTGTCGGCGATTTTGATCAGGCTGTCCTGATACGCCTTTTCAGCAGCGGCTACAAACACCGAAGGATCCTGCCTGACCGCCTGATTAATCTGCAGGACGCTGTTCTGATACTCGATAAAATCAGTCCGCAAGGCCGTCATAAAATTCCTTCACCCTATCTTTCCTTGTCATCATTTCCGAAAAACGGCTGATATATTCATAAGGATATTTGAAGTTAAAGATTCTCTCCAGGCGATCCGACAACGGGTCGAACAGTTTGGAAACCGCGCCCGCTCCACAGGCCAGAATCGTTTCTTTCTCTTCCATGATGAAAACGTTGTAGTATCCTTCAAACCCCGCCTTTGACCAGCCGGTGTTTTCAAGATTGCCCACCATACGGCTCTGCCGATAAAGATAATACGGCAGATAGCCGCTTTTCAAGAGGGCCGAGTCCGCATAAGCCAGCATGTTCTGGGCCGTCTTTGCATCGCCGCTGTAAGGCCCGGACGGGTCCAGCGACAGCTTTGCCGCGCGTTTCAAGGCAAGCGTGTGTACTGTAATATTCTCCGGGCCCAATTTCACGACGCCGTCCAGAGTTTTCCGAAAGCCTTCCGCGCTGTCCTTCGGCAGCCCCGCGATCAAATCCATATTGATATTGCCGAACCCGCATTTTCTGGCGAGCGCGTACGCATCATATGTTTGCGTTGTCGTGTGTGCCCGGCCGATTGCCCGAAGCACCTCGTCGTTCAGCGTCTGGGGGTTAATGCTGATCCGGGTCGTTCCGCTTTCCAGAAGCGCACGGAGCTTTTCCTCCGTTACGGTGTCCGGCCGGCCGGCTTCCACCGTGAATTCCCTACAATGGGAAAGGTCAAAGCTGTCTCTGACCGTATCCAGCACCTGCCGGAGCTGTTCGGCGGACAGGGTTGTCGGCGTTCCCCCGCCCACATAGACGGAATGGCAAATCAGTCCGAGCTCAGCTGCTAACTCCGCCGTGCGGCGCAGCTCCGCGCACAGCAGCTTCACAAAATCCGGAACAAGACGGAACGCCTTTTCCACCGTAGTTGATACAAAAGAACAGTAAGCACATCGCGTGGGGCAAAACGGAACCGAAATATACAGGCTGAAAGAGCGGGGGCTCGGGATGGAAAGAATCTCCTTCTGGTTTTGGCTCGTCATACGGCACAATTCCGTTTTTTCGGGCGAAACCAGCAGTTTTTTTTCAAAATATCCGACGGCATTCTCTTCTCCCATGCTTTCGGCAAGGCGGGCAAAAAGCTTGACCGGCCTGACTCCGGTCAGAATTCCCCACTGGGGGCGAAAACCGCAGGCGGACGACAGCAGCCGGTACAGCAGCACTCCCATACGCCGTTCCACTTCACGAGGATCGGACGCTTCTTTTGCGGAAAGCAGTTCTTCCGCTTCCCGTTCGGCCCCGTTCAGCTTCGTCCGTACCCTGATCCGCATCCCTTCGGTGCAAGACTCGGTTCCGGTATACACATCCGCTCCGTCATCCGGTTTTACTGCGGAAACAATCTTCTGATCCGGGAAAAAAACGCGGCACAGATTTTCCATTTCATATTGATATTCGTGTCCGTCAATACAAAGGGTCATGCGCATCCATCCCCAGAAAAGAATTGTTTTTCCGTTCATATTCCAGCGTACTTTCCGGACCGTGGCCGGGGTAAACATGAAAATCCCCCGGCAATTTGGCAAGCTTGTAGAGAGAATCCATCATCTGATGGTAGCTGCCGGTCGGAAAATCCGTCCTGCCGCAGCTCAGCTTCAACAGTGTATCGCCTGTAAAAAGAGCGTCTTCCACAAGGAAGCAGCACCCGCCCGCGGTGTGGCCGGGCGTGTGAATCACTCGGATTTTCAGTTTCCCAAGTTCAATCTCGTCCCCATCGCCCATCGGATCATCGACGCGGAACTGCTGAACCTGCGCACCGTAAAAAATTCCCGATGCGTTCAGCGAAGGATCGGAAACAAACATGAGTTCATCCGAATGCAGATACACCTTTGCTCCGGTTAATTTCTTTACCTTTGCAACACCGGTGATGTGGTCAAAGTGTGCATGCGTCAACAAAATGGCCTGCACTTTGTCCTGTCCTGCCGCAAGAACGCTTTCGGTCAGGTCTTCGCTTTCAAATCCGGGGTCGATCACGGCGGTCAGTCCCGTTCGGTCGTCCGTGAGCAAATAGCAGTTTGTCGGAAGAGGCCCACCGGTAATTCTGGTTACTTTCATTGTATTCCTCCTTGCGGGAAAACGGTCCGGCTACGGACGGCGTACGGTTAAGACTCCTTTTATTTTGGAAAGGCGGTCGATGATATTCCTCAGCTGATCCAGCCCGTTGATGGTAATGGTCGCGGAAATGACGGCCTTGCCGTCTTTTAATTCGCGGGAATTCAGCGAATGGATGAAAAGGTGCATATTGAACAGCTGCTGCGTAATATCAACCAGCAGCCCGGAGCGGTCCTCCGCCGTTATTTCAAGGGTGGATTTGAATTCTTCCTTCACCTCGCCCGCCCAGTGGACACGAACCCACCGTTCCGGTTCCGCCGCCTCGGTCAGGTCTTTCGGAACATTGGAACAGCTTCGCTTGTGTACAGAAACGCCGAAGCCCCTCGTGATGAAACCGATGATTTCGTCGCCCGGCAGAGGATTGCAGCAACGGGAAATCTTAATCAGGCAGTTGTCCATTCCCTCCACAATAATGCCCGCGTTCGCATGGCTGACGGGCCTTTGGGGCTTTTCGGCAGCAGGAGCGGCCGGCACGGAAGCCTGCCGTTCTTTCTGGGAGGTCTCCCTCAGTTTCGGAAGGATCTTCCAGATCTGCACCCCCCCGTAACCGATGGCGGCATAAACATCCTCCACTGAATGACAGTTGTGCCGGGGACCGATCTTTTCCAGAACATTTGCAAGCTCTTCCTCGGACAGAACAATATTGTTCCGTCTCAGTTCCCGGTCCAGCTCTGATTTACCTTCCGCAATATTTTCATCCCGTCTTTCATGCTTGAACCATGTGCGGATTTTATTGCGCGCCTCGCTGGTCTGAACGATCTTCAGCCAGTCTCGGCTCGGCCCGTGCGCTTCCTTGCTGGTCAGGACCTCGATGATTTCACCCGTTTTTACCCGGTAATCAATCGGAACGATCCTCTTGTCGACTTTGGCACCCGTCATGCGGTTTCCGACGGCGCTGTGAATCGCATAGGCAAAATCAATGACGGTTGCGCCGGCCGGAAGGCTAATCACGTCGCCGCGCGGCGTGAAGACAAACACTTCCTCCGGAACCAGGTCGGATTTGATCATCCGCACCAGATCGGTCGCGTCTTCGCTGTCCTTTTCGTTGTCCAGCATCTGGCGGATCCACGAAAGGCGCTTCTCAAACTGATCCTGCCCTTTGGCGGAGAGCCCCAGCTTATATTTCCAGTGCGCCGCAATCCCGTATTCCGCAGTATGGTGCATTTCCCAGGTGCGGATCTGCACTTCAAACGGAATTCCTTCCGAGCCGATGACGGTCGTGTGCAGGGACTGGTACATGTTCGGTTTCGGAGTTGAAATGTAATCCTTAAACCGGTTCGGAATCGGGCGGAACATATCGTGAATAACGCCAAGTACGTTATAGCAGTCGTTAACCGTGTCGACAATGACCCGAACCGCGTAAATGTCATAGATTTCGTCCATGGTTTTTCCCTGGACAAACATTTTGCGGTAAATGCCGTTGATGCTTTTTACACGGCCTTCCAGATACACATTCGGAATGATAGTGGATACGCGCTCGAAAATCTTTTTCTTTGTCGATTCTATAAATTTAGTCCGCTCGCCGGAGCGCAGTTCCAATCCGCTTTCAATTTCCTGATAAGCCATCGGATCCAGAATCCGCAGCGAAAGGTCTTCCAGTTCTTCCTTCATTGCCCGGATTCCAAGACGGTGCGCAATCGGGGCGTAGACCTCCATATTTTCGAGAGCCTTGTCCCGCTGTTTCTGCGGCGGCATAAACTCAATGGTTCTCATATTGTGCAGCCGGTCCGCAAGCTTTACGATGATGACGCGGATATCCTCGCTCATCGCAATCAGCATCTTGCGCAGATTTTCGGCCTGCTGTACCTCGCGGGAGGAATACGGAATGCGGCCCAGCTTTGTCACGCCGTCCGTCAGCCCGGCAATTTCCGCTCCGAAATCCTTCTTGATCTGATCCAGACTGATGGGAGTGTCTTCCACAACATCGTGAAGCAGTCCCGCCGCAACGGATTCCGAATCCATGCCCAGTTCAACCAGAATACAGGCCACCGCGACCGGGTGGGAAATATACGGTGATCCGGAAAGACGCTTCTGGTCCCTGTGCGAACTTTCCGCCAGCCAATACGCACGGGTTATGACATCCAGATTATACTCGCGCTCGCTCGCACGAATCAGAGACAACAAATCGTCAAAGGTCTTCAGCGGCCATGCCATTCTGCTCACCTGCCTTTTCAAATAGCTCCAGAGAACGAATGATTTCAGAATCCGTCAGATTGATTTTTCCGTTCTGCGGGATCAGCTTAACCCGGTATGTATCGGCGTCTCTTTCCAGACGAATTAATCCCCGTTCCGCGAAAACATCCAACGCCGTCAACAGCTTTTCCATGCCCGGCGCCGGCCCGGGAATGCGGGGCAGCAATAGCTCCGGCGCACCGGAATATCCGTTTTTCCCCCTCAGCACCCGATAAATGCTCGCAAACTCCTCGCGTTTCGGCTTCATCCGGGCGGCCTCCTCCGAAGAGAGCGGCTCGCCCCGGCGGAACCGATCGTAAAGGTTCCGGCCCTGAATCACTCCGTCCATGTCCATTCCCGACAGCTTCATGTCGCGGATGACAATCGACAAGAGAATTCTGCCCGCGTATTCCCGTTCCTGAAGCGTAACAGCCAGGTCGACCCTGTCGCCGCAGCGATAGCTGAATTCCTCCAGAGTCGTTCGGAATCTCATGCAGCGAACCGTGCAGGAGTCCCTGCTGACACTGACGCGCAGATGCTTGCCTCCGCCGACCGGTGTAATATCGGTGATTGTCACATCTTTCAGACCGAATACCGGTTCCGGGTTCCCGGTTCCGAACGGTTCCAGATACCGCATGGCCTGCGTGATTTCCAGCGACAGCTCCCTCGGTGCCAACAGGCAGTCAATGGAGAGTACCGGCGCCGGCATCGGCTGCCCGAGTCCTGCGGCGAACGCGTTGATGCGGGCGCGGAATTCGCCGATTTGACCCGGCGGCAGGGAAAGCCCCGCAGCCATCGGGTGGCCGCCGAACCTTGTCAGAAGATCGCGGCAGGAATACACGGCGTCAAACAGGGAAAAGCCTTCCACGCTTCTTCCGGAGCCGCGCGCCTCGTTTTTCGAACGCGAAATAACAATGCACGGTTTCCCGAAACGGTCCACAATCCTTGCCGCTACGATTCCGATCACGCCGTGGTGCCAGTCTTCCCCGTCCACCACGAGAACGCGGTCGTAAAGCAGCGCCGGTTCCCGGCGGAAGCATTCCTCTACTTTTTTCAGAATTTCGTTTTCAACGTCGCGCCGATAATCGTTGTCTTCACAGATCTTGCCGGCAAGGAATGCCGCTTCCTCCTGAGATTCCGAAATCAGAAGCCGAACGGCCTGATCCGGAGACTCCATCCGCCCCGCCGCGTTAATGCGCGGAACCAGAATAAAAGCCACCTGCCCGGCGGAAAGCTCTTTGTTTTCCAAACCGGTCTGCTCCAGCAAAGCCCTGAGGCCGGGGCGGTCCGTTCTGGGCAGGTAACTCAGCCCCGATGAGACAAGCGACCGGTTCTCCCCCGTCAGCGGAACAATGTCCCCGATGGTCCCGATTGCAACAAGATCGCCGTAATTTTCAAGCAGCGATTCCAGATCGCCTTCCGGGCCCTCCAAGGCCTGAATCAATTTAAACGCAACGCCGACTCCCGCAAAATCACGGTAAGGCGCGCCGCTGTCCGCGCGGCAGGCATCCACCACCGCGCGGGCGGGAGGTAAAACCTCCCGCGGGTGATGGTGGTCCGTAACAACCGTATCGATCCCGAGACTGTTCGCATAGGCGATTTCATCCACGCTGGAAATGCCGTTGTCCACAGTGACAATCAGATCGACTCCCTGCTCGTGCAGCGTATCGACCGCCCCCATATTCAGTCCGTAGCCCTCTCCTTCCCGCTCCGGGATGTAATAGATCACATTTCCCCCGCAGGATTCCAGGTAAGAGTACAGCATCGCCGTGGCGGTAACGCCGTCCGCGTCGTAATCGCCGTAAACGGCGATCTTCTCAAAGCCGTCCAAAGCGCGGGTAATCCGTTCCGCCGCCTTCTCCATATCCGAAAGAAAAAAAGGGTCGGAAAAGGATGCCGCGGAAGGCTCCCGGATTTCATCCGTCATACCCCGCGCCTCCAAGAGCGCGGCGACGGAACGCGGTATTTTCATTTCTTCTGCAATTTGGGAAGCGGCGGACTCGTCGCAACGACGAATCCGCCATTTTTTCACACTCAATCGCCACACCTGCCCCATATTTGATTATTTTAGCATTCCGAAAGCATTTATTCAACTTTTTCTTTCCGGCAAGTACAAAAACACCGGTCGCGGCAGGCAAAAATAAAAAAGAAGAGGGCGGACATATTTGTCCGTCCCCCCCGGTTCAGCCAGATCAGCCCTGAGAACTCTGGCTCTGGTATTTCTGTTTTGCCTGTTGAATTTTCTGCTGCTGGGCATCGGGAACATTGTACCAGCCGCGCTTTTTCATGGTGTCGAAAACGTCGGACTGAATCTGGTGCTCTTCGGAAAGAATATTCAGAAATTCATCCCTGACATTTTGCGTAACACATTCATTCGTGTAAGTGTTGTAGGTGTCCGTCATATATTTCTGAGAAGCAAGCGCATCATCCATGAGTTCTCTTTCCCCCATGGGGCTGCTGACCTGAGTACCGCTGACTTGGCCCGGATTCTGATTGAAATTCATCCTGAATGTTCCTCCCTTTTAAGAATTTAAAAATCCCATTAGTTTGTCGAAATGGCACTGGTGCTTCTGCGCAATTGAGCTGCATTTCTGCTTGAGCTCCTGGTCGGAGCACATCTGTGAGTACGCGTTGTACTTTGTAATCAAGACATGCTCATGAGCGAGCTGATCTTCAATTGCCGAAAGCTCTTTTTCAGAGATCATCTAAAAACACACTCCTTTTTAAAAATTGTGTTTTTAGTATCCGGCAGAATCAAGCTTTTATACGTTGCCAGACGTTGTCTTTCGTAAATCAGGCGGTCTATGTAGCCTGCCGCACCGGTTCCTGTTCGTTAAGGCCGAAGCTGATAGACAAGGCCTGATCCACCATTAACATCGCCTTGTTGTCAAGACGTCCCATCCGTTCTTTCAGTCTGTGCTTATCAATTGTCCGCACCTGCTCAAGCAGCACGATGGAATCCTTTGCAAGTCCGGTCGTACTGGCATTGAGCATGATGTGCGTCGGCAGATTCGCCTTTGAGCGCTGACTGGTGATTGCGGCGGCAATCACGGTCGGGCTGAACCTGTTCCCGATATTGTTTTGTATAATCAGTACCGGCCGCACTCCGCCCTGTTCGGACCCTACCACCGGACTGAGATCGGCGTAATAGATATCTCCTCTTCGAATATTCATTTTTTCACACTCCGAAAATAAATGATATAGCAGATTTTGGATTTCCGCGAATAGTATTGACATTCTTTGAAAGATTTATTCGTTCTGCGGAGCCTGTTATATAATATTAACGGAGTACCTTTGTTGACAGTAGCAGCCGCCGTACTCATCAGATCAAATTGAAAATCAAAACCACGCTTTGAACGCGTGGTTTGCACAGCCTTAAAAGGACCATATTAGCAGCACACGCCTCAAGACGTATCGAAAAAGGTCTTCAATCGCATCGCTTGCCCTGCGACTTCTAAAGCAGTTACACTCGGCAAAATCAGCTCTGAGCGGAAATAAAATAATTGTCACTTTGCTCAATGCTGGAAGCTAAAGTTTCTACACCGGTGAAATCTAAAAATAAAAAACCGTTGAAAAACTCAACGGTTTCTAAAATTTACAAAATTTTTTAATCTGGTTCAGGGTCAAGATTCAAACCCACTTCAATCGTTTTTTCCGCGTAATCGTAAAAATCAACCGTAACATTGCATTCCGGCACGCTGAGCGTCTTTATTTTTCCGGTCTCGGGGTCGGCCGTCAGCGTGTAATCATACCCCGCGTTTCCGGAAAACTCATTGTCATGGGTCGGAGTCAGGGAGCCCGGCTTTTCCGCCTGGTCAAGAATATGTACCATCACGGCCGCGAAAGAATCCTGCGGAAGCACGCAGTCTTTGCCGCCCGCGGCAAGCCCCTGAAACGTTGCCGTAAAACCGTCGCCGTTCCAGTTCCAGCAAAGTCCCTCCGGCCCGCCCGAAAGAATCTCCAACGCCGCGTTTTCCGGGCCAAAGCGCTGAAAAGAACATGTGACGCTGCCTCCCGAATAATGCACGTTTGCTTTACAATCAAGTTGAAAGTCCAGATCCTCGACACCGATTCTGGACTTTGCGCAGCCGCCCAGCAGCAGGCACAGCGCGGCGGCTGCGGCTATCATATTCCGGCGCACCGGCATCCCCCCCAAAAAAGCGGGCGGAACGCAGCTACCGCCCTAATTCCAAAAACAGCTCCGGCAGCTTTCCGATCAGGTCGGTCGGCAGCATGGCGCATTGGGACAAATTTCCCGCACAGCGGTCCCCGGCAAGGCCGTGCAGATACACCGCGCCGGCAGCCGCAGCAAACAGGTCGACCCCCTGCGCCGCAAAGGACGCGATCATACCCGCCAGCACATCGCCGCTTCCGCCCTTGGCCATCCCAGGATTTCCGGTTGTATTCCGATACAGCTTTCCCTGAGGTGAAACAACCAGGGTTTCAAAGCCTTTCAAAACCAGAATAACCCCAAACTCCCGTGCAAACGAACGGGCAAACAGTTCCCGGTTTTTCTGGACCTCTTCCGGGGTGGTCCTCAGAAGACGCGCCATTTCGCCGGGGTGGGGTGTCAGCACAAGCGGAGCGCGGGCTGTTTTCAGTTCATCTATATGCTCCGACACAATATTTATTCCGTCTGCGTCAAGGACAAGCGGAACATTCGCCTTCTGAAGAACTCTTGAAACCATTCTTCTCGCAAAAGGGCTTTTCCCAAGGCCGCAGCCGACAAGGCACGCGCTCGCCCGGGACAATGCCGAATCCAGTGATTCCAGGTCCCGGTCCGCCAAGCCTTCGTCCGGCGAGGCGTCAAGCAGCGTAAACACCGCTTCCGGAGCAAGGGAAGCGACAATCGGATAGATGGAACGCGGCAGGGCTGTCTCCACAATTCCGGCGCCGCACCGAAGCGCGGACAGTGTGCTCATCGCCGCCGCGCCCGCCATTCCTTCGCTGCCGCAGACGCACAAAAGCCGCCCGTAGCTGCCCTTATTGCTCTCCGGCTCGCGCGGCTTCAGCATATCCAGAAGTATTTTTCTTCCCTCCGGTACGTCCCGCTCTTCCGAAATTTTCATCTCTGATTTTTCATTCCAGCCGACCACCGTGGCGGCGGCGGTTTCAGCGGTATGTGTCACGCTGACGGAGAACCGCATTTTTTCAGCCAGATGAGCCGCCTTCCCCGACAGTTGAAGCTTCGGCCCGCCGTTCGGTCCGCGAAGAAGCTCCGCTTCCCGCAGGCAAAATCCGCTCAGGCCCGTCCCAACCGCTTTGGAAAACGCTTCTTTCGCGCAGAAGCTGGCGGCGACACTTTGAGCCGGAAAACCCCGCAGGGCAAGCTGTTCATACTCCGTTTTCCCAAGAATTCTCGCACAGAACAAAGGATTTCGCATGGATTTTCGGATCCTGGCGATTTCAACCAGATCAGTACCGATTAAAAGCATCTCTCGCCACCTGCCTCGGCAAGAAAGGCCGAATCGCCGTCAGCGTTTTTTCATCCGGGCTGAAAACGACCAGAACATTTCCCAACTTGGAATCCCGGGCACAGAAATACCACGCGCCGGAACCGTCTTCCCGTTCCGATGCGACGATGCGGGAAGCAAAACTCTTTTGCAGCAGCTTCTGCGCATCATATTTTCCCATTTCCTCCACCGTATGGGCATCCACGGAAATGACCCGTTTCCGTTTCCGTTGATAAATGATTTTATCGACCGTGATATCGCCGTTCGTCACGCTGTATTCAAATTCTATGCTCCGCGATGTGATCAGATAATAGGCGCCGTAGCAAACCCCTGCCAGAACCAAGATAGCGATCGGCGGCAGAATGATCACGGATAAAAGCACAAGGATGATTCCAAGCACAATAATTCCGAAAATAAACAAATAATCTTTTGTCCCGAATTTCTTTTTAATCAGCTGCTCCACAAAAACGTCCATTCTTCTCCCCCTGACAATTCTTTTCCCTTATTTTAGCACAGGGATGAATTCTTTACAATGAATGCCCTCCATTTTCCTCGAATTCCTGCGCAAGCCGGCTTCTGCGGATATTTTTCTTGCATTCGGACAAAATCCGTGTTATATTATGTTTTACAGAAATCAAACGCTGTGATAAAGGAAGTAACCTTTCTTTTCTTCCGCGCAGAGAGAGCGTGTCACCGGCTGAAAGCACGTTTGCGGATAAGACTGGCGAAGTTCCCTTTGGAGCGGTGCGGCTGAACCATTTGCAGTAGGCCGCAACGGGCGGCACCGTTAGCAGGCCGTCAGAGTACAAATACAGGGTGGTACCACGGAGCTTTGCGCTTTCGTCCCTTGCGGGAGGAAAGCGTTTTTTATTTTTTCACCGAAAGAAAGGATGAAGCCGAAATGAAAGAACAGCTGGAGCTTCTGCGTAAAAAGGCGGAAACGGAGCTGAACCAGGCACAGGACCGCCAAAGCCTTGAAAGCCTGCGAATCAAATATCTTGGAAAAAAGGGCGAATTGACCGCAATCTTAAAACAGATGAGAAACCTGTCTGAACAGGAACGGCCTGTCATCGGGCAGTTCGCGAATGAGCTTCGCACGCTGATTGAAAAGGAACTTACGGACCGTGCAAAGGAGCTTCACGAGGCCGAAACCGCGCTTCGGCTGAAAATGGAGGAGATCGACGTCACCCTGCCGGGCAAGCGCCACAAGCTCGGTCACCCTCACCCGCTGAATCTGGAGCTGAATGAAATCAAGGAGATCTTTGTCGGAATGGGATTCGACATTGTCAGCGGTCCGGAAGTGGAATTCGACTATTATAACTTTGAAGCTCTGAATATCCCGAAAGACCACCCCGCGCGCGATACGCAGGATACGTTTTACATCAACGACAACATTGTCCTGCGGACGCAGACTTCACCCGTTCAGGTGCGCACGATGGAAAAACAGAAGCCGCCGATTCGGATTATCTCCCCCGGCCGCGTCTATCGCTCCGACGCCGTCGACGCGACCCATTCCCCGCTGTTCCATCAAATTGAGGGACTGGTCGTCGATCAAGGAATTACCTTTGCAAACCTGAAGGGCACTCTGGAAACTCTCATCCGCCGGATGTACGGGGAAAATTCCGTCGTGCGGTTCCGTCCGCACCACTTCCCGTTCACGGAGCCTAGCGCAGAAGTCGACGTGCAGTGCTTTCACTGCCACGGCGAGGGCTGCCGCCTGTGCAAGGGAGAGGGCTGGATTGAAATTCTTGGCTGCGGCATGGTTCACCCGAAGGTACTCTCAAACTGCGGCATCGACCCGGAGGAGTACAGCGGCTTTGCGTTCGGCATGGGGCTGGAGCGCCTTGTCATGCGCAAATACAAGGTGGACGACATGCGTCTCTTTTTTGAAAACGACGTTAGATTCCTGAATCAGTTTTAAGGGGGAATTGAAATGGATTTGTCAATGAAATGGCTCAAGGAGTTTGTAGAGCTTCCTGATATGCCGATCCGCTCTTTCACGGAAGCGATGACGATGAGCGGCTCCAAAGTTGAAGGCTGGCGGAAAGAGGGCGGCGAAATTCAAAACGTCGTTGTCGGAAAGGTTCTTTCTCTGGAACGTCACCCGGATTCCGACCACATGTGGATTACAATGACCGACGCCGGTAGCGGGGAACCGCTTCAGATTATCACAGGAGCGCAGAACCTGAAAGTCGGCGACCTGGTTCCCGTCGCGCTTCACAATTCGTGTCTGCCGGGCGGCAAAAAGATTAAAAAGGGCAAGCTGCGCGGGCTGGAAAGCAACGGCATGCTCTGCTCCCTTTCGGAACTCGGGTTAACCAAACACGATTTTCCCTATGCGATTGAAGACGGAATCTTTGTCATTCAGGAGGACTGCCGTCCAGGCCAGCCGATTCAGGAGGCAATCGGTCTTGACGACACCGTCGTGGAATTCGAAATCACCTCCAACCGGCCGGACTGTTTCTCCGTTATCGGCCTTGCCCGCGAAGCCGCCGCCACGTTTCATAAGCCGCTGAAGCTTCACACCCCCGCCGTCAAAGGCGGGCACGGTTCCGGCACGGAGATGGTAAGCGTTTCGGTGGAAGCGCCGGACCTTTGCCCCATGTATTCCGCGCGGGTTGTGAAAAACGTCAGGGTCAAGCCCTCACCGCGCTGGCTGCGCGAACGTCTCCGTGCGATGGGCGTGCGCCCGATTAATAACATCGTCGATATTACAAACTATGTCATGCTGGAATACGGCCAGCCGATGCACTCGTTTGACTACCGGTTTATCCAGGGGCATAAAATCACCGTGCGCCGGGCCAAAGAGGGTGAAAAAATCACGACGCTGGACGGAACCCCCCGCACGCTGCGTAAAAAGAATCTTGTGATCGCGGATGAAAACCGGGCCATTGCCGTTGCGGGCGTGATGGGCGGCGAAAACAGCGAAATTGTGGATGACACCACGACGATCGTCTTCGAATCAGCTTGCTTCAAGGGCCCATCGGTCCGCACAACCGCGCGCGACCTCTGCATGCGCACGGATGCTTCCTCCCTGTATGAAAAAGGGTTGGACCCCAACAACTGCATTCCGGCGCTCGACCGCGCGTGCGAACTGGTGGAACTGCTGGATGCCGGCGACGTGACCGACGGCATTCTGAAAGACAGCCATTTTTCCCCTGAGCGCCGCAGGATTCGCCTTGAGCCGGACTGGACCAACCGTTTTCTCGACATATCCCTAAGCGCGGAGAAAATGAAAACAATCCTTTCCAAGCTGGACTGCGAATTTGACGGCGACGAAATTCTGGTTCCTTCTTTCCGGCCCGACCTGGTTCATAAAGCCGATATCGCGGAAGAAATCGCGCGTTTCTACGGCTACGACAAAATTGCATCCACCGCGCTCAGCGGCGGCGCCCAAGGCAAATACACCGCCGGGCAGAAATTTGAAAAGCTGATTGGCGACACCATGTTGGCGCTCGGGGCAAGCGAAATCATGACGTATTCCTTTATCAGCCCAAAATATTACGATAAAATCCGGATGCCCGCAGATTCTCCGCTGCGGAATTCCATCGTAATTTCAAATCCGCTTGGCGAGGACACCGGCATTATGCGCACAACCGCTCTGCCTTCTATGATGGAGATTCTCTCCCGCAATTACAACAACCGAAACGACTCCGCGTGCCTTTACGAGCTTGCGACGGAATACCATCCGACTTCGGCGGAGCAGCTGCCTGAGGAAAAGCTGGAGCTGGTCTGCGGAATGTACGGGAACGGCTCCGATTTCTTCACCGCAAAGGGTATGGTCGAAGACCTTCTGGAAAAACTTAATGTAACAGAATGGGACATTTCCGCCGCGCCGGAAGAATTCGCCTATCATCCCGGCCGGTGCGCCGCTTTAACCATTGGCGGCAATCCTCTGGGTATCATTGGGGAAATTCACCCGAAAGTAATGGAAAACTACGGGATGGATTGCAGGGCGTTCAGCTTTACGCTCGATGTGGATTCTCTGTTCCAAAACGCCGGCATGGATAAAACCTACCGTCCGCTTCCCAAATTTCCGGCCGTGGCAAGGGACCTTGCCTTAATCTGCGAGGATAAAATTCCCGTTATGTCTCTGGAAAAGGCAATCCGCGCCGGGGCGGGCTCCCTGCTTGAACGAATCGAACTGTTCGACATTTATCGCGGAGAACAAATTGAAAAGGGCAAGAAGAGCGTCGCGTTCCGAATTGTGCTGCGTTCTCCGGACAGCACACTGACGGAAGAACAGATTACAGCGGCGATGAACCGGGCCATTAAGGAGCTTGAAAACATCGGAGCCATCCTGCGCTCCTAGTGATTTACAATTTATTTCTTGCATTTCCTCGCACGTTGTTGTATGATGAACAATACTGGAGGTGTTCCTATGCTCGATAAAACGGTGACTTTTTCTCTTGAAAGCGACCGGGAGGAAGGCATTAAGAAAATCCTCACAACTGTATACGACGCTCTGAAGGAAAAAGGATACAACCCCATTAATCAGATTGTGGGCTATATTCTTTCGGAGGACCCCACCTACATTACGACTCACAACAACGCGCGGAGCCTGATTCGCAGAATTGACCGCGACGAGCTTTTGCAGGTATTGGTAAAATCTTATCTGGGCGAATAAAGCCCAAACGAATGAAGAAGAGGAGGTCGACAGCGAATGGCAGATAAACAAAATGACGGTGAACCGCAGTTTCCAACCTATAAGGGAAAACCGTTGGTGCGCTGCGGAGATGTGATTTATTACGGAAGCATGAAGGACCGTTATGTCGTCAGGCTGGAAATTAAGAGCAAGAAGAAAGTAAAGGATATGGACGTGGCGGATCGGGTTGGCATTCAGCTGATGCTGACGGATCAGACTGTGCGGAACCGGAAACAGATTGTAAAGACCAGCGAAAAAAATGGTCTTTATCTGGCCATGGATCTGGCGGATGTCTGGCTCAGCAGAGCGCTGTCAGAATAAAGTTTAAAAACACAAATACAGGCCCGCAAAAACACTCAACTGTTTTTGCGGGCCTTTCAGCCGGAAGAGCAGCGCGGCCTCTCAAATCAGGAAGCAGCGCGGCTCTTTATTTCTGCATTTTATTTTCCGATATCATTCCGATAGTGCGCGCCCTCAAAATGAATTCCGGACACGGCCCGATACGCTTTTTCCAGCGCCCGGGGCAAATCCGTGCCAAGAGCCGTTACGCCGAGCACGCGCCCGCCGCTGGTGTAAAACTTCCCGTCCCGATACGACGTTCCGGCATGGTAGACCGTAGCGTTCTCCGCCTGCCCGTTTTCATCGAGGCCGGTGATTTCAAAGCCTTTTTGATATTGAACCGGATACCCTCCGGATGCCATGACCACACACGCACAGGCTTCGTCGCTCCATTCGATCGGCTGCTGTTCCAGTTTTTCATCCACAACGGCTTCCATAATCTCGAGAAGGTCGGTTTTCAGCCGCGGAAGCACCACCTGAGCCTCCGGGTCGCCAAACCTGGAATTGTATTCGATCACCTTCGGGCCGTCCGGCGTCAGCATCAGACCAAAATACAGGCAACCCTTGAACGGGCGGCCTTCTTCGTTCATCGCACGAACCGTCGGCAGGAAAATTTCTTTCATGCAGCGTTCGGCAAGCTCCGGCGTGTAGTACGGGTTCGGGCTGATTGTTCCCATTCCGCCGGTATTGGGGCCTTTGTCGCCGTCCATCGCGCGTTTGTGATCTTTGGAGGAAACCATCGGGCGAACGCATTTCCCGTCCGTAAAAGCAAGGACGGAGACCTCCGGGCCGATCAGAAACTCTTCAACAACCACACGATTTCCGGAGGACCCGAAGACCTTATCTTCCATAATCGTCTTAATTCCCGCCTCCGCCTCTGAAAAATCGGAGGCAATGATTACGCCCTTGCCAAGCGCCAGTCCGTCCGCCTTGATGACGGTCGGAAATTTTCCGCGACTACGAATCGATTCAAGCGCCCTGTCCGGTTGGTCGAACACTTCATAATCCGCCGTTGGAATTCCGTATTTTTTCATCAGGTGTTTGGAAAACACCTTGCTGCTTTCAATCTCCGCCGCATTCGCTTTTGGGCCGAACGCCCGGATTCCCGCGTTTTCCAGCGCGTCCACCATTCCTGCCGCAAGCGGATCATCCGGCGCGACAACAACCAGATCGATTCGATTCTGCTTGGAAAAGGCTATGACGCCTGCAACATCCGTCGCGGGAATCGGGACGCATTCGGCGTCGCGGGAGATTCCGCCGTTTCCAGGCGCGCAGTAGATTTTTTCCGCTTTCGGGCTTTCTTTTAGTTTTCTTACTAAAACATGCTCGCGGCCGCCGCCGCCGATGACCAATATTTTCATGATTCTCCCCGCTTTCGTTTTCAGCCGTTCAGTGATGAAACAGGCGAAGGCCGGTGAATGCCATTGCGATTCCGTATTGATCGCAGGTTTCAATCACGTTGTCGTCGCGGATCGAACCGCCCGGCTGCGCGATATAGGAAACGCCGGACCGGTGCGCACGCTCAATGTTGTCCCCAAACGGGAAAAACGCGTCGGAGCCAAGGGACACGCCGGTCTGCCGGTTCAGCCAGTCCCGCTTCTCCTCCCGTGTAAGCGGTTCCGGCCTAGCCGTAAAGAAGTTCTGCCAGACTCCTTCCGCAAGCACATCCTGAGAATCCTCAGAGATATAAACGTCGATGGTATTGTCGCGGTCCGGACGGCGGATATCGGCGACAAACGGAAGCCCAATCACCTTCGGGTGCTGACGCAGCAGCCAGTTGTCCGCTTTATTCCCCGCAAGGCGCGTACAGTGAATTCTGGACTGCTGTCCGGCGCCGACACCGATGGTTCTTCCGTCCTGCGCGTAGCACACGGAATTACTCTGCGTATATTTCAGCGCGATGAGGGACAGGATGAGGTCACGCTTCGCTGCATCCGGAATCTCTTTGTTCTTTGTGACGATATCCGTTAACAGGTCAAGGCCAATCGGAGCTTCGTTGCGGCCCTGCTCGAATGTGACTCCGAACACATCCTTATGCTCGACCGGCTCCGGTCTGTAATCCGGGTCGATTTGAATGATATTGTATGTGCCTTTTCGCTTTGACTTAAGAATTTCCAGCGCCTTTTCGGTGTATCCGGGGGCGATCACGCCGTCGGATACTTCCCGCTTCAGCACAAGGGCCGTCTGTTCGTCGCAGACGTCCGACAAAGCCGCAAAGTCGCCGTAAGAGGACATCCGGTCCGCGCCGCGCGCCGCGGCATATGCCGACGCCAGCGGAGAAAGCTCCAAGTCGTCCACAAAACAAATCTTTTTAACCGTGTCGGACAGTTCAACCCCCAGCGCCGCTCCCGCAGGGCTGACATGCTTAAAGGAAGCAGCCGCCGGCAGACCGCAGGCCGCCTTCAGTTCCCGCACCAGCTGCCAGCTGTTGAACGCGTCCATAAAGTTGATATAACCGGGGCGGCCGTTTAAAATTTCAACGGGCAGCGGTCCGCCGTTTCCCATAAAAATTCTGGCGGGCTTTTGATTCGGATTGCAACCGTATTTCAGCATCAGTTCGTTTGCCATTCCAGTTCCTCCCTCTCAGCGGTTCTTATTCAGGATTCTTGTTTCGGTCAGTCCTGTTTTCAGGTTGATAAAACGGACAAACAGGGAAATTTTATTGTCTTCGTTTAAAGCGTTCCAGATTCCGTGGGTCAGTTGGTCTATTCCGCCTTCCAGTGCGACCCGGACCGGTTCGCCCTCAAAGGAAGGGAGCGGATTCCCATCGCCGGAATAGGTATGGATGATTCTTCCCTCCCCGGCGGCGGGGGAATCGTATTCAAAGAACTGGCGGTGCGCAGAGTCCGGCGACCCGTCCCCGCTTTTTAAAATTGATAGGATAAACCGGAACCCGGCCTCCGTTTGAACCATTCCGGAGATTCTGGGCGTGTAGTTCGGAGCATCCGGCTCAAAAGTACGTGTGCGCAGCGCTTCTTCAAATGGTTTGCCTGCCTCCAGATACTCGCAGACCGTGTCCGTCTGATCTCCGTTTGTCACAACCGTAAAAGTCCCCGAAACCCGAACCGGCGAGTAAATAATCAGGGATGGGTCGCTCAGCTTTGACTCGTCGAACGCCCGTGTCCTTATGCCCTGCCCTTCTTCCTCAAAGACCCGGTTCCGGCTGTTCTCGCTGCGCCCCATAATAAAATAGGCAATAACAGCATACTTTCCGTCTTCGCTGTTTCCGAGAAGAATTCCTCTTCCCGGGTAAGGATTGGAACCCAGATATTCCGCTAAATTCATTCGCTGCATGGCAAATCCCCCTTTATCTTCACAACGCCGTTTTCAACTTCCAGAAACCCCGCACAAAACAGAGCGACCGCCTTAGGCAGCAACTTCCATTCCGCCTGCTCCATGACGCGCCGCTGCAGTGTCTCAGGCGTATCGCCCGGCAAAACCTCCACGGCCTTCTGCAAAATGATCGGGCCGCCGTCGCAGACCTCATTAACAAAATGAACCGTAGCGCCCGTCACCCGAACCCCTTTTTCCAGCGCGGCCTGATGCACCCGCAAACCGTAGCAGCCCTCCCCGCAAAAAGCCGGAATCAGCGACGGATGGATGTTGATCATCCGGTTCCGGTAACGTTCAATCACGCGCGGGCTGATAATCGTCATGAAACCGGCCAGTACGATGAGTCCGACGCGTTCCCGCTCCAGCAGGCCGATCAGCTCCGTATCGTAATCACCCTGTTCGGAAAAGCTGCGGCGCCGAAGCACCTCGGTCCGAATCCCAGCCTGTTCCGCGCGGGTCAGGGCATAGGCGTCTTCTCTGCTTGAAATTACCAGAGTGATCCTGCCCCCCGGTATTTTTCCGGCTTTCTGCGCATCGATCAGCGCCTGCAGGTTGGTTCCTCCGCCGGAAACAAGAACGGCAATGTTCAGCATAGCTCGACGCCTTCCCCGCCTTCGGCAATTTCACCGATGATACGAGCCGGCATTCCGTTCGCGTTCAGAAATTTCACCGCCCGGTCGGCATCCTCCGGGGCTACGGCGGCGCACATTCCGATTCCCATGTTAAAGGTGTTGTACATGTCGCGCTCCGGGATATTTCCCTGCTGCTGCAAAAGAGCAAAGACCGGCATTTGCGGCAGACGGTTCTTTTCGATTCGGGCCGTCACGCCCGCCGGAAGCATACGCGGAACATTTTCATAAAATCCGCCGCCTGTAATATGGGAAACCGCCTTGACACGGATCTGCCGCATCAATTCAAGCATCGGTTTGACATAAATCTTCGTCGGCTTAAGCAGTTCCTCCCCCAATGTGCAACCAAGATCGCCGATCTGCATGTTCACGTTCCGGTCCCCGATATTGAATACCTTACGCACCAGGGAAAAGCCATTGGAATGCAGTCCGGAGGACTCCAATCCGATCAGCGCGTCCCCGGGGCGAACAGAAGTACTGTCCAGCATTCTCTCGCGGTCTACAACGCCGACTGTGAATCCGGCAAGGTCATATTCGTCGGCTGGGTAAAAGCCGGGCATCTCCGCGGTTTCTCCGCCGATCAGCGCACACCCGGCCTGAACGCAGCCATCCGCGACGCCGGATACGATTTTCTCAATACTTTCCGGGTGATTTTTGCCCACGGCCAAATAATCCAGAAAGAACAGCGGTTTTGCACCGCAGCAGACCACGTCGTTCACGCACATGGCAACACAGTCGATGCCGATCGTATCATGCTTGTCCATTAAAAACGCAAGCTTCAGCTTGGTTCCCACTCCGTCGGTACCGCTGACAAAAACCGGAGTCTTCATTCCCGAAAGATCCGGCTGGAACAAGCCGCCGAATCCCCCAATTCCGGAAAGGACTCCCGGTATGTTCGTCCTTGCCACATGGCTTTTCATCCGTTCCACAGCCTGGTATCCCGCCGTCACGTCCACACCGGCCGCCTTGTAACTTTCACTGTAACTTTTCATTCTTTCCTCCATCAATCTGCTTGATTAACCCTTTCAGAGCTGTTCCGCCTGCGCACGAATCGCTGCGTCTTTCGTGGCAACCTTTTCGCTCATCTGCCGTTTCATCTGCTCCAGCTTTTCCGCCAGCTCATTATTTCCAAGGGCGAGAATCTGCGCCGCGAGGACAGCCGCGTTCTCCGCGCCGTTAACGGCTACGGTCGCGACCGGAATTCCGCCGGGCATCTGTACGGTCGCGAGCAGCGCGTCCAGCCCTTCGAGAGCGGAAGATTTCATTGGGATTCCAATGACCGGCAGAGTGGTGTAAGCCGCAAGCACGCCTGCCAGGTGCGCAGCCATCCCGGCGGCGGCGATCATGACGCCGAAACCGTTAGCTTTAGCATTCTTTGCAAATTCAGCCGCCTCGGCGGGTGTCCTGTGTGCGGAAAGGACATGTACCTCACAGGGGATTTCAAGGGACTTAAGCTTTTTGACTGCCGCCGAGACAACCGGAAAATCACTGTCGCTTCCCATAATCACGGCTACTTTTTTCATATTCTGCATTTTTTATTCTCCTTTTTCTGCTTAAACAAAAGACTGGCGGATCACTGCTGATGCAAATGGCAGAAGAGAACGCGACTGCCGGAACCCCGAAACAGAAAAAGGCTGCGCCCATTTCCGGCGCAGCCTGCAGTTCTACTGTAGAGTTTTAACACATCCGGCAAGGGCGGTGCCGACAGAAATTTTCCGAATCCGATTTTTTTCCAACCCTGTCATTGCATCCACCTCCGAAATCTCACCCTAATATTGTAGGGGATTCCAACAACAAATTCAACTGTTCCCTTCCTAAAGAATGCTTTTTCGACTCTTTAGCAAGGAATACAAATCAAGAGAGAATTAACTTTGTGCAGACTTACCTGTCTGCCCGCCCATTGGGGCGTCAACGACCAATTCCTTAATTGAAGTGGCAAGACCTGCAAGGGATTGAATCTGGGACGGGATGATAATCTTGGTCGCCTTTCCGTCCGCAGCCTTCTGAAACGCTTCCAGACTCTTGAGCGCAATCACATTCTCGGCCGGATTGGCGGTATTCAGTAAAACAATACTGTCGGCCAGGGCTTTCTGTACCAGCATAATCGCTTCCGCCTGGCCCTGTGCTTCCAGAATTTTGGTCTGTTTCGCGGCGTCGGCGCGCAAGATGGCGGATTCTTTGTCGCCTTCCGCAATCAGGATCGCACTGCGCTTTCCACCCTCAGCGGTAAGAATCTGGGCGCGGCGCTCACGCTCGGCCTTCATCTGTTTTTCCATGGAATCCTGAATTTCTTTCGGTGGAATAATATTCTTCAGTTCCACACGGTTGACCTTGATGCCCCAGGCGTCGGTCGCCTCATCCAGGATCGTGCGGATTTGCGTGTTGATGGTGTCGCGGGACGTCAGGGTTTTATCTAATTCAAGATCTCCGATAATATTTCTCAATGTTGTGGCGGACAGATTTTCTATTGCGGAAAGCGGACGTTCCACACCGTATGCGTACAGCTTGGGATCCGTAATTTGGAAATAAACCACCGTGTCGATCTGCATCGTCACGTTGTCCTGCGTAATCACCGGTTGGGGGGGAAAATCGATGACCTGTTCCTTCAGCGAAACCCTTTTTGCAACTTTATCAACGAACGGAACCTTGATATGCAGACCGGTATTCCAGGTAACATGATAAGCGCCGAGACGCTCCAGAACATATGCGTGAGCCTGCGGCACCACCTTAATGTTTGAAATCAGCAGGATGATTACCAAAAGAATAATGACAATGCCGATAATAAATCCAACCATGAATAATCCCTCCATAAAAAATTAATCGGTCTTTAAACGGACGATCAGTTTCACGCCGTCTATGGATTCAACGGATACGCGCGATCCGATGGGAATAACGGAGCCGTCGGACGAGCGCGCCGTCCAGATGCTCCCCAGAACATTGACCTGACCCACGCCAAGCGTATTGTTGATTTCAACCGTCACGACGGCAATCTTTCCAAGATAACGGTCGGCGTTTGTTCCGGTTGTTTTAAAATCCAGAACTTTTTTGACAAACGGTCTTGTGGCAATCAGCGTAACCGCGGAAACAAGCGCAAAAACAAGCACCTGCACGGAAGGCGAGGCTCCAAGAAGACTGGCGATCAATCCCCCGACTCCGCCCACAACAAACCAGATGGAAACCAGCTGCGCCGTCGAAGCTTCCAAAACAGCTGCAAGCACAATGACGGCAATCCAGATAAACGGCATATATAGAATATAAATTGGTAAGACCCCCTTAAAGGACCTGATTGTTTTAGCTTTTACTCCAGTCTTATCGTACCATAAAACCATGAAAAGCGCAATATAAACAGAACAGAATCAGACTGTGGTCGTGGCTCTGCTTCTCTATTATTTGGTCCCGCTTCTTTTGATCCGTAAAAGCTCTGCTCAAATTGTGATAGAATCACGAATCTGTTCAAAAATTTTATCGCCGATTCCCGATACATTCTTAATTTCTTCAATCGAGCGGAACGGCCCGTTTTTTTCGCGATAATCCACAATGCGCTGAGACAGTGTTTTTCCGATCCCGTTTAATCCGTCGCTCAATTCCTTTGGGGTCGCCGTATTAATATTCACTTTGCCGTTGATTCGAGCCGTCGAAGACAAGCCCGATGAAACGGCACTCCGCAGGCCGGATGAAACCGCAGAATCGGAGGATGCCGGTTCCGGTCTGCTTGACAAAGCCGGCGTTTCCGATTGCGAAGAAGATTCCTGTCTCCACGCTACGGTCGCGTCCGGCACATAAAAGGCGTTGTAGCCGATCATTAGCGAGCAGATCAACGCCGCCAGTAAAATCAAAAGCCTCTTTTGCCGGGATTCCTCGTCCATTTTGGTCCCATCCCTTTAGAATCATAACTAAAGCAGAGTAAGCCGATTCAGAAAATCCGTAAAATAAGCCGGCAACTCGCTGGAAAACTCCAGATACCTTCCGTCGCGGGGATGCACAAAGCCGATGAGCCTGGCATGCAGGCACTGACCGTCCAGTCCCGGAGCCGGCTTTTTCGGTCCGTAGACGGGGTCGCCCGCCACCGGGTGACCCAAATAGGCCATATGCACCCGGATTTGATGAGTGCGCCCGGTCTCAAGCTTCAGCATGACATGGGTAAACCCGCGGTACCGGGCAATAACCTGATAATGCGTCACGGCGTTTCTGGAATTCTGTTTGGTAACGGCCATCTTTTTACGATCGACCGGATGGCGCCCGATGGGAGCATCCACCGTACCGCTGTCTTCCTTCAGATTGCCGTGTACAACCGCCTCGTAAATCCGCGTGAAACTGTGGTCTTTAATCTGAACCGCCAATTTCTGATGGGCGAAATCGTTTTTCGCGACAATCAGCAGTCCGCTGGTATCCTTGTCGATCCGATGCAGGATTCCAGGCCTCAACACTCCGTTGATTCCGGAAAGAGACGCGCCGCAATGCGCAAGCAGAGCGTTGACCAGCGTTCGGTCCGGATGACCGGGCGCGGGATGAACCACCATGCCCTTCGGTTTGTTCACCACCAGCAGGTCGTCGTCCTCATAGGCGATTTCAAGCGGAATCTTTTCCGGCCGGACTTCAAGTGGGACAGGGTCCGGAACCCGGATTTGAAAAAAATCCCCCTCCGCGCAGCGATAACTTTTGCTCAAAGGCCGCCCGTCCTTTGTAATAAGCCCGTCGTCAATCCATTTTTCCGCCGCGGACCGGGTCACATTTTCCATGCTCAGGCTGAGAAACTTGTCCAGCCGCAGACCGGCCTGTTCCGCCTCTACCGTTTTATGCTGCAATTCCATCATTATTTGGTCCGAAGAACTTTTTCCGCGCCATGACTGTCGTCCGCGAAGAACAGGACATGTATCATTAAAAACACGGTTCCCACCGTAACGCAGCAATCGCCGAAATTGAAGATTGCGGGAAAAAAGGAAACATGAATGTAGTCCACAACATAGCCCTTTAAAACGCGGTCGATCAAATTTCCGATTCCGCCGCCCACAATCAGTGCGGAGGCTGCGTAAGAAAAGAACTCATGATTTCCGTAGCGGAACAGTGCGTAAATAATCAGGATGCAAATCACCAGCGTGATCCCAATAAACAGCCATCTTTGATTTTGAAGAATACTGAACGCCGCTCCCCGGTTTTCCACATAGACAAAAGACAGCAGGCCGTCAAAAATGGTTTTTACCCCGTCCGGCTTTAAATATTGAATCACCAGCAGCTTTAAAACCTGGTCTGCTGCAATGACCAGAACCGACAGTAGCAGTATGATGAAAGGCAAAAAAACATCTCCTTATCAAAAAATTCATTCGATACGATTCACTCTATTTATTATAGAGGCGCGTTCATAGTTTGTCCACAAAAAGATAGGAAAAAGAACCATAAACCCCGACAAAGCCGTCCCATAACAAAAAAGCCGTACCGAGCAGCCTTTGCCGGCTGCCGGCACGGTAATACAGTTTATTGTTACTCGAGCGCTTTCGCGCACCGGGCACAGATATCCGGATGCTCCGGATCGGTGCCGACCGAATCGCTGTAGCACCAGCAGCGGGCACATTTTTCCCCGTGAGCGTGCGCCACCGAAACAGAAAGCTCCGGAAGCTCCTCGCCCTGGAACGTGCCGGACCCCTCGCTGAAAACTTCCACGCCGGAGACAATCAAGACGGTCTTCAGCTCATCTTCCACCGACTTTACGAAATCGTAAAGTTCGCCGGTGCAATAAAGCTGAACTTCCGCGTCAAGCGGCGCGCCGATTGTTTTGTCCTTACGGGCAATTTCAAGCGCCTTTTTCACTTCATCGCGAATTTGATGAATCCGGTCCCACTTTGCGACGAATTCCTCATCCGCATTCACATCCACGGGCTTCGGGAGGTCGTTCAGCATGACAAATTTCTGGTTCTCGCGGCTCAGATGCGGCATGCTGTGCCAGATCTCATCCGAGGTAAAGGCAAGAATCGGGGCAACCAGACGGGTAAGACCGGAAAGAATCAGGAACATCGCGGTCTGCGCCGCGCGGCGTTCCTCACTCTCCGCCTTTTCCACATAAAGTCTGTCTTTCAGCACGTCGAGATAAAAATTCGACATATCCACCACGCAGAAATTATGAATCGCGTGATAGGCGGCGTGGAATTCAAAGGTCTGATACGCCTTGTCCACCCCTTGAAGCAGGCCGTTAAAGCGGTTGAGAGCCCAGCGATCGATCGGAAGAAGACGGTCGGGGGAAACCATATCCCTGTCCGGTGTAAAGTCGGAAAGATTTCCAAGAATGAAGCGGGCGGTGTTGCGGATTTTCCGATACGCATCGGAAAGCTGCTTCAAAATTTCATTGGAAATACGAACGTCCGCCTGATAATCGCTGGAAGCAACCCAAAGACGGAGAATATCGGCGCCATACTTCTGGACGACTTCTCCGGGCGCGATGCCGTTGCCAAGGGACTTTGACATTTTGCGCCCTTCCAGATCAATGACCATTCCGTGCGTCAGCACCGCCTTATAGGGGGCCTGTCCCCTCCAGGCAACACTGGTTAAAAGCGATGATTGGAACCATCCGCGGTGCTGATCGTTCCCTTCCAGATAAAGCTCTGCCGGCCAGTGCAGGTCGTCGCGGGTGGTCAGAACCGCGGCATGACTGCAACCGGAGTCAAACCAAACGTCCATGACGTCGGTCTCCTTCGTGAATTCCGTACAGCCGCAATCGCAGTGCGTTCCCTTCGGCAGCAGTTCTTCCGCCGAATGGCTGAACCATGCGTTGGAGCCTTCTTTCCGGAAAGCGGACGCAACCGCCTCGATCGTTTCGCGGGTGACAAGCTCTTTCCCGCAGTTCTTGCAGTAAAAAATCGGAATCGGTACTCCCCAAAGGCGCTGGCGCGAAATGCACCAGTCCTTGCGGTCGCGGACCATGGAAGTAATGCGATCGCGTCCCCATTCTGGAATCCACTGTACCTTGTTGATTTCTTCCACCGTTTTGTCCTTGATCGCTTCCACGGAGCAGAACCATTGCTCCGTGGCGCGGAACAGCACCGGATGCTTGCAGCGCCAGCAGTGCGGATACTGGTGGATGATGTGCTTTACGGCAAGCAGGGCGCCGATTTCCTTCAGATAATCGCGGATGGCGCCGTTCGCTTCTTCCGTGGTCAGACCTTTAAAGCGTTCGCCGGCTTCGGCGGTCATCCTGCCACGGCTGTCGACCGGCACAATGACAGGAATTTCCGGGTAAAAATTATGGCAGACGTCATAGTCTTCAATTCCGTGTCCCGGAGCGGTGTGAACGCAGCCGGTCCCGCTTTCCAGTGTGACATGGTCGCCGAGGATGATCGGGGACGGGCGGTCGATAAACGGATGCACCGTGCGGATATGCTCCAGCTCGCTGCCCTTGAATTCGGCAATCTTTTCATATTCCGAAATGCCGGCTTCCTGCATAGTTGCTTCCGTCAAAGCGGACGCAAGTACATAATACTCGTCCCCCGCTTTTATCAGGGAATAATCGAATTCCGGGCCAAGGCAGATCGCCGTGTTCGCCGGAATCGTCCAAGTCGTCGTCGTCCAGATCACGAAATACGTCTTTGAGAGATCCGCGCCCTTGGCCGTCAGCAGACCTTTATCATCCGTCACGCGGAATTTTACATAAATGGAATCACAGGGATCCTCGCTGTATTCAATTTCCGCCTCGGCCAAAGCCGTTTCATCATGCGCGCACCAGTAAACCGGTTTCAGGCCCTTATAAATATAACCTCTTAAAGCCATCTCGCCGAATACTTCGATCTGCTTCGCTTCGAAATCCGGGCTGAGCGTTTTATAGGGATGCTCCCAGTCTCCGATCACGCCGAGACGCTGAAACTGTTCGGTCATGCTGCTGATGTGCGCTAGGGCAAAGTCCCTGCACTGGTTCCGGAAGTAAACGGGATCGTCGTTCCTGCTGTCCAGCCCGACACTGTCGATCGCCTTCCGTTCGATCGGAAGGCCGTGGGTATCCCACCCGGGAACATAAGGGGCCTTGTAACCGGCCATATTGCGGTACCGGACAATGATATCTTTCAGAATCTTATTGAGAGCGGTTCCCAAATGGATGTTTCCGTTCGCGTACGGAGGGCCGTCATGCAGCACATAGAGAGGACGGCCTTCGTTTTTTTCCAAAACTTTCTGATAAAGATCTTCTTCCTGCCACTTTCCCAGCTGATCCGGCTCCCTTTTCGGTAAGCCCGCCTGCATTGGGAAATCAGTCTTTGGAAGGTTCAGGGTGCTTTTATAATCCATTGGTTGACTCTCTCCTTAAGATTTAGAATTCATGCGGTTTTTAATCCTGCGCCGACTCGGCTTCAAAGCAGGAGATGTCAGCCTGGAACATCTCGGGTGCTTCCTCGCCGACTTGAGCGGCAGAAACACTTTTTGGTTCCGGCTCCGGCAGCGGAACAGACGCGGGTACATCCGCTTCCTGCTTTAACTCCGGCTTATTGGAGGGCAAGGCGTCGATCAGAGTGAGGTGTTCTTTATATGCGGCAAGCAAATGGGAGCGAAAATCCGAAACAGCCCGCTGCAGGCGTTCCATTTCCTTTCTTTGTTCCTCGGTTTTCTCACGCGCTTCCTGTTCGATATGCTCGGCTTTCAGATTGGCGTCTTTCAGGATGATCTCCGCCCTGTGGCGCGCTTCGCGCACGGACGCGTCCCCAACCTTCTGGGCGCTGATCAGGGCATTTTTGATTTCATCCTCCTGAGAGCGGAATTCCTCGACCTTGTCGGCAAGAATTTTCACTTTTTCGGTCATCTGCTGATTTTCAGCTCTCAGCTTATCAATCAGCTCTTCCTGTTCAACCTCTTTTTTCTGCATTTGGTCGACAGTATCCTTGACCTGATCGATAAAGACGTCAACGTCGTCGGTTTTGTATCCGGAAAAACCTGATTTACGAAAACTGGCGTTAATAATGTCGTTCATCGAAAGCATAGAAAACACACCCCTACTACAAATATTTTCGGCCTTTTATGATAAGTCTGCCCTTTTTGGTGACAGGTCCCACTCGGTCAAGGACAAACCGGCCTTTTCCCCTGACGGAAAGCTTGTCGCCCTCCCGGATTTCTTCCGAAGGAGAAACAACGGTATCATGATTCAGCTGCACCAAACCGGAACGAATCATCTCTGAGGCTTTTTCCCGGCTTGTAGAGACCGCCGCCGCGGCCGCGCAGTCCAGTCGCGCGGAAGCGATTACGGCGGTCCATTCCTCAAAATGATGCGCCTGCGGCAGAGGCTCGCCGTATCCCTGCGACAAACGAACGCCGACGCCGCCGATTTTCGAAATCTGAGAGATCAGGAATTCGGAAATTTCATCCCGGCAGAAAAAAACGCATCGGCCTTCCTCAACAAGGATATCTCCGAGGGCGCTTCGTTCAATTCCGGCATGAAGAAGCGCCCCCAGAAAATCCCTGTGGGAAAGCCTGTCGCATTTTCGGAAAGACGCAGTTACTGCCGTAATGGGAAAAGCGTCCCCTTCCGGCTGCATAAAGTCGGGGAACGCGCCGAACATCACGCGTTCCGCATCGGGATAGCCACCCCAAAGCATTGTGCTCCGCTCTTTTTCCCGCTGTGCGAATCCATGAACTGCAAAGGCCTCCCGCTCATCGAGAAAGCCCATGAACCTTGCTCTGCCGGCGGATGAGGAAAGGCGCATGAGGTCGCGAAATCTGGATTCAAGCGCCGCCGAACCCGGTTTCTGTTCCATTAAAAGTAAACGCCGTTACTTTCCAGCTCGTCCAGGACATCGTCCCCGGTCAGGTCGACGTTGTACGGCGTTATAATGAACGTGCTGGTTGCAACGCGCTTGATTTTTCCGCCGTTGGCGTAGGCAACTCCGCTGAGAAAGTCAATGATTCTGCGTGAAACATCCTTGTTGGTGTTTTCAAGATTCAGAACAACGGTGTGCATTTTCAGCAGTTCGTCCGCAGTAGCGCAGGTTTCTTCCCCAAAGCGCTCCGGTTTGAAAAGAACCACCTGAAGCTGAGCCGTCGCATGGATATTGACAACCTTGTTCCCCGAATTGATCGCCTGCATGCGTCTTGCGGATTCACGCTGCTGCATTTCAGCTTCGCTTTCTCTTTTGTCACCAGCCATTGAATCTACCTCTTCCGGCTCTTCCGCATAGTCGTATTCGTATTCGTCCTCGGGCGGATTCCACATGTCCTTGATTTTTTCTACAAATCCGGGCATAAAATGAGCACCTCCAAAAGCCTATCTATTATAATTTCTCGGTCCGAACAGAGCCGTGCCTACCCGAACCAGATTGGCGCCAGCAAGGATTGCCTGGGGATAATCGGCAGACATTCCCATTGATAAAAAGTCCATAGCTACATTATCTATTTTTTTGCTCTTTATGTCAACAAAATATTGATTCATCTGCAAAAAATAATTCATTGTCTCTTTTTCCGATGCTCCGGCCGGAGGAATAGCCATCAGTCCGCGGATCCGTACTCCCGGAAGAAGGGAAACTGTTTCTATCAGTTCATACAGATTCTGGGGCAGAACGCCTGATTTATTCGGCTCATGCCCGATATTTACTTCAATCAGTATATCGGTCGTAAGATTCTGTTTTTCACTCAATCTTGAAATTTCTTTTGCCAGTTTTTCCTGATCGACAGACTGAATCATGGAAACGCGCCCGATCAGATATTTCACTTTATTGGTCTGCAAATGGCCGATAAACTGAAGCTCACAGTTCGAAAGGTCGTAGGAGTCAAGCTTATCCTCCAACTCCTGCACCCTGTTCTCCCCGATATGATCGATTCCAAGTTCAATTCCGTGGTTGATGATCTGCGCGGAAACGGTTTTGGTCGCGGCCAGCAGAGTGATGTCCTGCGGAGTTCTCCCGCTCTTGACCGCGGCCTCCGCAATCCGTCCGCGAACTGTTTTTAAATTCTCTTCAACATCCAAAAAACGCTGTTCCAGATCACTGGACAACTTTTCCGTCATATAAATCAGTCCCTTCCTCAACAACTTCATCATGCAGTTTGATGGTTTCGTCCGTCATCAGAGCCTTCATATTCGGGTTCGGATCGCAGATCACATAATTATCCGTACTGTAAAGCGGCACGATCTGACGAAAACTGAGTTGACTGCCATGAAGAACATATACCCCGCTGACTTCCTTTTTAGTCGTTTTAACGTTCCCTTTTTCATCTTTTGTCTTTTTTGTCACGGTTTCAAAATGGAGCGCTTTCTGGCTGACACGGATTCCGGTATACTCCCGTTCGACTACCTGGGCTGTTTCCTTGCGGATGGACGCCAGTTCGGAATTCATGTTGCTGCACTGAAGAATTACGGCCGCGGGAGAATCGGAGCCGTCCTGGTTAACGGCCGCGACGGACGCGGGAACGGTTACGTTTGAAACAAACGGGAACCGAAGGGATACGGTACCTCCGTCCGCCAGCTGCCTGAACCCCGCAGCCTGCCCGGGTGAAACCGTGAACACGAAATACCACTCATAGCTTCTGCTGATCTTCCCAATGGAGGAATCGGAGGCCGTCTTCGCGCTCAGGGCCGCCTGAATCCGGTCGCAGGTAAGGGTTTTAACCTTGGAAAAATCGATCGCGGATTCAAAGCCGTCGGTAGAAGAGATAAAATAGCCGGAATCCGACGATACAATCTTACTCAGCGCGGTGCCCGCCTGCTGATTCAGCGTTGCGTGCTCCGCCTCAAGCTCCTTCAGCCTTGCGCTGAAATCAGTGGCCTTTCCCGTAATAATCTGGCGTTCATTCAGAAGATACAGCAAGTCCTCCCGCGTCTTGTTCAGCGATGACAGAGAGCCGGACACGGTCTGCCCAAGAAGAGCGGATAACTTGCGGTGAATCTGCTCGTTCAGGGAATCCGGACTTGCGGCATAGGTATCACCCGGAGACTGCAATTCCTCCAGCTGCTTGATTTCGTTATCCACGCTTGCCATTTTATGAAGGGCGGTCACCTGCTGCTCGCTCGAATAAACCTTGGCCACAACGCCGCCCTTCGCGACCTTATCGCCGGAAGAGAGAACGTAATCGATCACACCGCCGCTGCTTTTCAGCGGAACCTCGTCCCGGACTGCGATTCCGTTCACCTGCACGGAATCGGAAGCGGTAAAATAAGAAGCGGTTTCGGTCTGAATCCCCGTGTAATGGGATTTGTAGACCTGATACCCGACGTACAGAAGCAGCAGCAGCGCGATGGCCGACGCCGCAAGGCGTCTGAGTAAGGGATTGTTCATGGCAGGGCCCACCCCTTTTTCAGAAGAATTTCATCCGCTCTGCGGCACACGGAGCCAAAATCGGGTTCCTCGTCAAGGTAAATCCATTCGACCTGCTCCTGCCTCCGGAACCAGGTGAGCTGGCGTTTCGCGTAACGTCGGCTTTCCCGTTTGACCTGTTCCGTCGCTTCCTCAAGGCTGCGTTCGCCGCTAAAATACGGGAGAAACTCCTTGTAGCCGATCGCCTGCCGGGCGGTCGTTCCGGCAGGAAGGGCAAGCACCCGTTCCGCTTCACGCACCAGCCCAGCCTCCACCATGCCGTCGACGCGCCGGTTGATCACTTCATAAAGTTTATTTCTGTCGCGGTAATCCAGACCGACCAGGCACGCGTCATAAGGCGACGGTTCCAGGCGGGACCGCTCGACCTGCTCGGTCATGGTCGTTCCCGTCGTGCGGTAAATCTCGATCGCGCGCACAAGACGCGCGATATTGTTCGGATGAATCCGCTCCGCCGACCTGGGATCAAAGCTCTTCAGCTCTTCCCACAAAGCGAGCGGTCCATGTTCTTCGGCCCTGCGAAACAAACTTTCCCTCAGCACTTCGTCCCGGCCCTCCGGGGCGAAGCTCAGGTGGCGAAGCAGGGAAGCGACATACAGGCCCGTCCCTCCCGCGAGGAAAGGCATACAGCCCCGTTCTGAGATTTGCCGGATTCGTTCCGATGCCAGCGCAACATAATCGGCGACGCTAAACGGCTGTTCCGGGTCCTGAAACCCGATCAGATGATGGGGGACACCCCTCATCTCCTCCCGTGTCGGCTGTGCCGTACCGATGGCCAGGCCACGGTAAATCTGCATGGAGTCGGCGGAAACGACCTCGCCCCGACGCCGCAGGGCAAGTTCCACCGCAAGCCGGCTCTTCCCCGTGGCGGTCGGGCCGACGACCGCGGCGACCGGAATCCGGTCCATCACTGTATCCTCCCAAACTGACGCTCAAGGTCTTTTTTCCTAAGCAGGAAGGAAACCGGCCTGCCGTGCGGGCAGTACCGAACATCCTCCCGCTCCACCCGCCGGGCAAGCGCAGCCAGCTCCATCGGGGAAGTATTATCGCCCGCCTTGACCGCCGCGCGGCAGGCAACATTATGGTACAGCCAGTCGATCTTCCGCGTCGTCAGATCGTTCTTGTTTTCGGCGAGATAACCGGCTATTTCCATCACCGCCCCGGAAATATCCCCGTCATTCAGAATCATCGGGGCGCTGCGCACCAGCACCGTTCCGCCGCCGAAATCCTCCAGCTCGAAACCGGCCTGTCTGCAAAGACCGAGCGACTCAAGCACCGCCGAGTACTCGTTTTTTTCGAGTGTGACCGGCACCGGCTCCAGAAGCATCTGGCAGAACGCATTTCCGCCTTCGTTCTTCAGCTTCTCATACAGCATCCGTTCGTGCGCCGCGTGCTTGTCAACAAACACAAGGCACTCGCCGCGCTCCAGCACAATGTAAGTGCCGAACGCTTCCCCAAGCAGCCGTTCCGGTTCTTCCGGCGCTTCCTCACGTGCTTGTGCAGCCGGCACGGAGACCGGTCCGGGAGTTCCTTCCACGCGCTCCGGGGCAGCCGCCGGGAAACTGTCGGCTGCCTCCTCCGGCCTCTTCGAAACTGTCATCGCTCCAAAGCCGGAAGCCGGTACCGCGCGCGGCGCCGGCGCTGACACTTCCGGAAGATCATCCGCTTCGATGTCACAAGCTGAATCGTTCACGGCGTAGCTTTTTTCCCGTACCGGCGGCACCCGTGGAAAACGGGCATCCTCCGGTTTTTCCTCCGGCCCGGCGGGGAAACGAATCTGAACCGCATTTGGAACAGAGGGAAGCTGCGTCCTGCTTTCTCCGTGAAGGGAAAGCACCGTTGGAGTGTCCCCACGGTTAAGAGCGGTTTTCACGCCGTGATAGACGGCGTCGAAAACGGGCTTTTCATTGATAAACCGCACTTCGAGTTTCGTCGGGTGGACGTTGACGTCCACCGTTCCGAACGGAATCCGAAGATGAAGTACGCACGACGGAATCTTTCCCACCATCAGAGACCCCTTAAACGCCTCTTCCAGCGCAACGGAAGCGGTCCGTGTGCGGACATAGCGGCCGTTGATAAAAAAGTTCTGCATGCTCCGGTTCGGTCTGGCCGCGGAGGGTTTGCAGACAAAGCCGCTCAGCTTGATTCCGTTCAGCTCGTATTCAACGGGAATCATTCCGGAGGTAAACTCCTTCCCATACACCGCGTAAACGGCGGATTTCACCCGGCCGTCCCCCGGCGTGTGGAGCGTTTCCCTCCCATCCCTCAAAAAGCGGAACGAAACCTCCGGATGGGACAGCGCCGCTTTGTCCACGACGGCGGCGACCGCGTTGCCCTCGGTTACGTCTTTTTTAAGAAATTTCATTCTGGCCGGCGTATTGTAAAACAGATCGCGCACCACAAAGGTTGTCCCCTTGGGGCAGCCTGCATCTTCGCAGATATGCTCCCCTTCTCCGTCGATCACGTAATGAGTACCCGCAAGCTCTTCCGCCGTGCGGGTCAGAAGCTCCACGCGCCCCACAGCGGCGACGGAAGCCAGAGCCTCGCCCCGAAAGCCGAGCGTAGCAATCGAGTCCAGATCCTCGCGGCCGGAAATTTTACTGGTTGCGTGAGACAGGAAAGCCAGCGGTACGTCTTCCCGTGCAATGCCGCAGCCGTCGTCGGCAACGCGCAGAAAGGTAGTCCCCCCGTTTCGGATTTCGACCGTAACGCCTGTCGCACCCGCGTCAACCGCGTTTTCCACCAGTTCTTTGGCGACGGAGGCCGGGCGCTCCACCACTTCGCCCGCGGCGATCAGCTCCGCGACGTGTTTTTCCAGCACATTGATTTTTCCCATAGCGCGCCCTTCTTTCCGATTTTCTTTTATAGAGACAAATCCATAATCAGGTCGTCGTAATATCTGTCGTCAACCCGAAAATAATTTCTGATGCGCCCAACGGCCTGAAACCCGAATTTTTCATACAGGCGGATTGCATTCACATTATTTGCATAGACGTCGAGGTGAATCGCTTTCAGCGTACCGGTTTCCCTTGCAAAACGGATGAGTTCGGTCAAAAGGGCGCTCGCCGCGCCCTGCCGCCAGTATTTTTTTCGTACGGTAATTCCCAGCTCACAGTTGTGGGCGATTCTTTTCTTGCTTTCCGCCGCAAGGTTCGCGGAACAGGCCAGCTCGCCGCCGACAAAACCCACCAGAAAGAGATTGGCCGGATTTTCACTCTGGTCCCGAAGAAATTGCTTTTCTCCTTCGACCGTAAACCGGCATTCATTTTCCCCATAGGTGAGAAAATCGCTTTCCCCGCCGACTAGGTTCATGTACGCCACCAGCTGCTCCGCGTCGCTCTCCTCCGCCGGACGAATCAAAAGCTCTTGTCCGTCCTTCAAAATACTTTTTGCCAAATCCTTAACCCTCTTCTGAAAATCCGTTTTACTTTGCAAGCTTCGTCAGTTCAAACAGCGTGTTCATGCATTCGATCGGCGTCAGGGTATTGACGTCCAGCCCGCCGAGCTTGTCAAGAATCTCCGTTTGGTTCGGCGGAATCAGCGCAAGCTGCATATCGTCTTCGGAATCCTCCGGTTTTTTCATGTTTCTCTTCGGCGGCGGCACCGCGTTTCCGCTGTCCAGCTCCGCCAAAATCTGTTTCGCGCGCGTGATGATCCGGTTTGGAACGCCTGCCAGCTTGGCCACTTCAATCCCGTAGCTGTCGTCCGCTCCGCCGCGGATGATACGGCGCAGAAAGGTGATGTCGTCCCCGCGCTTTTTGACCGCGATGTTGTAATTCTTGACCCCCGGGATCAGCTCCTCCAGTTCGGTCAGTTCATGGTAGTGGGTCGCGAACAGGGTCTTTGCGCCAAGCTGCCTGCGGTCCGCCACATATTCCAAGACCGCCCGCGCTATGCTCATGCCGTCGAACGTCGAGGTTCCGCGGCCGATCTCGTCCAAAATCAAAAGGCTGTCGCTTGTCGCTTCCTTCACAATTTCCGCCACCTCCGCCATTTCCACCATAAAGGTGGACTGGCCGGAGGCCAGGTCGTCCGACGCACCGACCCGGGTAAAAATCGCGTCCACAATGCCGATTTCCGCGCTCGCCGCCGGAACGAAGCAGCCGGTCTGCGCCATAATGACGATCAGGGCGATCTGCCTCATGAAAGTGGATTTCCCCGCCATATTCGGCCCGGTGATAATCGCGACCCGGTTTTCCTCGCGGTCCAGGTCCGCGTCATTCGGTACAAACGGTTCTTCGGAAAGCGCTTCGACGACGGGATGCCTGCTTTCCTTCAATATGATTTTTCCGTTCAGATTTACGGTGGGTCGGATATATTTCCGGTCGGCCGAAACCTGAGCGAATGAGAGAAGGACATCCAGACGCGCGACGGCGGCGGCCGTTTTCTGCACGCGGGTCATCTGCGCCGCCACCTGCTTCCTGACGGAATCAAAAAGCTGATACTCGAGCTGAACGGATTTGTCGTGCGCGCCAAGGATGCGGCCCTCCAGCTCTTTCAGTTCCGGGGTGATAAACCGTTCGCAGTTCGTCAGGGTCTGCTTGCGGATATATTCGGGCGGTGCCTGGTCCTTGTAGGCGTTGCTGATTTCTATGTAATAGCCGAACACGCGGTTGTACCCGACTTTCAGCTTCGGGATTCCCGTGCGTTCGCGCTCCTGAGCCTCAATCCGGGCAATCACTCCGCGCCCGTCGCTCATGTCGCCTTTGAGATGGTCCAGCTCTTCGCTGAATCCGGGGCGGATTACGCCGCCTTCCCGCACGGAAAACGGGGGCTCGTCCACAATCGCGCGTTCTATCAGCCCGCGGAGATCCTGAAGCTCGTCAATCTCCCCCCAGATGCCGCGGAGCATTTCGGAGCGGGAATCCTTGAGCAGCGACTTGAGCATGGGAAGCGATTCGCACGCGAAGGAAAGGCTCCGAAGCTCCCTGCCGTTCGAATTCCCGTAAACGATGCGGGACATCAGCCGTTCCAGATCGTGAATTCCGGAAAGGCGGTTTGACAGGCCGTCGCGGAGGATGCTGTCGTCAAAAAGCTCCTCCACCGCGTTCAGGCGGCGGCCGATCTGCGCCGGGCTTAAAAGCGGATTTTCGATCCAGCTGCGGATCAGCCGCTTCCCCATCGCGGTCCTCGTCCGGTCCAGAACCCATAAAAGCGAACCGCGTTTTTCCTTGCTCCGCATGGTTTCCAGCAGCTCCAGATTCCGCCGCGTATTCAGGTTCAGCCGCATGTACTGGGTTCCGCTGTACAGGTCCAGATCCTCCATACGCTCCAGCCCGGCGCGTTCGGTCCGTTTCAGGTATTTGAGCAGCGCACCGACTGCGCGTGTGATTTCCGGTTTTTCAGAAAGTTCCAGCTCATCCAGATCGTCTTTATGGAACTGCTCCAGCACCAGCGGGGCGCAGGTTTCCGAGGCAAAGTCGTCTCCGGAAAGCAGTTCCAGACTGACGCTCATGCGTTTTTTAATAAAATCAGGAAGCGTGCTTAAGTCAAGCGCTTCCTGCCCGATCAGAATTTCACGCGGAGAGAACCGGCTCAGCTCGTTGATCAGCCTTTGGGTCAGCTCCTCCGCGTTCTTTCCGTACAGCGTGGTTGCGTGCAGCTCCCCGGTGGATACATCCGCGAAACAAACGCCGGCCTGCGTGCCGGAAATGCACAGGGAACAGATATAGTTGTTCTTTGACTCGTCCAGCATGCTGTTTTCCAGTACGGTTCCCGGCGTCACGACACGGATGATGTCCCTTTTCACCAGTCCCTTTGCCAGGGCGGGGTCTTCCATCTGCTCGCAGATGGCAACTTTATAGCCCTTTGAAATCAACCGCGCGACATAGGTTTCATAACTGTGAAACGGTACGCCGCACATCGGCGCCCGCTCCGCCTGCCCGCAGTCGCGCCCCGTCAGCGTCAGCTCCAGTTCGCGCGAAGCGAGCTTCGCATCGTCGTAAAACATCTCGTAAAAATCGCCGAGGCGGAAAAAAAGGATCGTATCCGGGTACTGTTTCTTGATTTCAAAATACTGCTTCATCATGGGAGATAATTCCGCCATATTTGTTGACCGCCTCCGTTAATCATTCAATCCGGCATTCGCTTGAACCGGGGAAAAACACTCAGTGGCAGCCGCTGCAGGAGCCGCATTCTCCGCCGCAGGAATGTTCGGCATAATCGGCCGTTTCCGGGTCGGCGCCGGAGGCGCTCTGTTCAATGATCGCGTTAACCCGGCGCAGCAGAGTGTCAATCTCCGCCTTGGCTTCGTTATAGGCGATCATGCTCGGAATTTTCATGATCGTTTCGTAAAGGCCTCCCAGCTCCTGATTGTAGGCCTGTATTTTTTCCTGATCGCGGTCCTGCTTCTGCGCTTCCGATTCCAGCGCCATCCGTTTCAGATTGTACTGGCCGATCAAATCCTGAAGCTTCCCGTCATTGTCGGTATTCTGTACCGCAAGCTGCATTTTCAGGTACCGCTCGTCCTTTTGAATCTCTTTGCCCAGTTCTCTTGTCATTTGAATAATATCCATGATTCATTCTCCTTCTAAAATAAAATTCAAGCCAGCTCCCCGCCCAAGATCCAGTTGCGCGCGCTGGTGATGCGAACCTCGGCAAAACTGCCGATGAAAGCCGGATCCCCGGCGAAATCAACAATTATATTTCCATCCGTACGCCCGGTTAACAGACCGGTTTTGGGGTTCTTTTCCTCAACAAGGACCCGCTGCACCGTCCCGACGGAGGATGCGCACCGAGCTGCGGCGATCTTTTCCTGCTCGGCGCACAGCTCCCGCAGCCATTTTGACTTTTCTTCGGCAGGAATCGGGTCCGGCAGCCCCGCTGCTCTTGTGCCCGTCCGGGGGGAATAGATAAACGTAAACAGCGAAGTGAATTCCACCCGGCGGATCAGGTCGACCGTGTCGAGGAACTCTTCATAGCTTTCCCCGGGAAATCCCACAATCACATCGGAAGTCAGCGAAAGGTCTGTAATTTTTTCTTTCGCGTATTGAATCAGGTCCAGATATTGCTCCCGGGTATAGCCGCGGTTCATCTCTTTCAAAACGCGGTTGTTCCCGGACTGGAACGGCAAGTGCAGATGATGGCTGATATGTCTGCCCGCCGCGATGGTATCGATCAGCTCTTTGGTCAGGTCTTTGGGATGAGAAGTCATAAAACGAATCCGGTAATCCCCGTCGATTTCATCCAGCATGCGCAGAAGCCGCGCAAAACTGACCGGAGTCCTGAGCGTTTTTCCGTAGGAATTTACATTCTGGCCCAGCAGGGTAATGTCCTTGTATCCGTCGCGAACCAGGCCGCGAAACTCCTCCAGAATCGCCTGGGGCTCGCGGCTGCGTTCCCGGCCGCGCACATACGGAACGATGCAGTAGGAGCAGAAATTGTTGCAGCCGTACATCACGGTCAGCCACGCCTTGACGGCGCCGTCCCGCCGAACCGGAAGCCCTTCCGCAATTTCACGGTCCTCGCTGTCGTCGCCGCGTTCGAACACGCGCTTTTCTTCCGTCAGCGCGCGCAGCAGCAGCTGAGGAAAACGATGAATCACATGTGTACCGAACACAAGGCCGACAAACGGAAACACGGAGCGAATCCGCTCCGCCGCCTTTTCCTCTTCCATCATACAGCCGCATACGGCGATCAAAGTGGACGAATGGCGGCGCTTGACGTTCTTCAGAGCTCCTACATTGCCGAAGACCCGGTCTTCCGCGTGCTCCCGAACCGCGCAGGTATTAAATAAGATAAAATCCGCGTCTTCCTCATCCTCCGTAAAGGAAAAGCCCATCTGAGCGAGGAAGCCTTTGATTTTTTCACTGTCGGAAACATTCTGCTGGCACCCGTAGGTGCGAACCAGCGCCATCGGAGCGCTTCCGCGCGCCCGCAGCGCCATGATTTCGCGGACTTCCCTTACGGCTTCGTCGTTCTCAAGAGTCTGGGCCTGAGAAAAAAGCGGGGTTTCTGCTGCCAAATTAAATTTCCTCCCATGCGTTTGGATTACAGATTATTATAGCATAGCGCCGGAAATGCTTCAAGAAAAAACCGGAAAAAGCATTCCGGCCGTGAGGTCTCAACCGGTACGGTCACAGAACTTGACAGTTTTAATACACTCCCATACAATTAAGCTGGGGGATGGTAGGTAAATTGAAAAATCTTCTTCATCGTTTGCGTACCCTGTACGCGGAGATTTTTACCGAGCTGAAAATGAAATCAAAGATAAGTTTTCAGAATTCAAAAAGAAACATCTTAATACACAACAGCATTTGGAATGACGCCGCGCTTTTCGCAGTCTTGTTTTTGCTGGTTTTGATTCACAGCAAATTCCATCCGGGCAATTTCTTCGAGCCTGCCGAAAAAGCCGTACCTCTTTCCATTTATGCGGCTGCACTGCTCTGTGGCGCGGCCGGTGTGGCAATCAGGCTCCCGGGCCTGATTAATCGTCTGCATGGAGACAACCGGTTCGACCGGCTTCGTTTTTTTATTCTGGCTGTGCCGGGTTTTCTGATTTTATTGCAGCCGCTTGCCGCCGTGGGTCTTTCGTTTCCCTTTGTTCTGAGAGTTGACGTGCTGGGTCCGCTGGGCTTTTGGGCCTGCATTGTTTTTCTGGACTGTATGAAAGGAAGACCAAATCATAAAAAGGAAGGAATCCGTTAAAAACACGAAACTGATTGATTGTGTTCTGGAGCTGCTGTGTGTTTTCGGCTTCTTGTACCTGATCACAAAAGGAGAGCAGTATTTAAAGCTTCAAGGTGAACGGTACTATACAATGGCTCCTGTTTTCGTGTACCAAACCGTAACGCCGATGGTTTTCGGCGGATTGACCCGCATTCCGAGCCTGATTTCGCGATGGCATGAAGGCGGGCGGTTCAACCTGGCCCGCTTTCTCGTGCTGGTTGTCCCCGGCATTTTGATCCTCTTGCAGCCGATTCTGTCATTATTTTTGGGGTCTCGTTTCCTGTTGCCCCTGTCCATGCAAACCCTCTTTGCCTACGGGATTGCCGTCTGGACCGGAGCCGCATTTGTGGATTGTATCAAGGGAAACGATATTCGGTAGTCCGTATTAAAGCACGGCCCCGCTGTTTCGTACCGCAGCGGGGCCGTGCTTTTATTCGTCGAAATCAATGTGAATCAATCCGTTCGACGTATGAACCGACAGCTTCTTCTCCCCGCCGGAACGGCTTTGCAGATTGCTGACCGCATTGGTGGTATCCGCGTCAATCGTATAATCGTTTTCCCAACCCTGAATCGTCCCGCGGATCATTCCGTTCGTGGTTTCCAGCTTGATATCCGGCGACGCGATCCCTTCCAGAGAAATCGCGGCATTGCCCGTTCGCGCCGAAAGCTGCCCGGCGGTTGAGACGTTTTCCATCGATATGAGCGCGTTTGAAGATTCCAGTTTGACATCCCGCGCGGAAATTCCGGACAAGCGGATGGCGGAATTGCTGGTCTCGCAGCTGAAGCCGCCCAACTTTGAAAAGTCCGAAGCGGCGATGGCGCTGTTTGACGTTTCCACCGTGATATCGCCCGCGAAATCTTTCGGAATCTTCACCGTAATCAGATCCTCCGGATCGATCACGGACCCGTTAAACCATGAATCCGGAAATCTGCTGCCGTGGCTTAAGTCCTTGTTGGTTACGGAAAAAACGCCGTTTTGATTTGACAGCTTGTAAACCTGGTCCTGTGCCGTACAGTATTGAGCCGTGATCCGGTCGCCGTCGGTTGAAACAAGTTCAATCTTTTTGTTTTCCGCATTCACCCGAACCGTTAAAACACCGTCGGCTGCCGCGGCATAAGTTTTTGATTCCTTCTCACCGTCCCGGGCGCTTGACGAAGAGGCCGTTGCGCTCGTTTTCACCTGTGTGTATGCCGCGAAGCCCAGAGCGGCGGCAGTCAGCGCGGCCACCAGAATAACACCAAAAAATGACGCGAGGACGATCGCAACGATTTTTCCCGGCGATATTTGTCTCCTCACCGGATTTTCCGCCAGTATTTTTTGCGCGAGCACATGAACATCGCCCAGCTCATTTACCGCATTTTCTTCCGGAATCCCGTTTTCTATTTTATCCTCCAGAATTTCACGGTAGAACTGAAGAATTTTTTCCCTCTCGCCGCGCGGAAGAGACCTTAAGAGAAATTTCAGCCGACGAAAATACTGTTTCTTATTCATCGGTTTCTGCCTCCTGACAAATAAAATCATGAATCTGAACCAGATCCTGCCACTCTTCAAAAAAATCTTTGATTTTCCGCCGCCCCGGTTCCGTAATCCGATAGTATTTTCGCAGCCTTCCATTGTGCGCCACCGAATATACCGCTAAAAATCCGCCGGATTCCAGGCGTCTCAGAATCGGATACAGCGTTGACTCGGAAATCGTTACGCAGGTTGAAACGTCGCGAATAATCTGGTAGCCGTAAGAATCCTTTTGGCTGACCGCCGCCAGCACGCAGATATCCAAAACTCCTTTTTTCAGCTGTGTGTCCAAGGTAATACCTCCGATTAGGATATATTATACATAGCATAGTATGCCCTGTCAAGAGGAATCGCACCTTATTTCAGCGTTATGACGACCGGTTCGTTGGGAACGGCGGGCGGCGCCCAGTCGCGCGTCAGATAAATGATTCCGCCCTTCCAATGATCAACCGAAAAGATCTCTTCCATTCGATTTTCGCTGCTGCGATCGCTGAACGACTTCACATCCCAGTTTCCGGCGGAATCGGAATAAACGCTGCTGAAAATTTGCGAAAGATTCATTCCGTCAATGGGTTTTTCGAACGTCAGATTCAGTCGGCTGCCGTTCTGTTCCAACTGCGTCATCCGGATGGAATCTGTTAGCGGCGAAGCCGTTTTATTTTTTACATCAACTTTAACAGTTCTCATCGATTTCGGCAGCCAGCCGATACTTTCCAGTTTAAGGTACAAATGCTTGGAATGAGAGAAATAATTGCTTTCCAGATAAACGTCGCGAACATTGTCGCCGGAGGGGTCAAAGGTCGCGGTTATCCCGTTTTTTCTGCCGCTCCACACATTTCCCTGTTCGTCCGACAGGCTAAACGCGATATTGCGGAGCAACGCGGTATTGGTTTTCGGCGTGTCCAGCGTGATTTTCGTCATAGTCGGAGCAATTTCCGCCGACTGAACGATGAGCTTCTGCCCTGAAACGGAATACTCTTTTTGAATTCCGAATTTTTCCGGCTCCTGAAACAGGGAATGGTCGATCGAAACATCCATGGCAAAATTCGCCGCCGCTGGCGCGTCCGGCGCAACCGCGGACCTGTCCGCCGCAATCAGCTCAAGGTGAATCTTTTCAGGCGTTTCGGAGCCGTTTGTAAACTGGTAATGGATTTTTTGCAGCTCCTCCGCGCCGTTTTCCGGTTCCTCGCAGTCAGAAGTATATTCGACTTTTTTTCCAAATTCATCGGTCGGCCCGCCAAGGCCCGCGCCCCGCAGTTCAAGACTCCGTCCGTCGGCGGAATGGAGCGAATAAAACAGAACCAGCTGACTTTTGTCGGCAATCAAATACGGAATGGACAGGGTCACTCCGTTCTTTGTCTGCGACAGTCCGACGGGCTGCACATACTCATTGTCAATCGCAGCTTTCAGCCCCGGCTCATACGTAACCGCTTTTGCAAGATCGCTGAGCAGAGGGATTCCTCCCACGGAGCGCGCGAACGCGACGGAGGTGTTTGCCAGTAGGACAAAGCAGGCCAAAGCCGCCGCAACTGCGGAAACCGGTATCTTCCAAAAGCGCGCTCTTTTTCTGGCCCTGCCGGCCCTTTCCAGACAGCGCAGCGTCGTGCTTTGAAGCGCCGCAGGTTCATTTTCCAATTCTCTTTGCAGTGTCATAAATTCTTCCATACGGTTCATTCCAAATTCTCCTTCAGCTCCAGTCTCAACAGTTCCAACGCCCTGCGCTGTCTGGTTGCCGCCGTCCCCTGCGGTATTCCAAGCCGCTGCGCGGTCTCGGCGACGGTCAGCCCGGCATAATACCGCAGCACAACCACGCTGCGCAATTCCTCCGGCAAGCGGCGGACCGCCTCTTTGAGCGGCAGCGCGTCATACTGTTCCCGCGCCTGTTCCGGAATCGTCTCCACCGAAGTTTCCCGTTTGCCGCGCTTTAACTCCTTTTTACAGACATTAATCAGGATGCGGGTCATCCAGGTTTCAAAAAACTCTTTCCGCCTCAATTTTTTCCTCGCGCCGTACCCTCGGAAGATTGTTTCGTCCACGGCTTCCAGCGCGCTGTTTTCATTCCCGAGATAGCCGAAAGCAATCCGGTACAATCTCCGCTTCAATTGGTCCGTCCTTTCAAAGAAGGATGTGTCGTCCACTGCCGCACCTCATTTCCTCATTTCGCGCTCATCTGTTTAGATTCCGGAGCGGGTTGTTTTTATTGAAGACTTCGAGTATTTTTTCGCATCGGCTGCGATTTTCTTGAAAAAAAGGCCGTCCCAAACCGGGGCGGCCAGAAAAATGATTTATTTTGGACGGTACAGTCCGGGCGAAAAGCGCCACAGGAGAATGCTCTTTCTCAATCCCGGGTCCATTTTGCGGTCAACCGTCAGTAAATGATTATAGCCAAAAGCCTGAAGGCACCCCCGTACGGAGCGAATATCATTCCCTTCGCGAAGCAGGACGTCCACCGCATTCATGACGGCCTGCGGCGCTCTGACCCGTTCGATCAGCCGAAGCAGTTCCGTATCCCCCGGGCAGTTGGTCCTGACCGCGTCCGCAACGCGAAGAACCGACTCCACGCGCTGAAAAATATCCGTGCCCGCCGGTTTCTGTTTTCCGCGCTTCAGTTCGCTGGTTTCGTTTCGCTTCAGCACAACGGGCGCCTGCACGACAGCGTCCGAAAGCAGCAGGCACCGGGCGATAAACTCCTCCGAATAACCGTAACGGCAGGATTCTTCAAATTCAATCTGCCGGTCCAGCAGGAAGCCGCGCCGGATTAAGACGGCAGAAATGTCAATGGCGGAGCCGTGGAGAACCCAGTCCTTCAAATACTGACCCCCGCCGCGGTGAAGGATTGCGCTGCTCAGCGAACGGCGCTCGGCGGCGCGGGCTTCTTCCCGGCTTGTACAGCCGAATACGAAATCGGCTTTTGTCCGCTTTGCCGTTTCCAGATAAACAGGGATAAAATTTTCATATAATCTGCGGGCGAATACAAAGGAAATGTAACTGCCGTCCGCCTTTTGAATTCCCGTATTCAGTGCTGCGGAAGCCGTTGAGTTCCCATTCTGAATGACATAACCGTGAAGTCCCATATCCTTCATCCGGCGAACCGCCTGCAAAACCGTACGGTCGGTGGAACCCATGTCGACAACAATTAATTCCGAGCTCAAGCTCTCGGTCTGCTTCTGAATAAAATCGAGGACACCCACAATTTCTTCTTCAACATTTTTAACCGGCAATATAAGGGAAAGTTCCATAGCCTTCACAGCGACATACACCTCAACTTTTTCAGTCCCGCAATAAAAGTATATCATATTGCCGGCGGGAGGAAAGCCTTATTTTTAACAGATCACAGATACAAATTACCGATTTCTTGTTTAGTTTCCCTGCCTGTCATATTAATTCGACAAAATTGTAAAAAAATGTGACACTTTTATGAAATTGTCTATTTAATGCTTTTCGGCAAAAAGGTATTTTAAAAAGGGAGTGATCAGCATGAATTTCGATTCCGTTATGAAGAGGGCCGCAATCGGGGCAACCGTAGACCTTGCTCTTCGAAAAATTGTGGAAGACCCCCGCCGGAGCATGAAACACGCGGTGGATTTGTTCAGCTACATGACCGAAGACCTGTTCGGGGAAAGCATCATGTCAAAAATACGCCGCGAAGCGGAAAATCCAAGAAGCTGCTTCTACCGGATGATAACCTCGATGGTTCGCAACGTGGACCATTTCATTTTAAAAACCGTCGGTACAAATATGTGCTATAACCGTATTGCCATTCCGTCCGACCCGGAGCGGGTTGCCGTGGAAAACCGACCGAAAGGGTCTCTCCCGTTTTCACCCGACCGGCTTTCCGAAAAGGTAACGTCGGCAAAAGAAGCAGGAATCTATTTCTTCGTCCTCTGCGGTTGCCGTCCTCTCCGTTTTCGTGAAAGGATTCTCGACATATGCCGAAAAAACAGGGACTGTGTCTTTTATATCGCCGCGGATGGGAACGATATCAATGAAGCCCTCGCAGGGGAGGTTGCGAAGGCCGGAAACATTATTTTATCCGTGAGAATCAACACCCGGATCGAGCCTGAAAAAATGGTCGCGGAATGCAGCCGTTTCTTTCAAATTTTAAAAAAGCAGAAATGCCTGTTCGGCTATATTGCTGAAATAGGCTCCACCACAGCAAAATCATGCTGCAGCGACGGCTTCATCAACTGTATGGCAAAGTATGGCTGTCTGTTCGGCTGGTATTACGCTGTGGAACAGGGAGATCAGCCGGGCGCCTGCCGTCTGGCCGTAAACAGGCTGATAAAATATTCCTTAACTTCCCGCAGCAAGCCGCTGTTGCTGCTCGGTTCGGAAACCGACCGAATGATCCTGAACCGGTTTGTATCAGGCGGGCGATGTTATTTGATTTTTTCGGACAAAAAGATCAAGCGCCACTGCCGGACCCCTCAGGCGCGTTGGTGTTAACGCCGGTCCGGCCTTTTGGACTGGCCGGCGATTCCGCCCAAATATCTTGCGGCCGCAACCTTTTTGCTGTCGTCGATAAAATACTTCAACCTGTCCACCAATTCCTGAGGCTGCTCTTTCATTCCGCTGCGAGCCCACTGTATTACGATTCCGACCAGGCCGTATGTATAGAACTCGGCGATAAAATTCTTATCCGCTTTCTGAATTTCCTTCCCGTCCTCCACCGCATTGACAATCTCGACCAGCAGGCTTTTTGTCAAAGTGAAAAAATAATCCTGAAAAGCGTTCTGCCCTGTCACATTCAACGCGTTTCTGTAAAAAAATTTTTCCCTTTTCATGATGCTAAGGATTTCGAGCAGAACATCGCTCCAGTCCTGAAAGGTCTTGCGGGAGGAGACAGCGGAAACAACCTCGTTGTAGTAAATCCAGTTTACAAGATCATACTTATCTTTAAAATGATAATAAAACGTCTGGCGGTTGATTCCGCAGTGCTGCACAATGTCTGCGACCGATATTTTTCTGAGATCCTCTTTTTTCATGAGTTCCTTGACGGATTGTGCAATCGCCTTTTTGGTGATGAGTGACTCAGACATAACCCCCCCCCGCTTTCCGACAAATCAATCGCTGTTTTTCCGGTCCTGTTCCTCATTGATCGGACACGGCAGCAGAAACGATACCATTGTTGCGTGTCTGGCGGCAGCCTTCAATACGGTGATTTTTATTTTCTGGAATTCAAAATTGTCCCCTGCGGCGGGTATTTTTCCAAGCTGCTCCATCACCCAGCCGCTGACCGTCACGGAATCGAATTCGTCATCCGATTTCTTCAGGTCAAAAAAATCGAACATGTCGTCCAGGTTCGCCGCGCAGTTGACTTCATAAGTCAGATCGTCTATTTCCTTAAAATAATCGATCACTTCGTCATGTTCATCCCAAATGTCTCCTACAAGCTCCTCCAGAATATCTTCCATCGTCACGATGCCTTCCGTGCCGCCGAATTCGTCGACAACAACGGCCATATGTGTTTTTACCTGCTGTAAAAGCCGCAGAAGATCCGAAATCTTCATGCCTGTGCCGACATAAGAAACCTTTTTTATAATCTGTGAAACACTGGATTCGCCCCGGTGCAAGGCCCGGAAATAATCTTTCTCATGGATCATGCCGACAATATTATCAATAGACTCCTCGTAAACCGGCAGTCGCGAATAGTTTGTATTTAAAAACAGCTCGGTGATTTTTTCCATAGGCGTTTTTTGATCAACCGCTACGATATTAACTCTTGGAGTTAATATATCGTTCGCATCAAGGTCGTTAAACTCTATTGCGGAGCGAATCAACTCCCCGTTGCGCTCATCGATGCCGCCGTCATTCTGGGCTTCATCGACAAAAGTCATCAGCTCTTCCTGCGTAACTTTTTTTTCATCCTTGCGCTTAAACAGATGCCCCAGCAGCTTCTTCCACCAGGAGGAAATGTAATTCAGGGGCGTGAAAAGAAAAACGAAAAAAGTCAGCGCCGGTGTAGCCGAAAGCGCAAAACTTTCGGGGCTTTCCTTGGCAAGAAACTTTGGGGATATCTCCCCCAAAATCAATACGATCACCGTCATGGCGGCGGTGGAAATCGTAACGCCTGCGCTCCCGTATAAGTTTGTAAAGACAATCGTCGCAATGGAAGCGCCCGCAATATTGACAATATTGTTGCCGATCAGAATCGTGGAAAGCAGACTGTCGTAATTTTCCACCAGATGAAAGGCGGCGGCGGCACGCTCGTTCCCGTTATTCGCTAAACTTTTAATTCTCACTTTATTCAGAGTTGTAAACGCTGTTTCGCTGGCAGAAAAAAAGGCCGACATCAGCGTGAACGCTAAAATCAATAAGATTTGGTATGTCATGCAGATCCCCTTTTGGATTTTTATTTTTTATTTTATCACGATTTCCATATTTTTTCAATTTCATTCCTGTTATCCGATTTTTTAAAAAATATCCGAATAGCTCTTGCAAAAAAAAGGCGAATATGATATTATAACAAAGCTGTCTGAAAAATAAGGCATTTGGGGCATTAGCTCAGCTGGGAGAGCGCCACACTGGCAGTGTGGAGGTCAGCGGTTCGATCCCGCTATGCTCCACCATAACGAAACCCGCATGGCTCTGGGGCCTGCGGGCTTTTTTTGTCCATTTTCGAGGCTATTTTCCGAAACAGGTAAAAACTGACTATATAATTGTACCGACACAATAATTATGCTATAATTCGTATATATGATAAACCGATTTTGTATCAATCATTGCCATTATTGCAACAGTCTAATAATATTCTTAGGAGTGAGGACATGGCTATCGTAGAGGTTGTCAAATACAATGGTAATCCGGATGTGTTTGCTTGGAAATTTCCAAGCGAGGAGTTGGGAACCTGGACACAACTTATTGTAAACGAAGCTCAGGAAGCGATCCTATTTAAGGGAGGGCAGGCCTTAGACCTCTTTACAAGTGGCAGGCATACATTGGAAACAGCCAACATACCTATTTTGAGCAAAATTATTAATCTGCCTTTCGGAGGTCGTTCTCCATTCACTGCTGAAGTATGGTATGTTAATAAAATTAATTCTCTGGATATCAAATGGGGAACTGCAACCCCTATACAACTGCAGGATCCTAAATACAAGGTATTTATACCCCTGCGTTCATTCGGTCAATTCGGTATTCAGATTGAAGATTCTAGAAGGTTTTTGATAAAACTCGTTGGAACAGTACCTGAATTTAACAAGGCCGACCTGATTAAATATTTCAGAGGATTGTATTTAACAAAGGTAAAAGATTCGATATCGTCCTATTTAATACATAAGCAAATCAGCGTACTCGAAATAAATGCTTATCTTAGTGAATTGTCTGATGAATTAAGCCGGGAAATTCTTCCTGCTCTGGAGGAATACGGAATCAAGCTGGTCAATTTCTACATAAATGATATCAGTGTGCCCGAAGATGACCCGGCCGTAATGAAATTGAAGGACGCTCTCGCCAAACGGGCTGAAATGGATATCGTCGGATACAATTACACACAGGAGCGTTCATTCGATACCCTTGAGGGGGCGGCAACAAATCAGGGAACATCAGGAGGAATCATGGGCGCAGGGCTCGGCTTGGGCATGGGTCTTGGGGTAGGCGGAGGCCTGGGGACGCAAATGTCCAACATGTCGCGCACCCTTAATATAACAGAGAAAAAATTCTGCCCGAATTGCAACACGGAAATCGATAAAGATCAGCGTTTCTGCGGCAAATGCGGCTGTGATGTATTAAACTATAAAAGTGATGCAGAAAAACAGCATACTCAAAGTACCCCAGATTTAATCGTCTGCAGTAACTGCGGAGCAAAATTCCCTGCGACCGCCAAATTCTGTATCGAGTGCGGGAATGTGTATACTCCGTGCCCAAAATGCAAAGCCGATCTGAAAGAAGGCGCAACCGTATGCCCCGAATGCGGATACGTGCTGCCGCGTAAATGCCCCGGCTGCGGTGCTCTGATCGAAAATGAAAAGGCAAAGTTCTGCCCGGAGTGTGGGATTTCCATCATAAAAAAATGTCTAAATTGCGGCCAGGAAATAAGCGGGGCACCTAAATTCTGCCCGGAATGTGGAGCAAAGTTATAAAATGGCGGCAATCAGTTTCCTATATTTTGCATATGAAAGCAGAGGGATGATCTTTTGAGCAAAACAGCACGCTATATTCTTTTGGCTCTGGCGTGCATTGTTCTTTTTGTGACTCTAATTGTGTTTTTTGTCGGATTCGGATTTAGTCAGAAATCGTTGATTGATTATGTAGCGCTGACTTTCGTACTTATTTCAGAGGTATCATTTTTTATTGGAACTGCACCGGCCAACAAGACCAATAAGAATAAATTGCCTTTGACCGCAGGTGTTTCTACAACGCTGGGTATTTACTGGCTTACTTCAATTTTAGTTTCAGTTTTTTATAAGCCGCTGTTTGGGGTGGGGCTTAATGGCCTGATTACAACTCAAGTCATAGTGATGGCCTTAGCTGCGGTTGCAGTCATTGGAATTTCACTCGCATCTTCAGCTTTATCCGGTAAAAGCAGCAATGAAAGCATTTTGCAGAAGAGTGAAAATATCGTGTTCATATTGATAAATGATAAGTGTAAAATGAATGATTCACACCAGCTGAACGAATTCTGATTAAAAAAAGAAACCAGTTAGCCGCGCAGTTTAAGAAAGGGGCATTTTAAGGTGGGACAAACTACACATACATCGAAATCCGCAGTAATGGTAGCAGCAATACTCGGTAAAGTTTCAACAATAGTCGGGTGGATCAACGCTTTATTATTTCTAATTGGTTTATTTGGAGTATCCGCTGTGACAGAGAAAGCAGGCTATATTATTTTTTGCCTGATCTTTATCGCCTTGGGTGTTCTACTGATTGTCTATGGTAAAAAGACAAAAGACAGGATTCGAAGGTTCAGAGAATACATAGCCGTCATAGCAAATCAAAATCAGACCAGTATTGATCAAATTGCAAATATGGTTCAAATGCCGGTGAATTTTGTCTTTGAAGATATGAAATATATGATTGATAAAAAATATTTTGTAGGTGCATATATTGATCAAACAACAAACAGCATTGCTTTTCGAGGGAGAGTCGCTTCGGCTGCCAGCAATGAGGATACAGTTCCAAGCAGTGAAACACAGGTCGTTATATGCAAAAACTGCGGCGCTCAGAACCAAATTGTAAAGGGATCAGTGGGTGAATGCGAATATTGTGGTTCGCCAATAAGCTCTGACTAAATGTTTTTATTGTATGCTTTCTAGCTTTCTTTGAAGCTATTACCGGCCTTTTGACTTACCCCAAGAAAACCGGCGTGCCCCAGATATCCCGATTCTCCAGCGCCTCAAGAACCTACATGCCAAAACACCTCTGCTTAAATTAAAAACTTTTGAAACGGTTCCGTCACATGGCCAACAACCTCTTCCATACAGTGGGAGTTAATAAAATCCCACCCCAGCCATTGCAGCTTTGCTCCTTCAGGCAGGGGATTTCTTACCAGAGGAGTCGTCACCGGAAAACTGTTTGCGGCGGAAATCTTCCCGTACCGTTCACCGGTGATATAATCGATCAGCACCTGATACTTCTCCGTCATGCCTTTTTTGACCAAAATAAAAGCGGGATCGAAAATTGCGCCGTCCTGCGGCCAGACAAGCTCCGTGCGGTCTGTCTTGCCGCAGGCTTTTCCAAAAAACAGCATAATGACGTAGACGGCGGTGCCCGCTTTGGCAGATGTGCCCGCAAGTTTCGCCATTTCCGAGGGGTGCATCGCCTGACGGACATTCGGTTCCAGCATTTTGAGCCCTTCATCCCCAAACATCTTGTACAGGTAAAGCAGAAGTGTTTGGGAAACCATGCCATGTGCTCCCCCGATGGTGATGTTATCGCGGTAAACGGGGCTGAGCAGATCCTCCCATTTGCGGGGAACCGGTAGATCGCCGAGCTTTTTCCGGTCCACCAGAAATACGGCGGGATACCCGGAATAAATGTAAAACTCGCCGGATGGGTCGTCAATTCCCGCTTCTTCAAAGGCCGAGCTCAAACCGTTCCTTTTGATGGACTCAAAATAACCCTGTTTCAGAAAACGCTCGCGGAACTGTGAGGAAAAGTAATCCCCCAGTCCGAACGAGGCGATCATACCCGGAAGATCGTCAATGGTCAGGTACTTCAGGATATCTCCGGCCGTCGCTTCGTTCCGGTCTCCCTTGCTCCCGCAGACGGTTGGAACATAGCTGTAAAAAGCACATCCTGTTTCCTTCTTATACCGTTCCGCCACTTCGTCGTAGCCCTGTTTAAAATTGGCTTTCATCGGGCACAGAACCTGACCGATAAAGTCCAGTCCGCTGTCCGCGATGATGCTGGAGCAGGCCTCGCCGGTTTTGACCATTTGACTCATACTCGTATCCTCCTTTTTATTTCAAGTTCTTTGCGCCGAACCCTGAATCCCGTGAAAAAAAGCTTCCATGTCGAAATCCAGCCGGCCGCCAAGGCGGATGGACCGGCGAAGCTCCATCAGCTTCCGGTCCTCCCGTTCGATCACCGCAAGGTTGCTTCTTTCCTGCCGGGACGTTTCCAGCACCCGGTAAACGCCCCCGTTTCGGATGACCACCCTGCGGTCGGCCGAAAGGGCCAAAAGCGGATCGTGCGTTGAAAGAAACACAATTTTTTCTTGCTCGGCAAGAAGCCTGACGGCCTGTTCCCGGTCGATTCCCGCGTTCTCAATCTCGTCGATCAGCACGATCGGGGAATTGCTGAGGATTGCGGCGTCGGCGATCATCAGCGCCCGGGACTGGCCCCCGCTCAACTGCGTGACGCCGGAATCCATTTGGAACGGTTCCCCGGACAGCCGGTTTGCGCAAAGAAAGACCTCCTCGATTCTGTCGTCCGCCTGTTTGACCATGCGGCTTTGCGCATGCATGGTTAAAAAGTCGCGGATCGACAGGTCGATGACAAAATTCATGTTCTGCGAAAGCTGTGAAATTAGGCGTCCGCCAAGCGCAAAGCGACAGGCGTCGTCCGGAATTTCACCGTTGATCAGAATGCTCCTTTCCGTCGGCGTGTCGCTCTGGGCAAGGCATTCGATGTCTCCCAGAAGGCGGCTTTTCCCGGAACCGGTCGGCCCGACGACGGCGACAATTTCGCCACGGCGCACCGTAAAGCCCGACTGCTCCGCTTTTCCGGATTTATCAAGTCCGGGAAGGACGGTCAGTTCCCTGACGGCGACCCGGCCCCCGGACTCTTCCTCCCGGTCCTTTTCCATCAGGCGAACGAGGGAGTCCGAAATTTCTCCGCGCGTCAGGCCAAAATCCTCCAGATATTCGTCGGCGATTCCCTGAAGCGCTTCCTCCAGAGTCTCCTCCGTGTCCAGCCGCTCCAGGCGAATCCCGCTGAAAAAAAACTGAATCGCTGGGCAAAGCTCGAAAAGCCGCCCCAGCTTCTGCGTATGAACCATTTCTAAAATCTGACTGTGTTCCATATCGATCCCTCAAAACTCCATTTTTCGTGTAAATCCCATCTGAAATTCCTTCCCGATCAGCGTCTGTCCGAGGCAGTAGGAGCATACGGCCGCCGGCATGGTAAAGCGAAGACGCATGTGCTCCAGGCTGTCGATGTCTTTCGCCTGCTCAAACCACTTGCTCAGAATCAGCGCCCCCTGCCCCGTAAGGCCGTTGATGGAAACAACGGTTGCTCTGGGATTTGTTTTCCGGATGTGGAAGGAAAACACCTCCCGTTCCGCCTGCGAAACGATATCGCCCTTTGTGACAACCACGAGGTCCGCGTTTCGAAGCATGGGTCCGATCTTCTGGGGTGTGTTGATTCCGGAAAGATTGTCGATTACACAGACGGCGAGGACGTCCCGGATATGGGGGGAACAACGGTTGCACAGCCCCGCGCTTTCGGAAATCAGATAATCGAAACGATTTTCAAGTCCCCACTGAACCGCCTCGCTGATATTTGTAATGTAATAGTGATCGGGACACAGATTTCCGGAGATGCCGACCCGTACCGGAATCCCCGATTTTTGATAAATCCCGTCGTCGCAGGTGGAAAGGCAGTCGAATTTAACGACGCCGAATCTGACACTGCGTGAGAAACACCGAACCGCCTGAAGAACGGCGGAGGTTTTCCCGGAGGACGGCGGGCCCGAAACTGTAATCAGCTTCATGACACGGCCTCCATTCTGCGTGGCTTCTGCAGCAAAATCCAGAAGCCCTTCTCCTCATTGTCAATGAACTCAAATTCCGCGCCGAGCCCGCTTAAAATTTTGCCGTAATCCTCTGCGGTAAATCCGTTGGTCTTCCGGTGAACGCACTCCGGCCAGTCGGGGTGAACCGTCTTCATCTTTTCCACGATTTTCTGCTTCAGGTCCAGGTTCCCGAATCCGCCGCCGATATAGGCTTTGCCGCCCGGGCTCAAAACCCGCAGAATTTCAGAAAAGGCGAGGCCCTCATCCGGCCAGAAACCGAAAGAACCGCGGCTCACGGCGAGGTCGACGCTGCCGTCAGGAAGCGGAATCCGTGAAACGTCGGCAACGATCGGCGTTGCGCGCTGTCTGAGGCCCCACTGCGCCGCCCGATGTTCCGCGATCGCCGCCGCGTCCGGGTTCCGATCCAGTAAAACAGCTGAAAGCCCTTTTTCCTGTTTTAATACGGAAAGCCCCAGATGCCCGCCCCCGCAGCCCAGGTCAAGAATCCTTCCGGAGGCGATTTTGGAATAAGCGAGGATGTCCTTTGCAATCACCTCATAGATCGGAAAAAAGATATTTTCCGCGATGCAGTCAAAATCTTCCGCATGATTCATCTTCTTCATCTCCTTGTTCTTCACGCTTTTTCAGTTAATCAGGGGGACGCAGGTCTTGACACCAATGCCGTTTCCGATGGAAACTTCAGCAATTTTCACGGAAACCCCATAAATATCCTGTAAATTTTTTTCCGTAACGATTGTATCCGGCGCGCCGATCTGCAACCCACCCCGCCGCAGCAGGGCCACGCGGGAGGAACACAGAAACGCATGATCGGGAAAATGGGACGTCATCACGACTCCCAGGCCGCTCTGCGACAGCTTCTTAATCCGCCTCAGAACGCGAATCTGATTCCCGAAATCAAGATTGCTGGTTGGTTCGTCCATTACAAGAATTTTCGGTTTTTGCGCCAGCGCCCGGGCAATGAGAACCATCTGCCGTTCGCCGCCGCTGAGCTCCGTAAACCGGCGGTCTCTCAAACAATCAATCTCCAGCGCTTCAAGTACCCGTTCAACGATCTTACGATCCTGTTCGTCCGGCGTGGAAAACGTGCCGAAATAGGCGGTGCGGCCCATCAGGACCACATCGAAAACCGTGAACGGAAAGGGGGTGTTGTGCGCCTGAGGAACGTAACCGACGGAACGTGCAAACCTTCTTCGCGACCAGCCGCTCACATTCTCCCCATCGGCCCGGATTTCCCCGCCCCTCAGGTTCAGAAATCCGAGCACTGATTTGAACAGCGTGGTTTTTCCCACGCCGTTCGGTCCCAGAATGCAGAGAATTTCGCCGGAGGAAACGCTGAACGAAATTCCGCTTAGGACGTTCTTTCCGCCGTACCCGCACGCGACGGATAAAAGCTCCAGTTTCATTCCGCCGCCCCCTTTCTTTTCAGCAGCAGATAGAGAAAAAACGGGGCGCCGATAATCGAGGTCAGAATTCCAAGCGGAATTTCCGTCGGAAAGATGCAGCGCGCGGCATTGTCGACCAGAAGAAGGAAGGCGCTCCCGATCAGAACGGACGCCGGCAGAAGCGCCCTGTAATTGGGGCCGACCGCAAGCCTCGTCAGATGCGGAATAATCAGCCCGACCCAGCCGATCATTCCGGAGACCGCGATGGAAGCCGAGGTCAGCAGAGTGGACGCAAAAATCAGCAAAATACGGATTTTCCGCGTATCCACACCGAGCGACTGTGCTTCCTCGTCCCCGAAGGTCAGCGCGTTGATCTGCCAGCGGCTTAAAAAGAGCGGGATCATGCCGGCCATGCAGGGAATCAGAAGCATCCAAACCTCCCGCCAGGTGATGGAGGAAAGTCCTCCCATCAGCCAGAACGTGATCTCCGGCAGCTTGTCATTCGGGTCCGCAACATACTTCGTGATGGAGGTGAATGCGCTAAACAGATTCTGCACCACCATTCCGGTCAGAATCAAAAGCAAAACCGTTTCTCCGTGCCGCCCAACCGCGCGGGTGAAAAGCGAAGTCATGAAAACGGCGGTGATTCCGCCCAAAAAAGAAGAGAGTTCAATGCCGAGAATTCCAAACGAGTTCAGAATCGCCAGCGCCGCGCCGAAACCGGCGCCGGCCGAGGCGCCGAGAATATCCGGCGACACCATGGGGTTCTTGAATATTCCCTGATACGTCGCGCCGGAGGCGGAAAGAGCCGCGCCGACCAGCAAGGCGCTCAAAATCCGGGGAAGGCGCACGCCGAACAGGACCGTCGCCATTGTGGAAAAGTTTCCTTCCAAGGCGATTCCCAGCGCCCGCATCCGGAGCAGCCTGAAAAACTCAGGAAGCGGGATTCCATACCGCCCGACCGTGAGGGAAAACAGAAAAGCGGCAATCGGCAGAATGGGCAACACCGCCGCGATTTTCACTTTTCTTCGGTTTATACGCACGCGTCCGGCCCTTCGCTCAATCTTCGCAAGCCTGACCGACGGGGCGTTCACGGATCGACCCCCGAGGCTTTGAGCAGCGCTTCGGCCTGTTCGTCGGATACTTCAGCCTGATAAAAAAGCTGATAAAATTTTTGCACTTCACTTTTCAGGTCTATTTTTACCGTATCCGGGTACAAAGCACTCGCAAGCCACTGAACCCCCAGCACACGGGCCATGGAGGGTGGGCGGTCAAACCAGTTGAACGGAACGGAAACCGGCGTGTAAATCCGTTTGTTTTTTACGGCGGAAACAGAGGCCCATTTGGGGTCGGAGTAGACGGATTTCAAAAATTCACTCCCCCCCATCTTCGTATTCACCAGAATCACATCCGGATTCCAGGCAAGGACCTGTTCCATCGACACAGCCGTTCCCTTCGCCATCGCGGTGGTTTTCATATCCACCACGTTGATTGCGCTGACAAAGTTGATCACCTCCGTATGCATGGAATCCGTCCCGTCCGTCTTTAGCCCGTCGGCGCTTTCCGAATAATACAGCTTCATTCGCCGGTCGGCCGGGACCTTTTCACAGGCGGCTTTCGTCTTTGCGAGAGAATCCCTTACATAATCCGCCAGCTGGTCGCCGCGATCCTTTCGATTGAGGAGATTCCCGAAAAATCGATAGCATTCTTCGGTCCGGTCCAGATCGGAGGGCGCCTCCACAATCGGAATTCCCGTCTGTTCGCTCAGCTTTTTCACCGCTTCGCCGACCTGTCCCTCGTGCGCAAAGTCCAAAATAATGTCCGGTTTCAGTTTGATGACGCTTTCCGTATTGATGGAGTTCTGCCCCGCCATGTTTCCTCCGAGAACCGGCAGATCCTTGTACGGAGAGAGAATATATTTTTTCTCCTCGTCCGATAAAGCCCAGCTCCACCCGAGGAGCGTATCGGGCGCAAGCGTGTAAAGGAAGTCGGTCCCAATGGGACTGGAACAGTACACCCGGCGGATTTCGTCAGGCACAGTGATGCGGTTTCCCATCATGTCCGTGATCGTCCTTGTCCCGTCCGCGGCCTTCCGATGACTGGAAGTCGCCTCGGAAGAGACATCGGAGGAGAGAACGGAGGCTGCCTGTGAATTTGGCGGACTCGCGCTCCCCTGAGAACATCCAAAAAGACCAGCCGCCAGAATTGTCAGGGAAAGGCCGATGACAGCCCTGTATAATCGTGCGCTTTTCCTCTTTACTCGATCCATTTCCATTTCTCTTTCCTCCTGTCTGCCGCAGCCGGATATCCCGGTTCCAGCAAATAAAAAACAGACGGAAGCAAAGTGATTTAGGCTCCTTCGCTTTCGTCTGTTTTTTTATGTTTTGTACCGTTTCATTTTAAATCGTTTTGTTTTATATTGCAATACTTCGAAAATAATCCGTTTGATAAAAAGTTTTATTCGATTTTAAACATAATTTATTAGTGAAGTGTAGAAAAAATCCCAATTAATTCCATCATGAACTAAAATAAATAAAGTCAGTGCAAAAAGGCGTCATTCTTTTCTTGCAAACGATTGACAATTTGGTATAATTAGTAACGAAATAAAGCGGAAAGGGACTTGTGAAATGAACCAACCGGCAAAAGAGCTTACCGCGCTGACCCCCCAGGAAGTCGCGGATCTGCTGAAAATCAGCAAAAATCTGGTCTACGAGCTGATTAAGCGAAATGAGCTGAACGGCTACCGCATCGGCAATAAAATCCGCTTTGATTACAGCGACGTTCGCGCGTATCTTGAGTCCGCCAAGACCGGCCCGGGCAAAGCGGACAAAAACGCAGGCCGAAATCCTCTTCTTTCAGAGCGGGAGCCTGTCGAAAACGGATTTGTCCTGTGCGGGCAGGACCTTGCGCTTGACCTGCTCTCCCGCAGACTGGAAGAATTTCGCCCGAATCAGCGGATTCTTCGTTCGTATATCGGCAGCTACAACGGTCTTTACGGTCTCTATAACAATGAAGTGCAGCTTGCGACGGCTCATCTCTGGGACGGGAAAACCGGAACGTACAACACGACATACCTCCGGAGCCTGCTCCCCGGAACTGCGGTTATCTCGGTTAATCTGGCCTACCGGATGCAGGGCTTCTACGTACAAAAAGGGAACCCGAAAAACCTGCGCTCCTGGGAAGACCTGAAGCGCTCCGACATCACCATTGCAAACCGCGAAAAAGGAAGCGGAACCAGAATTCTTCTGGATGAGCATCTGCGCCTGCTCGGTCTTGAGGGGACACGGATCAAGGGCTACAGCCGCGCCTGCCTCACACATCTTGCGGCTGCCGGCGCGGTTGCCCGCGGCGGAGCGGACGCTGCTGTCGGCATAGAAAAAACGGCAATGCAGGTTGATTCGATTGAATTCGTTCCTCTGCAGCAGGAACGGTACGACCTTGTTTTCAAAGAGGAAAACCTTTCAAAGCCGTTGTTCCGGCAGGCTTTGGAAACGGTGCGCTCCCCGGAGTTCCGCGCCGAGCTTCAGGCAATCGGCGGATACGACGTCTCGGAAACCGGCATGCTGACTTCCGACTGAATCCGCGCCCGCGGCGGGCGGCATGCGGCCAAAAGGCGGTAAGAGCCCCCGCTTCTCAGTGGGCCAGAAGCAGAAAAAGAAGACCCAAAACGCTCAGCAAGGCCCCCACCGCGCGGGTTATCACAGTCACCCGTTGAATCGGGCAGCTCAAAAATGTCTCAAACGTAGTAATCGGGTACGGAAAGGCCAGAAATCCAATTCCGGCAAGAAGGATGCTGCCGTACATAAAGAGATTCGATGCCCCCATGGCGCTGATAATAATCCCGGCCGCGCAGAGAAGAAGAGTCAGATACAGCCAGATTTTTTTCCGCTTATCCAGCAGGACATAACGCTCGGTTGCCTCTTTGCAGGAGGCACAGCACGTATGGAATCTGCGGCTCTTGACTGTCGCCTCAAACGGTTCGCCGTCCGCTTCGAGGGGTTTCCCGCAGTAGACGCAGCGTTTGCCCCGCACGGATTCGATTTTTTTACTTTGGGCTGCCGCCGCCCGCTTTTTCCCGGCCCGTTTCCCACTCATAGTCCAAGCTCCCCGAGAATTTCCGAAAGCTCCTGTTTGGCTTCCGGAACGCTTCCGGAGGCGAGAAGCTTTTCCGCCCTCTCTTCCATTTCCTTTTTGGACACCTGCCCGACGATATATTTGGTCCGCCCGACCAGCGGCGGAGCTACCGAAAGCTCATTCACGCCCAAGGCGCACCAAAGCGGAATCAGGCGGGGCTCCGAAGCTGTCTCTCCGCAGATTCCGACTTGCACGCCGTTCGCGTGCGCGTTCCGGCAGACCGTCCGGATCGACCGCAGCACGGACAGGTTGCAGCTGTCATACAGATACTGAACCCTTTCGTTCATCCGGTCCGTTGCCGTGGTATACTGAATCAGATCGTTCGAGCCAATGGAAAAAAACGACACATGCTTCGCAAGAATATCCGAGAGCAGCACCGCGGCCGGCGTTTCCACCATGATGCCGACCGGGATGTCTTTTCGATAGGCAATTTGGCGTCTGTCCAGTTCTCTCTTGGCGGTCTCCAGCTGCGTTTTTGCCTGAAGCAGCTCCTCCAGGTTCACAATCATCGGAAACATGATTTTCACGTTTCCATACACGCCGGCCCGCAGGATGGCGCGCAGCTGCGTTTGAAAAAGCTCCGGTCTGGAAAGGCAGATCCGAATGGCGCGGAACCCCAAAAACGGGTTGCTTTCTTTGGGAAGGTCCATATAATCCAGCTGCTTGTCGCCGCCGATATCCAGCGTGCGGATAATCAGTTCCTTTCCGCCCGCCTTTTCCGCCATGCCGCGGTAAACTTGAAACTGGAATTCTTCGGACGGGTAATCCTTCTGCCCCATATAGAGGAACTCCGTGCGGAACAGCCCTACGCCGTCACACTCATCGGCATTGAACTTCTCTATGCTCTCTTTATCGCCGGAATTAACATCCACGCGCACGGAAAATCCGTCGCGGGTACGAGCGGGTTTCGCACGGCATTCCGCGTATAAAGATTCCCGAAGCCCCGCCTTTTTTTGTTTTGCGAGAAAGTCCTGCCTGCCGGCTGTGTCCGGCGAAAGGACCACCGTGCCGGAACCGCCGTCGGCCAGCACTTCGTCTCCGTTTTTCACCTCCGAAAGCATGGGGCCCGTTCCCACAATCGCCGGAATTCCAAGCAGCTTGGCCAGAATCACGGTATGGGACGTCACGCCGCCCTTTTCCGTCACCATACCTTTCAGACGCGTGCGGTCCAGGCGGACGGTATCGGCGGGAGTCAGATCTTCGGCAAACACGATCAAGTCGTCCCCGCCGGCTTCGGCAATCGGGTCCGCGGCGCCGGCGCCCTGCAGCTCCGCCGTAACCTCCCTGCAGACGTTGTTGACGTCGTCCTTCCTGGTTTTCAAATAGGGATCGTCCAAACCGTCCAAAACAGATTCCGTTTCCGAACGCTTCTGCTCGATCGCCCAGGAGGCGTCGACGCGCTCCGTGCGGATTTTCTCCTTGATCTCATCAAAAAACACGTCGTCCGACGCTATTTCACGGTAAGCCTCAAAAATAGTGGCTTCCTGTTCGCCGTGCTCCCGGCGGGCGCGTTCCGCCAAAAGCCCCAAAGAGCGGACGTAACGCGAACGCGCGGATTCAAGCGCGGTTATTTCCGTTTCGGGATCTTCAATTTTCTTTTTATCGGCCGGAATTACCATCCGCGAAAAAACCGCGGCACGTCCGGCCGCATATCCGGAAGCACCGGCCAGGCCCTTGATGACTTTCATAAAATTATCTCCCTTGTTATCTCTGACGGTATGACTGAAACGCTCCCAAAACAGTCTTCATATCTTTGTCGGTCAGGTTGACGCCGCCGCCCGCAACTCTGGTGTTGTAATACAGCTGAGCGACAAATTCCGTCTGCTGCGCAACATCCAGCGCGTAAGTGAGGCTGCTTCCTACGGCAAGAAGGCCGTGGTTGCCGAGCAGGCACGCATAATGATCGTTCCCCATGGCCTGCAGAGCCGCGACGGCCAGCTCGTAGCTTCCGAACTGCACATACGGGATGCACGGGACGTCCGGCCCGGCGTAGGCAACCTCATAGTGAATCGGCTCGATACTCCAGTGCAGACAGGCCAGCGTGGTCGCGTAAACGGAGTGCGTATGAATCACGGCATTGACGCCCGGCCTCTTCTGGTAGAAAATTCGGTGCATGTCGTATTCGCTCGAAGGCTTCGCTTCGCCGTCTACCTTTTCTCCGTCGGGCGTCAGCACAACCACATCCTCCGGGTCGATCTGAAAATAGTCCATTCCGGACGGGCTGATCGCCATCAGCTTTTCCTTCGGATTGTAGACGCTGACGTTTCCAAACGTGCCCGCGGTAAGGCCCAGCTCCACCAGCTTCTTTCCAAACTCCACAACCTGTTCGCGTTCCTCTTTTAAAATCATGGCAAAATCCTCCTAATCAGTCCGAAAAAATTTCTTTGTAATTCACAATTCTGTCTTTCAGTCCCTGCGTCAGGATTTTATCGACCGTTCGCATGAGAAGAAACGGGGAATTTGGAATCGCGTCAACGGTAGCGCCGGCAATGTGGGGAGTAATCACCACATTGTCGAGTCCGGCGAATCCATCCTCCGGGGTCAGCGGCTCCCGGTCAAACACGTCAAGGGCCGCGCCCGCAATGGCATGGCGGCGCAGAGCTTCGATCAGGTCGGCCTGATTGACTAGTCCTCCCCGGGCCGTGTTGATCAAATAGGAACTCGGCTTCATCAGCGAAAAGCAGTTTTGATCAATTATGCCTCGCGTCTCCGGCGTCAGGCGCAGATGCAGGCTCACCAGATCGGCAAGCCGAAACACATCCTCTTTCGTCTCTACGATTGTAACATCTCCCAAACCGTTGCGCTTCATGCGGTCCCGGTCCAGATAATCGTCCTGTACGATCAATGGAACTTCCAGCGCTTTTAAACGGATTGCAAGCTCCGTTCCCACATTCCCCAGTCCGACCAGACCAACGGTCAGGCTGCCGAGCGTTGAGACAAACCCGGAGTTCGGAAATTCCTTAAGCCACTCCCCCTCCATCAGCCGATGATGGGAGGACGCGATGTTGCGCGTCATTGCAAGCATCAAGCCAAGTGCGAATTCCGCGACGGGCACCGCGTTCCGAATTACGTTGATCACCGGGATTTTTCGCTCGCCGGCCGCCTTTACGTCGATGTGTTCCATCCCGCCCCGGCAGGTCAGTACGGCCCGAAGCTTCGGTGCCCGGTCAATCAGCCCGCGCGGCACAGGGCTGAAATGAGTCATCAGCACGGTGCAATCCTTCAGCAGGGGAGCAAGATCCTCCGCCCAGGGTTCCGCTTCCGATCCGTTTTTCTCAAGATTCATTTGGCGGGCGGCAAAATCATCTTTATCCTCAGTTCCCCAAAAAACGCGCGAAACCTTCGCCGCGTTGATCTGTGAGGTGCGGACGGCTTGCTCCATCGTCTCTGGCCGGACAAAAGCATCGCCGACGACGACTATGTTCTGTGGTTCGCTTCTCAAATAGTCAAGCATTTCCTTCTCCTTAAAAAAGGGCCGCTGTCCTTTCCTGCAACAGCGGCCGCGGATCTGTTTTGAAACTTCCGATTGCTGCAGTTTTCCGTTTCAGCAAATCGTGCTCAAGTCTGGGAAGCTTCCGGAATGGCTCCGTAATTTTCCAGCCAGTCCACCACACGGTCCTTATTTTTACGGAACAGATAGTAAAGAACGAAGTACAGGATAACCACGCCGCCAATGATCACGGGGTTCCGGGACAGGAACGCGTAAAACAGACCCGCGATCAGGGGGTGGCACATAATTCCGAAACTCATGATGTACACGCCGGCCTGCGGCAGCTCAAAGCCCGCTGCAATCGCAACCTGCGTAAAGGTGGGAGCCAGCTGAGAGGCAACAATCAGGCCGAGGCTGAACCAAATGGCACCGGAAAGCAGGCTTTTGGCAATGTTGCCGTGAGAAACGCAGACAAACACCTCAACCATGTAAGGCAGCGCGACCAGATCGAGCATCGGCAGGATAGTGTTACCCGGCAGGACAAACGCCAGCAGAAGCATAATGGGCATCAGCAGAATGCCGGTCACCAGCGTGTTCGGCTCGCCGTAGCCGGCGGCGTCGTTGACGGAAAGATACCAGACACGTCCCTGCCCGCTCTTCGCAGCCTTGGACTTATAGGCATCTGTCAGCGAGGTGAACGCGGAAGCGAAAATTCCGCCGACTTTCGGGAAAACCGCCATAACCGCCGCAGTTGAAACCGCGGAGGAGGTGATGACGCCCCATGAGGCCAGCTGATTCAAAGCACTGAGGTTTCCCAGCACGCCGATGAGCGCGCCGATCACAAGACCGATGAACATCGGCTCGCCCAGGAGGCCGAACCGTCTTTGAATGGAAGCCGCGTTGAGCTTGATTTTATTAAAACCGAGCTTTCCGAGGAACCAGTTCATGAAAAGGGCAAAGGGCACCGCTTCCATATGGTGCGGAGCGGTCATACAGCAGTTCGGGTACTGATAGTGATTCGACCAGCGCTTGGCGACCACTTCGCTGAAAAGCAGAATGTACAGCAGCTGCACAACCATGCAGGCCAGTGCAAGCCACATGTTTTTCGTCAGGGCATAAAGCATGGAGCCCCATACCATGAACGAATAGTTGTTCCATAAGTCGGAAGCCATGAATATGTCCGTCCATTTGCTGAAAAAGAGCACAAGCTGGATTACAATGGCGATTCCGATGAAGATCAGGCCTACGCTGGTGGAATAGGCAATCACAGAGGTTGACTGCCACCCGGTGTCCAGCGCGGGCAGGTTTACATGCGAGTTTTTGACCATGGAATTGACGACAGGAGTAATGATGCTGCCATAGCTGCTGATGACCAGATTGAACCCGGTCAGTCCAACCGCGCAGAGAAGAGCCGAGTTAAAGGCCTTTTTCCCTTTTACTCCCATGCCGATCGCAATGACAAACAAAATGACAGGAACAAAGACACCCGCCCCGAACGTAGAAAAAACGTCGCTCATGCCTTTAAAGAAATTATCCAATACAAACATCCCCCTTGATTTTGTCACGCCGTCCAACGGCTTTCCCGTGTTTTTTTAATCCCCTTGGATTTCGTTTTAAATCCATGCTCCCGTGCAAACGCGGATGCTTACTCCTTCTCCAAAATTTTCAAGCAGTCCTGCAGCACCTGATCTTCCGAAAGGCCGGTCAGCATGCCGACCGCGTTGACTTTTGGAACCCCGAACTCCTGGTACACGGGGCTGACGCAGGCCATCAGGGAAAATCCCCCCGAAGCCAAAGCCGTTTCGGCGGAATTTGGGCTGCATTCCGTCGCCTCGACAGCATAGCCGTAGTCGGCCAGCTTTTCCTTCAGCTTGTTCGCGACCATCGCGGAGCTGACGGTCCCTGAACCGCAGACACAAAGAATCTTTACATGTTTTGCCATTGCTTTTTCCTCCTTGAATTTCATCTCTTCGTTTTACCCGATATGGTGTTTCGCCGCCTGATAAAGGGATTCTTTGTCGCCGGCCGCCTTAAATTCTGCGACGGCTGCTTCGTCGGTAAAAATCTTCATCACCTTTTGCAGGGTTTCCAGCTGGGCATCCGGATTTTGAATTGCCATCATGAACAAAAGCTCCGCCTTAACTTCCGTTTCCGGATCGCCCATGTGCGCAAACTTAACAGGATGCGCCAGCTTGGCCACGCACACCGCGGGCGTGTTGACGTGAACACCCGCGGTATGCGGCATTGCAACGGCAAGATTTTTCAGCTGCAAGCCCGTCGGGAATTCCTTTTCACGTGCTGCCACCGCGTCAACGTAAGTGTCTTTGACAAATCCCTTTTGAAAAAGAAGCCGCCCAACCTGACGGATCGCGTCCTCCGCGTCCACGGCATCAACGCCGCAGACGACCAGATCTTCGTAAATAGCCTGCATGTCCCCGGTCACCTCCTTAATCAGCAAGATTTTCGATCAGCGAAACGATTTGCATGCACACGGCCTCTTCGTTTTCCCCCTCCACTTCAACGGTGACCGCGGTCCCCTGTTTGATTCCGGCGGACAGGATGGAAATGATGCTTTTGGGATTCACGCGATTCGTTCCGCAGACCAGCGCGATATTGTCTGAAAATTTTTTGCAGAGCTGAGTCATCTGTGAAGCTGGCCTTGCGTGCAGACCGGTTGGATTTTTTACGACTGTTTCATACCGATACATGTCTCTCGTCTCCATTCTGAAATGATTTATTGAATAGTCCTTTTGAGATCGTCAAGATTATGGTATACTGCTATCAGATTATCTTTACCGATTTCAACAAAGGAGTGTATTCTTCCCAATGGAAGATAAAACCGACCTTCTGGTGCGTGCCGCCGAACTTTATTATGAACAGAAACTGAACCAAATTGATATTGCGAAAATTTTGAATACTTCCCGCCCAACGGTATCCCGCCTTCTGGAGGAAGCAAAGGACGCCGGAATCGTGGAAATTATTGTCCACAGCCCGGTACGAAAAAATGCGAAGCTCTCATTCGACCTGCGGAATACGTTCGGTCTGCGGGAAGCGATTGTGGTTAACGGCTCCTACGAATACCACAAAGCACTGCACAGGTGCTGCGAGGCGGCCAGCCACTTTTTTAACACCATTATGGAAAACAACACGGTCATCGGCATTTCCTGGGGCGCCGCGCCGCAGTACCTCTGCGAACTGATCGAACGGAAGGACTACTACAACGTTCACGTGGTCCAGATGGTCGGCTGCCTCGGCACCGGGAATCCCAACATCGACGGGATTGAGCTGGCGCTCCGGATTTCCAAGCGTCTTGGAGGCACTTATTCCAACATTTATGCCCCGATTTACGTTGGCAGCAAAACCGTACACTCCTATCTGATCAAAGAGCCTCAGATCGAGGCAACCCTGAATCAGGCCAACCATGTCGACATCATCCTGACCGGAATCGGATCGTTTGACTCCGGCACCACGCTGCAGCAGTCCGGTTATTTCACCGACCAGGACCGCATGAGCATTATCGGGAAAGGGGCCGTGGGGCACCTGCTGGCGCGCCCTTATGACCGGAACGGGAACCCGATCGATATGGAGCCGGAGGGCCGTTACACCATCGGGGCGCCGCTGGATGCCATGCATGCCGCCGAATGGTCCGTCGGCATCAGCGCGGCTGCGTTTAAGGCGGAGGCGGTGCTTGGGGCCATACGGGGAAAATACATCAACGTCCTTGTCGCAGACGAAGCGCTTGCCGTTCGCATGCTGGAGCTTGCCCGTGAAAATTAGCCGTTCCCAAAACAAAACAGAAACTGTTGCGCAGAGGCTTTTGCCTCTGCCTTTTTATTTGTCCTCCAGGTCGGCGTTACAGGAAATTACGGCCTTCACTCCCTCTCCGCGCATTGACGTCTCGAATCCCTCCCTCCAATTCTCCAGGGTGACGATTTTCGTCACGATTTTTTCCGGGACAACCGTGTGGGCCGCAAGCAGCTGAATGGAAGTTCTCCAGGAACTCGGCTTCTGACTGCGGGAACCGACATAGTTGATCTCCTTGTGCAGAATCAAATCCGTCCAGATCTGCTCCTTTGACTGCGGAAAAACACCCATCTGAACCACTTTGCCCTTTCGGCGCGTAATTTCCAGCGCCTTGTTGGCTGCCGGCACCGCTCCGGAACATTCAAAGGAAATATCCGCCCCTTCGCCTCCGGTCATCTGGCCGATGACCTGTTGCAGGTCCTCTTTCATCTGATCGACCGCGCGGTCGGCGCCGTTGTCCAGCGCGATCTGGAAGCGCTCCCGGTCCGAGCTCAACCCGGCCACGACAACCGTCGCTCCCCTTGCCTTGCAAACCTGCGCCACCATCTGGCCGATGGCGCCGACGCCGAAAATGCAGACGACGTCACCCTTTTGCACATCTCCCTTTTCAATGCCGGCATGAACGCCGCAGGCCAGCGGCTCGGTCAGCGCCGCCGAAAGCAGGGAGACATCTTCCGGCACGATGTGGATGCTCTCTTCGCGGCTGACCACATACTCCGCCATACTGCCGTTGATTTGAGTGCCGATGCCCCTGCGGTGAGAACAGAGGTTGTAGTCCCCGGAAAGGCAGTAAGAACAGTGGCCGCAAGTGGTAAACGTCGTCTCGCTGGTCACGCGGTCCCCAACTTTGATCTTTTTTACATCCGGCCCCACCGCGGTAACGATTCCTGAAAACTCGTGTCCCAGAACGACCGGCGGCTTTGTGCTGGAGTAGGTTCCCTTGAACGCGTGAAGGTCCGTCCCACAGATTCCGGAATAGGCGATCTTAATTTTCACCAGATCACCGGTCGCCTCCGGTTCCGGGATCTCCTCATAAATCATGTTATCGTAGCCAGTCGAGCTTTTTACAACTGCTTTCATGCTTTAAATTCCTCCTATTCTCCGCCATTCGTGCGCTTTGAATTAAATTATGTTCATACCAATGAATCTTTTCACAATTTTACTTTACCCAATCTTTGATAAAATGTCAACTGTTTTTTGATAATTTGCACATTTTAATCGTTTTATTTAAATATATTTTATGGATTTATGAAATATTATGTATTGACATATGTTCATTTATATGAAATAATTATTATACCTTCCGGGTCGTGCCCCGTTACCCGGTCAGGCCAGCACGAAAACAAGCGGTTTGCTTAGAAAGCCCTGCCCAGGTTTTTTGGTCAACCCATCCGTACGGAGTTAAAGTCGAAAGGAGATCTGTAATTATGCCGGACAAAAAATTTTCCAACGAGGAGATTGCCCGCGCAGCCACTAACGTGCGCAAGCACATTCTCAGTCTGGCGATTGAGCGCGGGGGCTGCTACCTCACGCAGGCCTGCTCTTCCGCAGAAATCGTCACCACCCTCTACATGAACATCCTGAACATCGGACCCAGCCTCGGGAATCCGGACACCCAGCTGTTTCCGGGAGTTCCTTCGGCGCAAAACATGGACTACCCGAAGGGTTCCCTTTACAATGGAGAACAAACGCCGGATCGGGACCGCCTGTTCGTTTCCTGCTGCCATTACGCCTCCGTCATCTACTGCGCACTGGCGGAATGCGGACGCATTTCCCAAGCCGCCATCGACAAATTCAACGCGGACGGCTGGAATATGGAAATGATCGGAGCGGAACACTCCCCCGGTTTTGAAAACACGGCGGGGTCCCTTGGGCAGACGGTTTCCATTGCAGCGGGCACGGCCCACGCGTACAAGTTGAAGGGAAACGCCGGAAAAATCTACTGCATGCTCTCCGACGGAGAACTGGAAGAAGGACAGGACTGGGAATGCTTCCAGGCCGCCGCCTATTATCACCTGGACAACTTCATCGTTTACGCGGACATCAACCATCAGCAGGTGGAAGGCTGGACCAAGGACGTGATGAACACGGAGCCGCTGACCGACCGCATGAAGGCGTTCGGCTGGGAAGTGGTGCAGATTAACGGCCACGATATTGAAGCTTTGGAACAAGCGGCGCAAACCCCGCATCCGGGAAAGCCGCTGATGGTCCTCTGCGACACCGACCCCGCACAGGGGATTCCTCCGCTGAAGACCATCGTTCCGAAGCATTTTGTCAGAATTCCGAAAGACCGCCGGGAAGAGTTCATCTCTTTCTGCGAGCAGATGTAACGAAAGGGTGAGGTGATAAGCAATGAAAATTGAAGTGAATACACATTCCAAAAACATGATTCGTCTTGCCAAAGAGCACCCGGAAGTCGTCGTGATGTCTGCGGACCTGGGAACCTCCTGTGAAATCAAGGAATTCCACGAGGTTTTCCCAGACCGCTATTTTTCCATGGGCATCGCGGAGCAGAACATGTGCTCCTGGGCCGCCGGTATGGCGCGCGAAGGTTTCCGTCCGTTCCTGCACACGTTTTCGGTCTTTCTGTACCGACGCATCCTCGACCAGCTGGAAATGAGCGTGGCCTACCCGAATCTCCCCGTGGTTTTTGTCGGCTTTGTCCCGGGAATCACCACGCCGGGCGGCGTAACGCATCAGTCCACAAATGATGTGGGCGTGCTGCGCACGGTTCCAAACCTCGCCATCTTCGACATTGGGGACGCGACGGAGATCGAGGGGGTTCTCGACCTCGCCTACAGCTACAACGGCCCCGTGTTTATCCGGATGCTCCGCAAGGAAGTCCCCCGTTTCTTCCCGGCGGACGAGCCGATTCGCTTCAACCACGCACGCATCCTTTCAGAGGGAACGGACATTACGCTGCTCTCTTCCTCTGTCTGCACGGAGGAAGCTATGCGCGCGACCGCCGCGCTCCGGGAAAAAGGAGTTTCCATCCGGCACCTGCATGTCTCCACGCTGAAGCCCTTCACGGACCCGCAAGTAGTGGAAGCGTGCCAAAAGACAAAATACGGCGTCGTCACCATTGAAAACGGAACCGTGATCGGCGGTCTGGGCTCGGCGGTCGCAGACGTGATGGCCGAGCACGGAATCGGCAAAAAGCTGGTGAAGGTCGGCCTGCAGGACACCTACGCGCACGGCGCTTCAAAAATGTACCTGCTCAAAAAATACAAGATGGATGCCATGACGCTGATCGGCGCGGTCGAAAACCTGATGGGAAAATCCTTCGAAATCAGCGAAAAAGACCTTGAGGAAATTCGCTTCGAGGATTTCTCCGCGGTATAAGGAATGTTCAGGGCCTGTATTTTCGACCTTGACGGAACCCTGCTGGACACTCTCCCAACCCTGTGCCGCTGCTGCAACGCTTCGCTCGCACACTTCAGCCTGAGTCCGGTTTCCGCCGAACAGTGCCGCGGCCTGTGCCGCCTGCCAATCGCGGAATTTTATCCTCGACTTTTGCAGTTGGGCGGCTGCCCGGACGACCGATCGGCGGAGTTAGTGGAGCCGATTCGTCAATATGATCTGGAAATATACCTGAAAGACCCCTGTGCGCAAACGAGTCCGTTTCCCGGCATTCCGGAGCTGCTCCGCGAGCTCCGGCGCCGCGGAACGGCGACGGCCGTACTCACCAACAAACCGGCGCCGCTGGCCGAACAGGTCGTCTCTTCCTTTTTTCCCGGACTTCTGAATTCGGTCGCGGGCCAGACACCCGACACGATTTCAAAGCCGGACCCGCGTTCGCTGCTGCATTTGATTCAATCCCTCAGCCTGAGCCGGGAGGAATGCCTGTTCGTCGGCGACACCGACGTGGATATGAGGACAGCGCGGGCTGCGGGCGTGCCCTTGGCTGCCGTTGCCTGGGGTTACCAGGACCCGCGCTCCCTTTCCGCGTATGAGCCTGACTGGATTGTGCGCTCACCCGAGGAGCTGCTGCCCCTTTTTATAAAAGATTGAGGAGGTTTACTATGTTTGAAACAGAAAAAATGGAAATGATCAAGGCAGGCATGAGTCTGGACCGCTACGGACTGATTTCTCTCGCGGGAGGCAATTTGAGTCTCCGCCAGCCATCCGGCGAAATCCTGATTACGCCGTCCGGAATGATCTATGAGGACATGAAGGCGGACGACGTGATCGTGATGGACCTAGAGGGAAAAGTCATCGAGGGCAATCGCAAGCCGTCGTCGGACACAGCCGCCATTCTGTACATTTTTAATCACAGACAGGATGTGAACGCGGTCATCCACACGCATCAGCCTTACGCAACCGCAATCGGCCTGATTCAGGACGAATTCCACGCCGACCTTACAACTTTGGGCAACGCCTGCGGCGGCAACGTCCCGGTGGCCCCTTACAGCTCCCCCGGCAGCGAACAAATGGGCATCGACACCGTCCAATTTTTGGGCGACGGCCACGCGGTTATTTTGGCGCATCACGGAGTCATGACGACCGGAGATTCCATGAAGCAGGCTCTCAACGCCGCGGTTTATCTGGAAGAATGCGCCAAAGGCTATCTTGCCGCCCGCGCAGTCAGCCCGATTCGTCATCTGACCGACGCGCAGATCAAGCAGACCGTGGAAATCTACAAGTTTGTCGGTCAGGCTCACGGTGAAATTCCGAAGGAACTCCTCGGGCGCGTCTGACCAACCGCGGACAGAGCCGCCCTGAAATAAAGCAATAACCCATGCGCAGACAGCACTGTTTGCGCATGGGTTATCTTTTATATAAGCATAGGAGAAATTTCGGTTTTCGTACCTTTGGCGGCAGCATCGCCCTGTTCCTAAAAGCAGAGGCTGCCTCCCGGGTTTTCCAGCTTTCCCTCAGCACAGGCGGCCACGGGAAGAAGGGTTCAGCGTTCTTTTCCGGGCTCCGTGCAACAGGCTCTTTGAATCATTTCCAATTCCTCCAGCCGAATGCAATGAGGAGCTTTGCTGTTTTTCACCAGATCAACGCAGGCGTCCCAATTCATCCACACCACTGAATCAACTTCAGATTTCTGTAAAACAAACTCTCCGTCCCCCGGATTTTTCCAGAGCGCATATACATTACTGACCTGATTGTCCCGGAACTCATGACCGTGAAACTGCCCGCGGTACTCGAACCGGCGGCATCCGCAATAAATCAGTTCCTTCTCAACGGCGTTTACTCCAAGCTCTTCCTTTAATTCTCTCAACGCCGACTGCAAGAAACCGTCTCCGGCGGGAACATGCCCTGCGCTCGAAATATCGTAGCACCCGGGATACGAGTCCTTATGAAAACTTCTTTTCTGAAGAAGAACCTGCCTTTTTCCCTCCCGCATCCTCAGAATCCACACGTGAGAGGTACGGTGGCGAACACCAAGCCGGTGAGCGGCTTCGCGTGATACCGTCTCGCCCGTTGGGTTCCCGTCCTCATCCACAATGTCCAGAAATTCCATTTTCTCTTCTTCCTCCAAACAGGACTTTGGGAAATTCCCGTCCTTTTCAATCTTAAAGTCGGCGCCAGTTTTCTTTGCGAAACAATTTTTCTCTTCTTACCTCATCAAGCTCGTTCAGCATCATGGGAATATCGCGATTTAAAGTCCCTTTCAGCATCACATAATTCGATGCATGATTTGCCCGAAAAACAGTACCTTCCGAGTTCACATTCCGTAAGAACAATTCCATTTCGGTTACAACCCCTTCGGGAGTTAACAGTTCCAATTTTCCCTCTTCAATATCCTGCAGAACCGGCGCGCCCTTCTCCAGCATTAACGTCAGGAACCCAACATAGTCGGGATTCATCCGGCTGATTAAATCCGCGGACCCTATGGCGTGTTCGCTCAACCTCTCCCTTCCTCCCAGACCGGAAATCAGCGTAACCGAAGACTGAATTCCCGCGGATTTCAGCCTTTGACCAGCTTCAATGATTTCCTCTCTGGTTGCGCCCTTTTCCATTTGGCTCAAGACCAGGGCGTCCCCCGACTCCGCCCCAAGATAAACCATCAACAGGCCCTCCTGCCGGAGCATATTCAGTTCCGCGGGCGAATGCCTCAGAATATCCTTCGGAGTTCCATAGGATGTAACGGACCTCAGTCGGGGAAACAGGCCCCGAATAAAAGCAAGCAATTCCATCAGCCTTTGGCCGGACAGCACCAAAGCGTCCCCGTCGGACAAAAACACTTTTTCGATTTGGTCTCCGTATTGCTCGCGGGCTTCGCAAAAGTCCCGCCTGATGTCTTCCATGCTTCGGATTTTGAATTCCTTGTCCCGATACATCGTGCAAAAACGGCAGCGGTTGTGGGAACAGCCGGTCGTAACCTGCACAATCAGGCTTCGCGCTTCGCTCGGCGGCCGGTATATCACTCCCGTGTATGTCATATTTCTCTCTCCTATATTCTAATGAATCAAACGGCAGGGATTCTGTTTTTCCTTAAAATTTCCCTGCCGGCTTTCGTTCCACTCGGTTCCTTCCGGTATGCGGTGCCACGAAGAGGCATTTTCGGCAGCAGCAGGCACACGCATGCATCAAGCCGAAATTTTGAGGTCCGAAACTTGTCCGGCGCCTGTTCGATCCGCAAACAAACCGCCTCCGCTGAATCTGAACCGACAGGCGTCAGGTGGCGTATTGTTTCAGCACCTTTTGAAAATCCCCTTTTACCAGGACGGCAACCTGCTCGGCTATTTCCTCCGGATCCTCTTTCATTCCCGTACGGACCCAGTCGATTCCCATTGCAACAACGGCAAGGCTGTAAAAATGCGCGATAAACTCCTTATGTCTCTTTTCAACATTCAAGCCTTTCGCCTGTTCCTCGACAACCGGAAAGATCACCTGATACAGAACCTTGTACATAAATGTCTCCAGATATTCGCGGCTGATGGAACGGTAGGTATTCAAAACAAGATTTTTGTTCTTCTTCATTCTTTGCAGGACCCTGCAATAACCCTGCTGCCAGGTGTCGATATCCCGGTTATTGGCAAGAGCCGCGGAAGCCTCTTCAATAAAAATCCATTCCACAAGGGCGTAAATATCCGAAAAATGATAGTAAAACGCCTGGCGGGTTACGCCGCAGTCCTCCACAAGATCCTTCACGGTAATATGGTCGAGCGTCTTTTTTTCAAGCATCTTTTTCAGGGAATCCGCAAAAACTTCCTTCGCATTTTTCAGCATGTTATCATCTGCCTTTGATTGTTGGAGTAGGAACTTATTTACCATATAATACTTTTTTTACATTGATATGAACAAAAGATTTTTCCTTTTACAGGCGAAAGGGTCTGTAAAAATTTCTTGACACATGAAACCGTCTGTCAATTCCTCTCCGGCGGTCCCAGTGTTATACTTTGATCGTAATGAGGGTTCACCCCTCAGAATTTACACGAAAAGGAGCTGTCATGTATGAACATTTACAGGACCATGTATCGGCCGAAAAAGCCGGAAGGCATTGAAAAGCAAAAGGCTTACATCGTCGGCGGAGGTCTGGCCGGTCTGGCGGCGGCGGCATTCCTGATTGACGACGCCGGCATGCCCGGAGAAAACATCACGATCTTGGAAAAACGCGACGATGTGGGCGGCAGCATGGACGGCATGCGAAACGAATTCGGTTACCTGTGCCGCGGCGAGCGCGAGATGGAGCCGTACATGGAATGCCTCTGGTATCTGTACAGTAAAATCCCTTCACTGGAAAACAAGGGACGCACGGTGCTGGACGACATTGTGGATTTCAACCGTGACGAGCCGATTCACTCCGAATGCCGTGTGATTCTGAACCGGGGCGAACGGTACAGCAAGGTCCATGATTACCGCTTCTCCCCCAAGGACATGGCCGACATGCAGCGTTTTCTCAGCCTGCCCGAGTCGGCTCTGGAAGACAAGAAGATTGCAGATTTTTTTGACGAGTCTTTCTTTCACAGCAGCTGCTGGATCAACTTTCACAGCTGTCTTGCGTTTAAGACCTACCACAGCGCGCTGGAATGCCAGCGGTATTTTCAGCGTTTTGCCCTCGAAGTCCGTCACGAATACCTTGAGGGAATCATTCACACGAAGTACTGTGAATATGACGCCATGATCCGCCCCCTGATGACCTGGCTCTGCAACAAGGGCGTGAAAACGGCTTACGGCTGCTGGGTGTACGACCTTGAGATGGACGACGCCTGCAACACTGCAAAAGCCATCTTGCTCCGCCAAAACGGAGAGGAGTCCGTCATCCGTCTTGACGATCGGGATCTGGTTCTGATCACAAACGGCTCAATGACAACCAACAGCGCCTTTGGCGACAACAAAACGGTCGCTCCGATCAACCGCGATACCGCCGACCTCGGAGCCTTTACGCTCTGGCAGAATCTTGCCAAAAAGAATGAGAAATTCGGTCATCCGGAAAAATTCATCGGCCAGATCGACAAGACAAAATGGGTTTCGTTCATGCCCACCATCAAGGGCTACCCGGAGCTTGTCAGCAGAATCGAGAAAATGACCGGCAGCAAGGCCGGAACCGGCGGCGCAATCACAATTTTGGATTCCAACTGGGATATGTCCTTCGAGCTGCACCACAATCCGTTCTTCCTTGACCAGAAGGATGACGAACAGGTCATGTGGGGATACGGCTGCTACGGTGAAAACGTAGGCAACTATGTGAAAAAGCCCATGTGCGAATGCACCGGCGAGGAAATCATGACAGAGCTTCTCTATCATTTGAATATGCTCGACATCAAGGACGAAGTACTGTCCCATTCCTATATCTCCACCTGCATGATGCCGTATATCACCAGCCAGTTCATGCCAAGAAAGGTTTCGGACCGCCCGAAGAATGTTCCGGACGGCTGCACGAACATCGGTTTTCTGGGACAGTATGTCGAGGTGCCCGAGGATGTTGTTTTTACGGTTGAAATGTCGGTCCGCACCGGATTAGGGGCTGTCTATCAGCTCACAGGCATCGAAAAGGATATGCTGGAAGTTTACCCGTCGAAATACGACATTCGTTACACCGTCGAGCGCCTGAAAAAGTTTGCCGGAAAAACCGCCGCCGAAAAGCTGTCGGAGGACGACGTGCCGGCTTTAAAAAATCTTGACGGTGAACAGCTGCGGCAGATGGCGATTACCCTGCTCAATTCCTATCCGCCGTACTATCACATGTACCTCGGCCGCGACCAGACGGTTCCGCTGAAAGAATCCGTCCTGCATCCCGAGGCTCCGCTCAGCAAATAAAGAAATCTTAATCTTACTGCCGCGCCCGCATTCCGGAGCTTTTCTGAATGCGGGCGCTTTTCTTTTTTTACACCTTTCCCGTTCCGGTTTTAAGAATTTGATATGTTATCCTCCGGAATTATGCTATAATGATTTAAATTAACTCTTTCGGCCTTCAGAGCGGACCAGACTGCCGCGCTGAAAAAGGCGGATTGAAAAAAGAATCCAAAGGTGGGAAAGCATGAGCAGGGAATTTCTGATTTTTTCTTATAAACTGCCCAGCAGCCGGTCCAACAGCCGGGTCTATGTATGGAGGGCGATCAAGGAATTCGGGGCGGTATTCCTTCAGCAGGGGGTTGTGCTGCTTCCCTATCGCGATGATTTGCACGCCTCCCTTTCAGCCCTTCGAAAAAAAGTGATCTCTTTTGGGGGAATCTCAACTCTGGGAAAGCTTCAGTTTTTGGAAGAGGACGACGAAACAGAGATCGTTTCCGAATTCACCAGGCAAATCGACGAGGAATATCGGGAGTTTATCAAAAATTGTCAGGCGCTGATCGATGAGCTGAAGCATGAAAATTCCTGCGGGGATTACAATTTTTCAGAAATTACCGAGAACGAAGAAGAATACAAGAAATTTCAGCGCTGGTATGAAAAAATCGGAAGAAAAAACTACTTTCAATCCAAGTTGAAAGCTTCGGCGGCAGACGTTTTAAAAGGGGCAAAAAAGGAGCTTCAAACGTATTCGGAAGAGGTTTTTAAACAGGACGCCACTTAAAGTGATCAGCATTTCACCCCCGCCGCATTTTCGCGGCGGGGGTTCTTTTTTTGGAAAATCAACTTTTCTCTTGACTTTTTTTGTAATGATCATTACAATATAATTATGTAACGATCATTACAAATACTGTTATATCCGGAACGCGCGCCCGACAGCATTTCCAATTTAGATTGCAAATATGAACATGTCCCCCCCCGCCTTCGGCGGGGGGGACATAAGAAAATTTTACAATTCAACTGGAATTGTTGTAAGTATAAAGATAAGGAGCCAAATTGAGAAAAAAGTTTGAAGCATATCGTATGTATCTGATCTTCTCCTGCCTGTATGCACTGTTCTATTCATTAAATTCGACGGTTACGATGGTGTATCAGGTAGAGATTCTTCGCTTAAGTCCGTTGGAGCTGGTTTTAACCGGAACGGCTTTTGAAGCTTCCTGTTTTCTTTCCCAGGTTCCCACCGGAATTGTGGCGGACCTTTACAGCCGAAAGCTCTCGGTGATTCTTGGAGTCGGTCTGACCGGGCTCGGATTTCTCATTCAGGGAAGTATTCCAAGCTACCCGGCCGTCATGGCCTCCCAAGTTTTTCTTGGAATCGGTTCCACCTTTATCGATGGAGCTCTTGAGGCCTGGATTGCCGATGAGGACCACGCAAAAGAACTGAATACGGTCTATCTGAGGGGCGCGCAGTTTGGACAAATCGGCGCGCTGGCGGGGATTTTGCTGAGCACCGTTCTCGGCAATCTATCGCTCGTTCTTCCCATCCTTTTGGGCGGGGGGCTGATGCTGACACTGTGCCTGTTCTTAGCTCTTTCCATGCCGGAGGTCCATTTCCACCCCGCCGCCCCGGAGGAACTGAATTCCTTTCAAAAAATAGGGTTCACCCTGCGGTCAGGAATAAAAATCATAAGGACAAAAACAATCCTGCTGCTTCTCCTGTGCATGGCTCTGTTCACAGGCCTTGCAAGCGAGGGCTACGACCGTCTGAACACCGATCATTTTCTAAATGATACCACTCTCCCCCGCCTGGGGAATTTGAAGCCTGTGACCTGGTTCGGGATCTTCGGAATACTGGTCATGCTTCTCAGTACTCTTGTCATGCAGTTCGCAGTAAAAAGAAAGAAAGCTTCGTCGTCCCTTGGGTCTGTGGAACAGTTGTCACTGATTAATTTTTTCTATCTTCTGAGTATGCTGCTTTTCGGCATTACAAGAAATTTCAGTCTGATGCTTCTCTCTTATCTCGCAATTAATACCTTAAAGGCCTTGAACCGGCCGATTCTCAGTGCGCTGCTCACCAACCAGATTGACAGAAGCGTCCGGGCAACCGTTCTTTCGACAAACGAGCAGGTCAACTCGCTGGGAGAAATTCTGGGGGGACCTTTGATCGGGCTGCTTGCGGAAAAGTTTTCGGTTGGTTTTGGCATTTCCGCAACGGTGATCTTTTTAATTCCGGTGTCTCTACTTCTGCTGATCATCAGAAACCGGGAGTTAAAAAATCCGGCGGAGCAAACCTGACCGCCGGACTTTCCATCTCAATCATTTTCCGAATTGTCTGTTTTAAACCGAACCTTGCGGGGGTTCGGATTTTTTTATGAGGAATCGTTCAGCTGTACTCAAATATGCTCCAGAAACGAATGAACGCATAAAGCCACCTGGGATAATTCCATGTTTTTGAGCGGAAGTATTTGGATCATATCATAAATCGGAGTTAACTGATACTCATACATAAATGTTTTAAAGTATTCGGAAAAAGTCAGGGCTCATAAGGAAGCAGAACCCAGAACAACTAAAAATAAGCTAGACACGCCAACGGACGGGAATATGAAACTACCGCTCTGCAAAGCAGTAGGGCAGCGGTTTGATATGATCGTATCTCTGTATGGACAGGGATACGATCATATTGTCATTTTGCGAGAGAATTTGTCTCTGTAAGGCAGCCCTTTTTAACATTGACAACAGGAAATGTTTGAGATATAATGAACCTATGTTCATAGAACGACTGTTCATTATATATCTTGTGAGGTGAATTCTGATGATGCAAACAGTAAAAGTTGAAGGCGGCTATGTTTCTGGTGTCACAGATGGCACGGGTAAAGTCTCCATATTCAAGGGTATACCATATGCAGCGCCACCTGTAGGTGATTTGCGCTGGAAGGCACCGCAGTCTGTTATACCATGGAGTGGAATTCGAAAAGCTGATTCGTATGGAAATGCCTGTATTCAGAACGAAATGCTAATGGATCCCTACTATAAACGTGAGTTTCACACGGATCCCAACCCGATGAGCGAGGATTGCCTCTATCTGAATATATGGACTCCCGCTGTGTCCGATGATGCAAAAACACCTGTGATGATGTGGATACACGGCGGTAGTTTTCGTCAGGGATACGGTCATGAAATTGAGTTTGACGGTGAAAAACTTGCGGAACATGGCGTCATTGTCGTAACAATAAATTATCGGCTTGGAATATTAGGTTTTTTGGCGCACCCGGAACTTTCAAGGGAAACTAAAGACGGTATTTCCGGAAATTACGGGCTTCTCGACCAGATTACCGCACTACGTTGGATAAAGAATAATATCGTAGGTTTTGGCGGCGATCCCGCTAATGTTACGATTTTTGGTCAGTCCTCCGGTGCCATGTGCGTACAGGCCCTTTCCACCTCTCCATTGACCAAAGAATTGTTTACAAAGGCAATCATGCAAAGCGGCGGCGGTATTCACATGATTGAGTATGTTAAACTCCAGAATGCCGAGAAACAGGGATCTGAATTTGCGGGTAAAATCAATAAATCAACTCTAAAGGAGCTCAGAGAAGTCCCGGCTCAAGAACTCATCATGGCAGCGTCCGGTTTTTCAAAGGACCGCATTGCATTCCGGCCCAATATTGATGGAGTAATATTGCCGGAAGACGTATCGGACGCCATTTATCATGGTCATCAGCACAATATTCCTTATCTGATCGGATCAACGGCAGATGAAATGCGAATGGTCTTCAAAAACATGCCGGAAGACATGTTTCGGAACAACATGAAAAACTTCTATGGCAAATTTGCCGACAAATTTATCAATTTGTTTTGTACTGATCATAAATTGACCGGTTTTGATAATTTTATGGCTGTTCATATGGCCGGAGTAGCGCGTGCATGGGCACAGGTGCAGGCTGATCAGGGCAACCGAGCTCCCATGTATGTGTATTCGTTTATCCGTGCGTTACCAGGTGACGGTGCCGGAGCGTATCATAACTGTGAATTGTGGTATGTCTTTGAAACATTGAGAGAGTGCTGGAGGCCGTTTGAAAACACCGATTACGAAATATCTCTTGCAATGTCGCAATACTGGACAAATTTTGCTAAATTCGGAAATCCAAACGGAGCCGAATTGCCGGAATGGACAGCCTATACAAATACCATTCCACATGCAATGAGTTTTGGGGATAAAATAGAAATGATAGAAAAATCGGATGACCCAAAGGTGGCGTTCGTAAGGGATTATTTAACCGGCCGACTGAGATAAAGGGATGAATGTATTATGAGACTTCGGGAACAGCAACGAATCAGCAGAGAAAAACAAATAAGGGACTGTAGTTTAGATCTATTTATCAGCCAGGGGTATGTATCCACTGGAATTCGTGACATCGCCCAAAAATTGCAGATTGCTACCGGTGTGTTTTTCAACTATTACGAGTCGAAAGAGAAAATCTACTTTGAATTAATCAAAGAGGCGGTTGAAGGACAGAAATATATCGAACAGATGCTGCTTCAAACTGAAAATCCAATTGATACACTTCAAAAAGTCACCGAAACGGCGCTCAGTGTTTTTGAAAAGAATGATCGCAGTCTGAAACTATTTGTATTAATCATGCAGGCCTTTTGGTCGGCAGCAACGCCGGACAGTGTAAAAGAACTTCTGAATAATTATGACCTGATAACGCCGACAGCGACGCTGATATCTATTGGACAAAAAGTGGGCCAGACACGGCAGGGCGATCCTTTGGCACTTTCTAATGCCTATTGGAGTGCAATACAGGGTATTGCACTAAATAAATCTCTTTTGCAGGAATTGCCGTTTCCAAAAAGCGATTGGATTGTCGCGATTCTGAAGCCTTAAAAGTAATGGTATGGTAAAAATTGAAGTTTAAATAGAATATTAGCTGGTCAAGGACAAATAGGGCGACACCCGTCAAACAAAAAAACAGGGTTTGGCGGGATTCTTTCCATACCTTTTTCTGAATGGGAATCCTCCAAACTTGTTGGTTTGGAGGATTTTGTTATGTTCATCCAACGTAATTCACAATATCATTGGCCGCAAATTTGCGGCCAAGCGTGACAAGCGGACAACAGATTTTATCTGACAGGCGTTTATGCCTCAAAAAAAGCCGAATTGCTCATTGGGGTCATTCTGACCTTAATCGGCATTGTATAAAATATAACAGCTTTCGTACTGCCCTTTGGGATGCTCTCCCACTGGGCATTTTTTTGTCCCGTTGCCGTTCGCCTCCCGCCGTCTTTTCTGGATTTTCAAAACATTCAGAAAGGATGGAAAAATCATGGAGGTACATATCAAAATTTACGGACAAAGCGTAAACGTGGAAGTATCCGTCGAAGTCGGAGAATATCTTGTTCAGGCCGATCACAAAACCGAGAACTTGTTCCATGAGCAGCGCCGCCATTGGGATGGGCGCGAGTTTGACGAGTACATTATAGCGCATGAGTGCAGCAGGAGTTACTACGAAACGCCGGAAGATTGGCTCTGTCGAAAAAAAACCCTCCGGGAGATCACGACGGCATTGGAAAGCTGCACGAAAAACAGCGTTATCGCTTTTTGCTTTACGCTTTAGAAGGGCTCAGTTGTTCCCAGATTGGTAACATCTGCGGATGTTCCAAGTCCGCTATTATGAGAAGCATCGAAGCGGTTAGAAGGAAGGTGAAATGTTTTTTGCAGACAGAGTGATCGGAAGCGTATTTTCAGGCTAACCCGGTGAAGGGCTTCTGCCCTATCACATGGGTAAACGGGACAGGCAGTTGAATCTGTCTGTCCCGTTTACTGTCTGGAGGTTAGCCGTATGCCCACCATCAACTTGCGCAAGTATTATCCATTTCTCAATGAAGATTGTTTCATTGAAGTCAGTGACGAAGTTGCCGAGGCATTTTTGTTTGCAAAGCGGCAGGAAGATAATTATCACCACCGGGCTTGGTATGACAAAGCCTATTACTCTCTGGATCGCGGCGATGGTATTGAAAACAGTATTCTTCACACAGAGCCGTCACCTGAAGAAATTCTCATGCAAAAGGTTTCGATGCAACAGCTTTATGAAGCTCTTGACCATCTGCCGCCCATTCAGGCGCGGCGCGTTTATGCGCATTACATTCTCGGTATGAAGAAAGTGGACATTGCCCGCGCCGAAGACGTAAACAGCAGCGGTGTTTGCGATTCCGTAAGGAAAGGTGCGAGAAATCTCAGACGCTATTTTGAAAAGAAAAAATGGATGGAGTGATTGAGAACGATATGCCAACATCCAAACAGGAGTCGGAAGCCGTGAGGGAGAAAATCCGCCAGCTTGAAAACCGGCAGAAAATTTTACTCAACCGGAAAGCCGACGCAGAGCGAAAAGCGAGGACGCACCGTCTCATTGAGCGCGGGGCGCGTTGGAACAGATTGTGCTGGAAGAGCTGCGGGAACTGCTCCGGTTCGTTTCACAGAATGAAAAGCGGTTTGTGCGCCTTGTGATGGATAACAGCCGTCAGGAACAGAGCCGGGAAACGGCGGCGAAAAAACGGGCCGTTTCCAAGCACCGCCGCCGCATTGCGGAGATCGACACACTGATTGAACGGCTGTACGAGGACAACGTTTCGGGCAAGGTGCCGGATGAACGGTATGCGAAAATGTCCACTAAACTTGAAACGGAGCAGTCTGGGTTAAAAGAAACGGTTGCCACGCTGGAAACGGAGATTTCCGGTCAGGAACAGCAGACCGCCAACGTGGACAGCTTCCTCGCTCTGGTTCGCCGCACCACCGAGATTGAGAAGCTGACTCCCGCCATCGTCCATGAGTTTATTGAGAAAATTATCGTCTATGAGCCGGAGCAGGCCCGGGGCGACCGCCGCCAGAAAGTGGAGATCATCTACAACAACATCGGTGCGGTTGACCCGCAGAGCTGGGCGGAAGCCGGTTCGCAAAACTGAATATTGGGCCGAGTGCCGTTTTTATAACGCCGCCGCTCGCCATGAAAAAAGCTGCTCCCTTACGGACACTGTCCGAAAGCGGACGGAAGAAAACAGAGTTCCGACAATCATGTCGATGGAAATAATGCTTTCCAGACAGCCGCGGCGTCGGCACAACGGACAATAGTCTCCCTCCGCGTCGATGATCGTATGGCCAATCTCCATGGAAAAATAGGATTCTCCGCGGTAAATTTCTCCGTCTTTCAAAAAGGTGGCGCCAATGCCCGGCTGCATGTATTTAATAAAAATACGGCAGCTGGATTACGATACGGGTCTGCCAATGGAGAAAGCCACACGGATGAAAACCACAAAGGACGAAAAAAACTGACATACGGCACAAGCAGGGGACGCGGCTCACGTCCCCTGTTTCATTGAGCGAAAGGTCCGGGAACCGCTCGCATTGCCGCGCTTCAGCCGGTTACCAAACGGATAAACGCCTGCGCCGATTTGGAAAGGTGCTTATCCTTATGACGTATCACGGTAAAGCTGCGTTGAAACTTGATATGAGGAATGAAAATCCTTACCAGCCGGCGCTCCTCCAGTTCCCGCCTTACCAGCTTATAAGGAAGAACGGATACCCCCATTCCACAGGACACCGCGCCGATAATAGCTTCCGTACTGATGCTTTCCCACGCGGGGGCTGCCGTCAGCCCATGCGTCAGAAGCGTGCTGTCGAACAATTCGCGGGTTCCGCTTCCTTTTTCGCGCAGAATCAGGGTTTGCCCGAGCAGTTCCTCCAGCGATATTTCCTGAGCGGCGGCGAGCGGATGATGCGCTCCGCAGACCAGAACGAGCTCGTCTTCCATAAAACTTTTGGAAATAATATTTTCCGAGTGTATTTGCCCTTCAATCAGAGCAAAATCCAGTTGGGACAGGAGTATTTTATCTTCAATTACGCTTGAATTGTCAATCGTGACACGAACCTTGACATTGGGGTATTGGGGAGAGAACCGCGCGATAAATTGGGAAAGTAGGCAGGTGCCGATCGTAACGCTGGAACCAACCCGAAGCATCCCGAAAGAATCCCAGTCCTTCACCCCGTTTTCCATTTCATCGAACAATGAGACAATCTGTCTGGCATACTGCAAAAACGTCTTTCCCTTTTCCGTAACAAAAAGTTTTCTGGAGATTCTGTCAAAAAGTTTGATTCCATAATAGGTTTCCAACTCTTTGATCGCGAGGCTGACCGCCGGCTGCGCAAGCCCAAGGTTCCGGGCGGCAGCCGTAACGCTGCCGCAGTCGCAGACGGCGACAAATATCTTCATGTGCCGTAAAGTCAACGTTCTTCCTCCTGATATTAAAAAAGATATGATTTTGATAATATTATATTATTTTACTTATAAATTATCAAGTTGTATAATAAAGTTAATTTTGATAGATGGAAGGATTTTTGAATGAATAAGGGATGGAAATTTTACTGGAAATTGTTTTCCTCAACATTCTATTTGAGCGCCTTTACCTTCGGCGGAGGCTATGTTATTGTCCCGCTGATGCAAAAAAAGTTTGTGGACGAATACAAATGGATTGAGGAAAAGGAAATGCTCGACCTGGTCGCCATCGCCCAGTCCACACCGGGTGCCATCGCGGTAAACGCCTCTATTCTGATTGGCTACCGTCTGGCGGGGCTTCCCGGCACCTTCATCACAATTTTGGGAACCGTTCTGCCGCCGCTGGTCATTCTTTCCGTCATATCACTTTTTTATGTTTCGTTTCAGAAAAGCACGATCGTCAAGTATGTTTTACGCGGCATGAGCGCGGGCGTGGCAGCGGTGATCGCCGACGTGACGGTCAAGATGGGAAAAGATATTTTTCGTGAAAAAAGCATTTTCACCGCTTCGATTATGATTGTCTCCTTTTTGGCGGTTACAATTTTTGACGTGGATGTCAAGCTGATTATTCTGGTGTGCGGCCTGCTCGGTCTGGCAAACGGCCTTTTCCACAAGCTGAGCAAAAAGGAGATGAGCTGATTGATTTATCTGAAATTATTCTGGAGCTTTTTTCAGATCGGACTGTTCAGCATCGGCGGCGGCTACGCGGCCATGCCGATTATTCAGGCTCAGGTGGTCGACTTAAACCATTGGATGTCCATGAAGGAGTTTGTCGACATCATCACGATCTCCCAGATGACGCCGGGCCCCATCGCCATCAACTCCTCAACCTTTGTCGGGATGCGGATCGCGGGAGTCGCCGGGGCCGTCGTCGCTACCATCGGATGCGTCGCTCCCTCCTGTATCATCGTGCTGACCATCGCTTATTTCTACTATAAATACCAGGATCTTTGGGTGATCAAGGGAGCCTTGAAGGGCCTGAGGCCATCCGTGGTATCGCTGATCGCGTCGGCCGGATTATCCATCCTGCTGATGGCATTATTTAACGGAAAAGCCTCCTCCTGGCTGAGCGCAAATCTGTCGCAGTTTGATGTCGTGGCGGGAATCCTTTTCCTCGCGGCATTTATCATACTCAGAAAGTTTAAAGCGAATCCGATTACTGTAATGCTTGGCTCCGGCATTGTAGGGCTCATCTGTTATCAATTTCTTTAATCTTCCTTCCATCGTATTGCTATACAGCAAAACATCCGGATGCGGCAGTAGTAACCCGCATCCGGATGTTTTTTGATATTTGCGCGAATTTTGATCGGCCTAATCGCACCGGCTGTCTGATAGAAAGTTCATTTTTCCCCAATGCCGGGCTCCGTTTTTCAGACAGCCGTTTCTTATTTTTCGGAATTTGCACGCTTTACCGCCCTGCAAAGGGATTTTACAAAATCTGAAACCGGGATGACGGCGTTTGCCCTCTCACGTTCCACGATTTTTACAAGGGCGCTGCCCACGATCACTCCGTCGCAGTAAGAAGCCATCCGCTCCGCCTGTTCCGGGTCGGAAATTCCGAATCCCACGGCACAGGGAACCTTTGCGGCCCGATGGATCGCTCCGAAAAAGGCGTCGAAATCAGTCGTGAACCGATTCCGGGTCCCGGTCACTCCCGTGGAAGAGACGCAGTAAAGGAATCCTTTTGCGGAAGACGCGATCATCGCAATGCGCTCGTGGGAAGTCGGTGCCACCATGCTGATGGAAATCACGCCGTATTTTTCCGCCGTACCCAAAATTTCGTCCCGTTCTTCAAACGGCATATCGGGCACAATGACGCCGTCCACGCCGTTCGCCGAACAAAGACTGAAAAAGCGCTCTTTCCCAAACCGAAAAATACTGTTCAGATACAGCATGAATAAAATCGGCTCGTCGGTTTTTTCACGCAGCTTTTTCACAAGCGCAAAAATTTTCATCAGAGTCGTACCTGAATTGAGGGCCCTGCTGCTGGCTTTTTGAATCACCGGCCCTTCCGCCACGGGGTCCGAAAACGGCACGCCGATCTCCACCAGATCCGCCCCCGCCGAAAACATGGCAAGAACCAATTTTTCGGTCGTTTCCAAATTTGGGTCTCCCGCCGTCACAAAAGCGATCAGCGCCTTTTCCCCCTTTTCTTTCAGCAGCGCGAACTTTCGGTCAATCCTGTTCATTAAGCTTCACCCCCCTGTACTTTGCAATTGAGGCAACATCCTTATCCCCGCGGCCGGAAAGATTGATCACCAGAATTTGATCTCTCTCCATTTCCGGCGCGATCCGCATTGCGGCTGCGACGGCATGCGCGGATTCTATCGCCGGGATAATCCCCTCCGTTTTGGAAAGATACTCAAACGCGCATACCGCCTCCTCGTCCGTAACCGGAACATATTGCGCGCGCCCGCTTGCGGCAAGCTCGGCGTGCTCCGGGCCGATTCCGGGGTAATCCAGCCCGGCGGAAATGGAGTAGACCGGCATGATCTGCCCCTCGTCGTTTTGAAGGAACAGCGATTTCATCCCGTGGAAGATACCGGCGGACCCCTTTGTGACCGTCGCCGCGTGAAGTGCTGTATCGACCCCCTTTCCCGCCGCCTCCGCGCCCAGCAGACGAACACCCTTTTCGGGGATAAACTCATAAAACGCGCCCATTGCGTTGGATCCGCCGCCGACGCATGCAATCACGCAGTCCGGCAGCCTGCCCTCACATTCGGAAAGCTGCCCTCTGATTTCCTTTCCGATGACCTTTTGAAAATCCCGCACCATCATCGGGTAAGGATGAGGCCCCATCGTCGAACCGATCAGATAATAGGTATCCTCCACATGGGTCGCCCAGTCGCGCATTGCTTCGTTCACGGCGTCTTTCAGCGTGCCGGTACCCGACTCGACCCCCGTCACTTTTGCGCCGAGCAGCTCCATGCGGTATACATTCAAAGACTGGCGCTCCATATCTTTCACACCCATAAACACTTCGCATTTCATCCCGAACATCGCCGCCGCCGTCGCGGTCGCCACCCCGTGCTGTCCCGCGCCGGTTTCGGCGATGATTCTTTTTTTGCCCATGCGCTGCGCCAGAAGAATCTGCCCGAGCACATTGTTGATCTTATGGGCTCCGGTATGATTCAAATCTTCGCGCTTGAGGTAAATTTTCGCCCCGCCAAGGTCTCCTGTCATCCGCTTCGCGTAGTAAAGCGGAGACGGGCGATTGGCATAATCGCGGTACAGTCTTTCCAGTTCGGAGACGAATTCAGGGTCTTTGCTGTAAGATTCGTAAGCTCTTTCAAGCTCATGAACCGCGCTCATCAGCGTTTCCGGCACATATTGTCCGCCGAATTCGCCGTATCTTCCGACTTTTTGCATCTCAGCCTACCGCCTTTCCGGATTCTTTCCGAAGAATCCTCATGATTTGTTCGATCTTCCGGCGGTCTTTCACGCCGCCGGTTTCAATCCCGCTGGAAACATCTACCCCATAGGGAGAGAATTCCCTCACGATCGGCCCAATGTTACCGCTGTTCAGCCCGCCCGCGAGGAAAAAGGGCGACGAAAGATTTGCTTTCCGGATCAGATTCAAATCAGCCGTTTTTCCGGTTCCGCCCTGCTCCGTAACCGAAAAGCTGTCCAGGAGCAGCATATCCGCCCCCAGCCTCTGCGCGTGCGGAATACTGCCGCTGTTTTCGACCCGCACCGCTTTCCAGATCTCCGCCTCCGGCAGCAGGTCGCGCAGCCTTTCAATCCCCTGCGCCGTTTCCGATCCGTGAAGCTGAACCACATCCAATCCCGCGAGTTTTGCGGTGCGGGCAATGTTTTCCGGCGGCTCGTCGACAAAGACGCCGACCTTCCGGATGCCGGCATCCAGCAAACCTGCCAAAGCGGCGGCTTTTTCCGGCGTGACGCGGCGTTTTGCCCCGGCAAAGACAAAACCGACGTAATCCGGACGGAATTCATTCATGTAAGCGACGTCTTCCGGCCGCCTGATTCCGCAGAATTTGATTTTCAACCCGAATCACCCCTCCATTCGCGCAGCAGGGCGGCAGGGTCCGCACTGCGCATCAGCATCTCCCCGATCAGAACGGCGTCCGCGTGCGCCTGTTTTGCTGCCTCCATGTCCGCACGGGAGGCAATCCCGCTTTCAGAGACCAGGACGCATTCCGCCGGAACCAGCTTTGAAAGGCGCGCGGTCGTGCTTAGATCAACCCGGAAGGTTTTCAGGTCGCGGTTATTGATCCCCACGATTTCCGCCCCCGCGCCGAGGACTTTTTCCAGTTCCTCCTCGTTATGGGCCTCCATCAGACAGGCAAGGCCGACGGAATCCGCCAGCGCTTTATACTCGCTGAGCCTGGACGCGTCCAACAAAGCGGCAATCAGCAGTACCGCGTCCGCTCCGATCGCTCTCGCCTCGTAAATCTGATACGGAGAGATCACAAAATCCTTTCGCAGGATTGGAAGGGAAGTTTCCCGTCTCACTTCCCGCAGAACCTGGGAGGAGCCCTGAAAATAGGCCTCCTCCGTCAGGACGGAGAGAGCGTCCGCGCCCGCGGCCTCGTAACGGTTCGCAATCTCCGCCGGATGAAACTCGGCGCAGATCAGCCCTTTTGACGGCGACGCTCTTTTTACTTCCGCAATTACCGAAAGTTTTTTCTTTCTCAGAGCCGCTTTAAAATTTCTTGCCGGTCCGGCCCGCTCCGCGGCTTTTCGAATTTCCTCATAGGGAACAGCGTTCCTCTCGCGTCTCAGTTGCTCTTTTCTCTTTTCCGCGATTTCATCCAGAATCATGAAGCGTCACCCGGAAAGCGGTTGGTCAGTTCCTTTAGTTCCCTCAGCTTCTGCAAGGCCGCGCCGCTGTCGATGGAATGCTCCGCAAGATTCACGCCGCGCTGAATGGTTTCCGCCAGTTTGCCGACGTACAGGGCGCACCCCGCGTTCAAAATTACAATGTCCCTTGCCGGGCCCTTTTGACCGCTTAAAACATCCAGTGTGATTTTCGCGTTTTCCTGCGCCGTGCCTCCCACGATCTCCTCTTTCTTTGTGAGACCGATGCCGTAGTCACACGGGTTCAGCTCGTAGCGCAGCAGCTTTTCGTCCATGATCTCGCACACCGCGGTCCGGTCCGAAACGCTGACCTCGTCCAGGCCGTCGTTGCCATGTACCAGCATCGCGCTCTTTACGCCAAGATTTCGCAGCACTTCGGCAAGCGGCTCCAGCAGGGCTTCGTCGTATACGCCGAGAAGCATTCCCTCCGCGTGCGCGGGATTGGAGAGAGGGCCGAGGATGTTGAACACCGTCCGGATTCCCGTTTCCCGGCGCGGCCCCGCAGCGAAACGCATGGAGCCGTGGAACCTCTGCGCGAACAGAAACGTCATGCCGCATCGCTCCATACATTCGGCAGCTTGCTCCGGCGTGATAGAAATCCTGACTCCAAGCGCTTCCAACACATCGGCGGCGCCGCTCTTGCTGGAAACGCTGCGGTTGCCGTGCTTTGCCACCCTGAGTCCCGCGCCCGCCGCCACGAACGCGGAGGTTGTGGAAATGTTGAAGCTGTTCGAAAGATCGCCGCCCGTCCCGACAATGTCCACCGCGGCGGGGGACATTGGAACGAGCTTTGCCTTTTGGCGCATAATTCTGGCAAACCCGGTGATTTCGTCGATGGTTTCGCCCTTCATGCGCAGCGCGGTGATAAACGCCGCGATCTGGGAATCCGTCGCTTGATCGCTCATAATGCAGTCCATGGCGTCGCGGGCTTCCCTTTCCGTCAGGTTTTCTCCGTCAACCACCTTCGCAAGAAACGGCTTGAGAGCGACTCTTTTTTCTACCGGGATCGACGGCGCGGCTGTTTTCATTTCCAATTTGCACACCTCTTTCAAAAAATTATACAGAATTCTGTCCCCCGCCGGAGTCATCACGGACTCCGGGTGAAACTGTACTCCAAACGTAGGGTCCGTCTTGTGCCGGACTCCCATAATCTGGCCATCCGCGTCCAGCGCAGTGATTTGCAGGCAGTCCGGCAGGGAACCGCGCTCCAAAATCAACGAGTGATACCGCGCGGCCCTGATTTTATCCGGCAGGCCAAAAAACAGCGGGCAACCGCCGTCAATCGAAATAGGGCTCGCTTTTCCGTGCATCAGCCGCTCCGCGGGAACGGTTTTGCCGCCGAACGCCTCGCCGACGGACTGGTGCCCAAGGCACACGCCGAGAATGGGTATTTTTCCGCTGAACCTGCGGACTGCTTCGACGGAAACTCCGGCGTCCTTCGGGTAGCCCGGCCCGGGGGAAATCAGGATTGCCGCAGGTTGCATTGCGCCGATTTCATCCGGGGTGATCGTATCGCTTCTCACGACGCGGACATCCGGGTAAAATACGCCGATACGGTCGCGCAGATTATAGGTAAAGCTATCGTAATTGTCGAGAAGAAGTATCATAATTCCGCCGCCCTCCGAATTGCTTCCAGCACCGCCTGAGCCTTGTTCGCGGATTCCTCGTATTCTTTTTCCGGGTCGCTGTCGGCCACAATGCCCATGCCCGCCTGAACATAAGCCTTTCCGTTGTGAAACAGCGCCGTGCGGATGGCTATGCAGGTATCCGCGTTTCCGTCGAAGCCGAGGTACCCGATCGCCCCACCGTACACGCCGCGCTTGACGGGCTCCAGCTCGTCAATGATCTGCATCGCCCGGATTTTCGGCGCCCCGGAAAGCGTTCCCGCCGGAAGAACGGAAAAAAGCGCATCCACCGCGGTTTTATCCTCTCTCAGCTCTCCATGAACCTCACTGACCAGATGCATGACTCTGGAGGCCCTCTCCACATGCATGAAATCACAAACCTTCACCGTGCCGAATTTGGAAACACGGCCGACGTCGTTTCGCCCAAGGTCGACCAGCATGGCGTGCTCGGCACATTCCTTTTCATCCCGCAGCAGTTCGCGTTCCAGCCGTCTGTCCTCCGTTTCGTCTCTTCCCCGCGGCGATGTCCCCGCAATCGGCTTGTTCATGACGACTCCGTCCTCGACCCGGACGAGCATCTCCGGCGACGCGCCCGCAATCTGATAATCCGGAGCCTGAAAATAGTAAAGGTAAGGCGAGGGATTCGTCGCGCGGAGCATCCGGTACACCGAAAACGCGTCCGGCGGATTTTCGGCTTCAAACCGCCGAGACGGAACCACCTGAAAAATATCCCCGGCACGGATAAAACGCTTTGCCGTCTCAATACGGCGGATGAAATCCTGTTTTGAAATATTGGATCGAATCACCGGTTCTGCCAAGGTTTTCCGGACGCCCAGCTTAGGCTCGCCGCCCATCTGCCGGAAAAGCTCCTTTGCCCGTTCTTCACAGGCTCCGTACTGCTGCTTTATCTCCGCGTTTCCGTCGATATGAAGAATCACATAGGCTTTTCCGCTCAGATGATCGATCGCGACCACCTCGTCATACCGGTGAAGAACACTGTCCGGCATCTCAAGATCGTTCCGCGGGGGCCGGCCAAGCTTCGGCTCCAGATAGCGGAGAATATCATAGCCAAAGTATCCCGCAAGGCCGCCCGTAAATCGGGGAAGCCCGGAAAAATGCGGAGACCTGTACTTTTTAAGATACCCGGCCAAAAATTCCGCCGGATCCGTAACCGGCTCCTCATAAGCCTCTTCCGCCGACCGAATTGTTACGGCGCCACCGCGGAGGACGAGTTCCTCTTTCGGATTCACGCCGATAAAGGAATAACGTCCCCATCGCTCGGACTGCTCCACGCTTTCCAAAAGAAAGCAATTTTTCGAATTTTCCTTCAGCGCGGCGAAAATTCCGACGGGTGTGCGGCAGTCCATCAGTTCCGCGGAAAAGACGGGCACCGTTCGAAAATTTTGCAGCAGGGTTGTTACGGTTTCAATCGGCGGATACAACATGGCCCATTCTCCTTTTTTCGTTTTGGGGTTTAAATAAATAAAAAAAAGCCCATCGTCCCTGATATATCAGGGACGATGGACTCGTGGTGCCACCCTTATTCGGGAACAAAAATTGTTCCCCTCAAAACAGGTACACTGCGATGCTGCGCCGCTTACAAACAGGTACGCCGCACAAAACGCATGAATACCCTTCCGCTGTAACGCGCGGACGCGGCGGCAGATACTGGGCCAAAGCCTTTCTCTGTGCTCCTCACAAATCCATTCGCAGCCATCGTATGTGCCGGCTCTCACCGTTACCGCGCTCTCTGTGACACCGCCGTGTCTGCTACTTACCTTTGCTCGCAGGATTTTTCGTATGAAATTGGACTTATTATAAAGGCGTATCGCAATTTTGTCAATATCCTTTTTCAATCATTTTATGCCGCATTTGCGTTTTCGACACGGCTCCGGCCGATCTTTCGCAGCGGTTTCTTTTTTATCCGGGAGAAGGTTATTTCTGTAGGAAAGCGACATATAAATGAAATTAGAAAAGTGAAACAAGCCTATTCAAGGATGTACTATTTTTTAAATTCACGGAGGAATTATGGAAATATCAATGGTACAGATGTTGAAGCTAATCAGAAAAAAATTTCTGCCGATTCTTCTCAGCGCCTTCCTCTGCGCGGCGGCCGCCTATGGAATATCAAAATATATTGTTCCGAAAACATATGTTTCGACGGTGAAGCTGTATGTTTATACTCCGGAAAGCAATCCCGACCCAACCATGAACATCAACGCCCTCGACTACGCCCAGAAAATAGTGAACACCTATATAGAAATGCTGCAGACCAGAAGTTTTTACCAAAAGGTCATGGAAAGGTCCGGCATCAAAGATACTGTAGATCATTTTGGAAAAATGATTGAGTTCTCTCCGATGAACCAAACGGAAGTTTTTCAGGCAAAAGTCTCCGCACACACGCCGGGCGATGCCAAAAGCATTGCCGATTCCATCACCGCGCTTGCCCCGTCCACCATCGGAAGCCTCAAAAAAAATTCCACGCTGGAAGTCGTCGACCCGGCGGTAATTCCCGAAAAGCCGTCTTTTCCAAACAACGTGCTGCTCAGCGCCCTGGGTTTTTTGCTGGGCGCTGCGGGCTGTGTTTTTATCCTGTTTCTGCAATTGTTTTTCAATCTAAAAATCAGAAGCGATAACCTTGCCGGAAACCTAGATCTTCCAATCCTTGCAGCAATTCCTGCTTTTCATAAAAATTTCAGAAAGGGAAAAAGGTGGATCCAATTTGAAAAAACAACATTTTAAAAAAGGCCACCCCAAAAAGCCTTTCACGGACCCAAGCCTTACGTTTCAGGTTACCGAAGCGTATAAAGTGGCAAGAACAAGCCTTGCTTTTTCTCTGCTGAAAAAGGAATGCAAAAAAGTCATCGTCACCAGTTCGCTCGATGCGGAAGGAAAAACCACAACTTCCGTCAATCTTGCAAAATCACTGGCGCAGCAGGTGGATATAAAAGTTCTTCTGATCGATTCCGACCTGCGCAGACCAAAAATTCACGAATACTTCGGTCTGGACAACACGGTCGGGCTGACAAATTATCTTGGAAGCATGTGCGGGGTGAAAGATGTAACCCGGCCTACGGAAGAGCCCAATCTGTCCGTAATCTGCAGCGGCGTGGCCGTACCCAATCCGTCGGAGCTTCTGGCAAGTTCTGCAATGAAAAATCTGCTCGCTTGCCTGGAGCCTTACTATGACTATATCATCATGGACACGTCACCCGTCAATATCGTCGTGGACGCCCTGCCTCTTGCAAAGATCTCCGACGGGGTGATCCTTGTCGTCCGGGACGGAATTTCCACCTATCCGGAGCTGACCAAAACCGTTGAAACGCTGAAAATGGCGGAAGCAAAAATTCTTGGGATCATCTTGAACGGAATGAAGCCGGAACCCAGGGATTGCAAATACCGATACGACAGATACGGCAAAACCAGTGAACCCTGCCCATGATAAAAACAATCCTCTTTCCTGCAAAAAAAAGGAAGTTGAAGAATGAAGAGACATGGAAAAAGAAAGGGAACCGGAAAGCAAGCGGCTTGGATCGCCGCTACCGTGATTGCCGAAGTTCTTCTCCTCTTTTTTCTTTCCGGAATCTTCCTCTTCAATTATTACCTGAACAGGATTCATTATGACCCGGAAACAAAAAGCCCTGTTCCCGTCATCTCTACCGATTCCGACAGCCGGACGGCGCCGGAGTCTTCCCAGAATCAATCCGGCGCCCCGGGAAGCCTCGTGGAAGAACAGCTTCTCAAGGACGCTGCCTCTCTTCCGGAAAAGCAAAATGTTTTCAACCTTCTTCTGATCGGCAGCGACAGCAGAGTTCCGGGCCAAAAAGGGCGCTCAGACACCATGATACTGGTTTCCATCGACCGCCGAACCAAGCGAGTGGCCTTTACATCCTTTCTGCGCGACATTTACCTTCGGATTCCCGGAATCGGACAGGATAACCGCCTGAACGCCGCAAACGCATTCGGTGGGCCAAACCTTCTTCTTGAGACCATCCGGCGCAATTTTCAGGTACAGGTGGATCGTTACATCTCCGTGGATTTCTCCTCTTTCATGCAATTCATCGACCGGATCGGGGGCATTGAAATCGATGTCACCGACGACGAAATCGCAGCGGCCAATGAGTATATCCGAAATATAAACCTCTGGTACGGCATTTCTGAAAACGACGGAGTTCTGTGTTCCGCCGGAAAACAGGTTCTGAATGGAAAACAGGCGCTAAGCTACGCGCGCATCCGCTCCATCGGGAGCGGGGATTTTTACCGGACCGACCGGCAGCGCGTGATCCTGAGAAAAGCACTGGAAAAGCTGAAAACACAAAGTCTCTTTGAGTCAGCAAGCCTGCTGAACACATTTTTACCGGATATTTCCACCAATTTGAGCAAGGGAGAACTGCTCTCGCTGCTCCTGCTTCTGCCTTCTTACCCCAACTACAAGGTGGAATCGTGTCATATTCCGATCGACGGAACCTTTTCCTGCCGGAACATTCGTGGAATGACCGTTCTGAAAATCGACTTTTCCAAAAATATCGCGGAGATTCAGAAACAAATCTACGGCTGATCCGGCCGGGGAAATTCGTGTCTGATTGGGAGGAGTGAAAAATGAATCGAGACGTGACTTTTCAGGCGGAAACCGTTGCCTGCGAGGTCCCCGCGCAGGCGTATCCCCTGCTTTCTGAGAATCGGGCGCAGGCCTATGAATTTTTCAAACGGTTTTTTGATATCACTCTTTCCATAATGGGGGTTGTTTTTTTCTCGCCGCTTTTGCTCCTGACCGCATGCGCCATCAAACTTGATTCCAGAGGGCCCGTCATTTATACCCAGATGCGCGCCGGGAGAAACGGAAAACCTTTTAAACTCTATAAATTCCGCAGCATGTGTCCGGACGCCGAAGACCAGCTGAAAAACATCCGGTACCTGAATGAAGCGGACGGACCCGTATTTAAAATTTCAAACGACCCACGGGTGACGCGCGTCGGCCGTTTGATCCGGAGAGGAAGCATCGACGAGCTGCCGCAGCTGATCAACATTCTCAAAGGTGAAATGAGCATCGTCGGTCCGCGGCCTCCGTTATTAAGGGAAGTGGAACAGTACACGCCCTACCAGATGCAGCGTCTGCGGGTGACTCCCGGTTTAACCTGTTACTGGCAGATCAGCGGAAGAAGCGATGTCAGCTTTGAACGCTGGGTCAATCTGGATTTACAGTATATCCGGGAACGGTGCTTATGGATTGATTTCAAAACCATTCTGAAAACGGTGCCCGCGGTTCTGTTCGGGGCGGGCGCCTATTAAAGGACGGAAGTACATGAGAAAAGCGGTTTCAAGATTCCTGTCGAAGCTGAAAGGCGAGCCTTACCTTCTGCAGGATCGCATTCAACTGAAAGACCTTTGCGGTGTTTTCTGGGAAAGGTTCCGCCAACTGGCAAGAGGATGGATTCGAGGGCTTGCGTTTCACCGCAGGGACGGGATTGTCCTGATCGGAAAGCATGTAAAAATCAAATGCGCGGGGAATATTTCCTGCGGTAAAAATCTGCTGATTGAAGACGGAGCATGCATCAACGCTCTCTGCCGGCAGAGGGTTATCTTCGGAAGGAACGTCTCCATCGGGCGAAATACCATCATTGACTGCACCGGCGTTCTGCGGGAGCTGGGCGAAAGTCTGAATGTCGGGAATTGCGTGGGCTTTTCCCCCGGCTGTTTTATCGGTGTGAGAGGGCCCGTGAGAATCGGTGACAACACCATCTTTGGCCCAATGGCCAGCCTTCACGCGGAAAACCATGTTTATGAGGATCTTGCAGATCCAATCCGTCTTCAGGGCACGGTCCGAAAAGGGATTGAGATCGGCTCCGACTGCTGGATCGGCGCAAAGGCCACCATTCTGGACGGGGTTAGAATCGGAGACGGCGCGGTAATCGCCGCAGGCGCTGTGGTAAACCGTGACGTTCCCGACCGGGCGGTAGCAGGAGGCGTACCCGCCAAGGTGATGAAATACCGCGGCTCACGGAAAGAGAAGGCATTATGAAAATACTGCTGGTCAATAAATTTCATTATCCGAAGGGCGGAGCCGAGACCTACTATTTCACTCTGGCCGACGCGCTGAAAAACAGCGGACATGAGGTCGTCTTTTTTTCCATGCTGAACCCCCAAAACATCCCCTGCCGGCAAACGCCTTTCTTTGTTTCGAACGTGGACTACAACGAAAAGAGCCTGCGTGCAATTCGAAAAATCAGGTTCGGCATCCGTCTTGTGTACTCACTGGAAGCAAAAAAGAAGATGGAACGCCTGATTCAACAGGAAAAGCCCGATTTAGCGGTTTTAAATCTGGTACACAGGCAAATTACGCTTTCCATTCTTGAACCGCTCAAGCGGCACGGCATTCCCGTTGTTTTTATCGCGCACGATCTGGTTTTTCTCTGCCCGAACTGCACCATGCTCTCTCATGGAGCAGTCTGTGAAAGATGCTCCGGGGGATGCTTCCTGCCGTGTATCCTGAAAAAGTGCGTGAAAAATTCCCGGATCAAAAGCGTTCTTGCCGCCGTGGAGGCCAGTTTTCTGAGATGGAAAAAGCTCTACGACCGGGTTGATCTCTATCTGTCTCCATCCCTTTTTTTGCAGGACAAGATGACTAAAGCGGGATTCACCCGGAAACCGATCCGCTTTTTGAGGAACCCTCTGCCGGTCGGCACGATTTACCGGATGCCCGAACACTGCGGCGATTCTTTGCTTTACTTCGGACGGCTGTCGCCGGAAAAAGGAATTCTGACCTTATTGAAAGCGTTGAAAAAAGCCGGCCCGCGAGCATCCATGGGATTGACCGTAGCGGGGGACGGGCCGCAGCGCCCGGAGCTTGAGCGCTTCACGGCGGAGAACGGACTGACGGAATCCGTTCGCTTCGTCGGTTTTCAAAGCGGCGAAGCGCTTCAAACGCTGGTGGAGCAGTGCAAATGCGTGGTTCTGCCGTCCGAATGGTATGAAAACTGCCCCTATTCCATTCTGGAAGCAATGGCGAAAGGCCGTCCCTGCATTGTCAGCAATCTGGGGGGACTTCCGGAATTGGTGGAGAACGGCGTTAACGGCTATATTTTTAAAGCCGGCAGCGCCGGCTCCCTTCGTGAAGCGATTGCAAAGCTGTATCGGCTGGATGATCAGGAATACGCTGAACTGTGTAAAAACGCCCTGGAACGGGCCAAAAAGGAATTCAGCGCCGAACGCTATCTTGAGAAATTTTTTCAGGAATACAAAAGTCTGAGTCAGCACGGAGGAAACAATCATGAATCATCTACACGGATCGATTATCGTCACATACCGCTGCAACGCCCACTGCAGCATGTGCGGCTGCTATGCCGACCCGACCAAAAAAAGTGAAGAGATCAGTCCTGATCTCCTCCGGAAACTCCCCCGGATGAAATTTGCGAACATTACCGGGGGAGAACCGTTTCTCCGCGATGATTTAGACGAAATCGTTTCCGAGCTGTATCGAAAAGCCGACCGGATCGTCATCTCGACAAACGGATATTTTCATCAGAAAATCTTAGCTCTCTGCCGCAAATACCCCCGGCTGGGAATCCGGATCAGCATAGAGGGAATGCCCAAAACAAACGACTCCATTCGCGGCATTCGGGACGGCTTTGACCACGGCCTGCGCTGCCTGCTGGAGCTTGTCGCCGCCGGCCGCAGGGATGTGGGATTCGGCATGACGGTTCAGGACGGCAACGCGGACGACCTGCTTCTGCTTTACGAGCTGGCCCGTGATATGAAAATGGAATTCGCGACCGCCGCGCTTCACAACTCTTTCTATTTTCGCAAAACGGACAACGCTATCGTTGACAAATACCACACGGCGCTGCAATTTGAAAAGCTGATCAACGAGCTGCTGAAAAGCAATTCGCCCAAAAAGTGGTTTCGCGCCTACTTTAACCACGGGCTGATCAATTACATTTATGGAAACCCCCGTCTTTTGCCCTGCGAAATGGGGAGCAACGGCTTTTTTCTCGATCCGTTCGGCGATGTTCTGCCCTGCAACGGAATGGATTGCAAAATGCCGATGGGCAGCCTGAAGAACCAATCGTGGGAAGAGATCTGGAATTCCGCCGAAGCGGAAAAAGTGCGCACGGCGGTGAGATGCTGCCCCAAAAACTGCTGGATGATCGGCAGCGTTTCCCCCGCCATGAAACAGCATTTTTCCGTACCCGCCGGGTGGGTCGTCCGGCACAAACTGCTGAAACGCGGGTACAGCCTGAAGGAAAACGATTTTATTCGGGAAAGCCCCGGGGAAGAAAACAAAATTCAGAACGACGCCGCCGGACTGCTGCGGGAATAAGTTTTGTGAGGCCGCTATGAAAATTGCAATGATCGGGCAGAAAAGGATCCCCAGCCGTGAAGGCGGCGTTGAAATTCATGTAGAGGAACTCTCTTTGCGGCTGGTTGAAATGGGGCATGAGGTAACCGTTTACAACCGAGGCAAAAAGGGCTTTCCGCGCAACCGCGAATATCACGGAATCCGGATTGTTACCGTGCCGACCATCAACCGAAAAAGCCTTGACGCGCCCGTCTATTCCTTTCTCGCCGCCGTCCACGCGCTGTTCGGGCGGTATGACGTGATTCACTTTCACGCGGAAGGCCCCTGCGCCATGCTTTGGCTGCCTCACCTCTTTGGAATCCGCACGGCTGCGACCATTCACGGTCTGGACTGGCAGCGCTCGAAGTGGGGCAACTTGGCGTCAAATTTCCTGCTGCTGGGAGAAAAATGCGCGGTCAAATACGCGGATGAACTCATTGTCCTCTCTCAGAATGTCCGGCAGTACTTTAAAAATACCTACGGCAGGGAAACCCTGTTGATTCCGAATGGAGTGAACCGTCCGGAAATTCGAAAAGCCAGCCTTATTACCCAAAAGTACGGCTTGCGCCAAGGCTGCTATCTGCTATTTCTGGCCCGTATCGTTCCCGAAAAGGGGCTGCACTATCTGCTGCGCGCCTTTGCGGAGATCGATACGGAGAAAAAGCTGGTTGTGGCCGGGATGAGCAGCCATTCCGACGGCTACACGGACTTTATCCGCAAAACGGCGGCCAAAGATAAACGAGTTGTCATGGCGGGATTTGTCCGGGGACCGGAATTGGACGAACTCTTCAGCAACGCGTTCCTTTATCTGCTCCCCAGCGATGTAGAAGGCATGCCCATCAGTCTGCTGGAAGCCATGAGCTGCGGCTGCCCCTGCCTTGTAAGCGATATTCCGGAAAACACGGAAGTGCTGGGACCCTTCGGATACACGTTTCGAAAAGGCGACCCGGAAGATCTCCGGCAACGGATTTGCTCCATTTTAAAGGAGGGGCCGTCCGCCCAAAAGACGGTTCAGGCGCGAAAATATGTCCTGAAGCACCACGACTGGGACCTTGTCGCACGCGAAACCGCGCGGTCCGCGTACCGGAACGTGAAAGCTGAGGGGGAAGACACAGGATGAAAAAAAGAGAGATTAAAAATGCGGTTCGGGGGCGCTTATGGATTTTTACAGCTCCATGATCTTTTACGGCATCATCGGTTTGCTCACCGCTCTCAATGCCGAATGCTCCGTCCGGTCCGGGGATATCCGGGCACAGGGATTTTTTGCCTGCAACGCTATTTTGATTCCTTCTCTGACCGCCGGATTTCGGTACGGCATCGGGACGGATTATCTGCTGGTTTATTATCCCGAATTTCAGAATCTTCAGAATCATATTCATTATCACAGCCGCATGGAACTCGGGTTCGTACTGCTGAACCGATTTGTCATCGCGCTGGGCTGCGGTTTCCCGGTTCTTCTTTTTCTTGTTTCGTTCCTCACGATTCTTTTTGTTTTCCTCTGTTTGAAGCAATACCGAAAAAAGCTCAGCGTGGGGTTGGGCATGCTTGTTTTCATGCTGCTGTATTACCAGCTTTCGTTTGATATCATGCGTCAGGCGGCGGCCATGTCAATCGAGTTTTACGCGTTAAAATATGTTACTTCCAGAAAGCTGTTTCGATTTTCCGCGCTGACCGCTTTCGCCTGCTGTTTTCACCTTTCCGCACTCATTCTGTTCCCCGTTTACTTTGCCTATTTTTTGTACGGAAAGCCGAAATATCAAGCGCCGGCCATGATCTCCTATGCCGCCCTGATTTTTCTGGTCCTGAACTACAATCGGATTCTGTATCCGATTCTCGGCGGAATCGGCTCCCTGCGCTATTACTCCGGTTATCTGCGGGCAACCAAGAGTTTTTCGTTCAGCATCGGCGTTTTTGCACGCACCGTTCCTTTTTTACTTCCCGGTTTTTTGCTCCGACGGGAACTGAAACGGGATTCCCGCATGTTTCTGCTGTTTAACCTTTTGATCATGGGCTGCATTTTCCGGTTGACGGCCTATACGACCGTTTATTTTACGGAAAGAATTGCTTACTATTTTCTGATTCCCCAAATTGTTCTCGTCCCTACCTACTGCCGGCAATTCAAAGAGCAAAAAAAGACATGGATTAGCGTAACGATATTTGCTTTTGTCTTTTTTTTGTGGATTTACGACTATTTTGTAATGGGAAGCTGCCAGACGGTGCCCTATCGATCCATTTTTCAATGAAATCAGAATCCGAAAAAACAAGACGGGAGACTGCACGGATGATACAAATATCAGAAGAATTCCAAAAAGGTCTCGTCAGCGTATGCGTTCCTGTTTATAACGCGGAAAAAACATTGCAAGAATGCCTGGAATCCCTGGTCGATCAAACCTATCGTCAAATGGAGATTATTCTGATCGACGACGGTTCCACCGACAGCAGTCCTGAAATCTGCCGCCGATATGCGAAAAGGGACCGGAGAATCCGTTTCATCCGGCAGAAAAACGCGGGGGTCGGCGCCGCAAGAAACGCGGGCATCCAAGCGTCGCGGGGAGAATTCATCGCGTTTGCGGACGCGGACGACTGGGTCTCTAAAGATATGTTCCGCAGATTAATTCAGGACGCCGTTTCCAGCCGGTCGCAGCTTGTTTTCTGTAATTTTGCAATGGTGAAAGAGAACCGCCAAACCCGCCGCGACCAGTTCCGCGGCATGAAAGAGCAGGATCCTCAAATCAAGAGGAAGCTTCTGTCCGGAATTCTGTCTCCCTCCGAGCGCAACATCATGGGAAGCAGCTGCACGGTTCTGATTTCAAGGGAGCTTTTCATAAAACACGGGATTCAGTTCAGCGAAACCATCAAAATGTCGGAAGATATGCTCTTTGTCCTTCAGTGTGTGGACGCGGCGGAGCGAATCAGTATTAACCGTGAATTCCTCTATTTCTACCGGGATAACCCCGGCTCCGTTACCCGCAATTACATACAAAACATGTGGCCGGACATGATGGCCGTTCTAGAGTGGTCACGAAAAAACCTTTCCGCAAAATACGGCCGGGCGTGCGTGGACGAAGGAATCAGAGCCAGCACCGCGAACGCGCTGATTCTTGCGGCCGCGAATACGTGCAAAAAGGGAACTCCCCTGGGGCTGTTCAGGCGCATCCGGTATTGCAGGGAGCTAAAGCGACTGCCCATTGTTCAGGAAGCGCTTCACAGCGCCTGGAAAAAACGAAGCAGTTTTCGAAGAAATGTCCGGCCGCAGATTTTATGCGTCAAGCTAAACGCTGACTGGCTCCTGATTCTGTACCATTCTATCAAGCACCGCACGCTTTTAAACAGGTCTGCCAAAAAGGAATCGGTCGATAACTTTGGAAAAACGGCAGCTCTTTATTTTCACGCAAGCAGCAAAAATCACGGCTGCGAGGCAATCATCCGCTCAACCGCACAAATGCTGACCGATTTCAGTTTCATTCTTTTCTCCGATCATCCGGAGGACGACCGGTCTTACGGAATCGACCGCATCCTGCGTGTCCGCGCCGCAGGAAAACCGTTTTGTCAATACGATCCCGCTCGGCTGCCTGCCGGGATTCTGATGAAAGTCCTGGGAAATGCGGGGATGAAATGCGCCAAAGTATACGGAAACCTGCTTCGAAACCCGGATTTTAAAATTGCAATCTCCGTTGGCGGAGATAATTACTGTTATCCCCGCTACCGGTACCCATTGATTCTGAGGACCCTGAACCGCAGGCTGAATCAGAAGGGCGTTCAAACCGTCCTGTGGGGTTGTTCCATTGAACCAAAGCTGCTGAAGGACCCTGACATTCTCAGGGACCTAAACCGATATTCATTGATTACGGCGCGTGAATCCATCACGTACCGCGCGCTGCTGAACGCAAGGATCTGCAAAAACACAAAGCTCTGCCCGGACCCGGCGTTTCTTCTGCAAGCGCGAAAGCATCCCCTTCCGCCCGGGTTCGATGAAACACATATGATTGGGATTAACGTCAGTCCGCTGATTCTGGAATATGAAAGCAGCAAGGGAATCACTCTGCGGAATTACCTTTCGCTGATTCGTTTCATTCTTGCTTCAACCGATTTTCAGGTTGCCCTTATCCCTCATGTTGTGGAGGCCGACCTTAAGGTCATGAAAAATCTGTACGAGCCCTTTCAGGACACCGGCCGTGTGGTTCTGGTGGAGGACCATAACTGTATGGAGCTGAAAGGCTGCATCGCCCGCTGCCGCATGATGCTGTGCGCCCGAACCCATGCGTCCATCGCGGCATATTCTTCCTGCGTGCCGACCCTTGTCGTCGGGTATTCCGTCAAATCTTCGGGAATCGCGAAAGATATTTTTGGGACCGACAAGCATTACGTCGTACCGGTACAGTCGCTGCGCAAAAGCAGCGACCTTGTGCATGCCTTCAAATGGCTGATGAACAAAGAAAACTCCATTCGCGCCCGCCTTCAAAATGTCATGCCGGACTATTGCGCCAGGGCTCTGGACGCGGCAAAGGAAATTGAAAAGCTGGCGGGTGAACGGAGTTGAACGCGAGAGTCAGCCAGAGAAAAGCAGGAGTCGTTCTTTCCTACACGACGATGGCGGCGCAGAGCGTCATCGCCATCGCGTATACGCCCGTGATGCTGCGCCTTCTGGGGAAAAGCGAATACGGAGTTTATAATCTGGTTTACTCCGTGGTCAGCTACCTCGGGGTATTGAGCTTCGGGTTCGACAGCGCCTATATCCGTTTCTATTCCCGCCTTCAGGCGAAAAAGGACGTTACGGGAATGGCTCGCCTGAACGGGATGTTTCTGACCCTGTTCACCCTGATCTCAATTCTAGCGCTGTCGGCCGGTTCCGTCCTGGTTAAAAACGCGGACTCTCTTTTTTCCGGCGGGCTGACGGACGGAGAGATAAAAATCGCCGCGGTTTTGATGAAACTGATGGTTTTTAATATTGCGGTTACATTTCCGACCAGCGTTTTCGACTCTATCGTGATGATTCACGAGCAGTATATTTTTCAAAAAACGGTAAATTTGCTGCGAACCGTTTTAAATCCGTTTCTGGCGCTGCCGCTTCTTCTGATGGGGTACCGGTCCATCAGTCTGGTTGTCGTCACGACCGCTTTGAATGTGGCGGGTCTGCTGATTAACATCTGGTTTTGTCTGAGCAAGCTGAAAACTCAGTTTATTTTCAGCCGGTTTCATCTTGCGCTGCTTCGGGAAATCTGGATTTTTTCCGCTTATCTCTTTTTGAACATGGTAACGGAGCAGGCAAACTGGAGCGTCGATAAAATCATACTTGGGAAAATGAAGGGCAGCTCCGATGTGGCAGTTTACTCCATCGGCTCCCAGTTCAACACCATATACCTTTCTTTTTCGACCGCGATTTCGTCCGTGTTTGTTCCAAAGGTAAACCGGATGGTTGCGGAACACGGCGACATCAAATCTTTAACAAATCTGTTTACCAAAGTCGGAAGAATCCAGTTTTTTGTTTTATCTTTCATTTTAACAGGGTTTGCTTTTTTCGGCGGCTATTTTATCAAAGGTTGGGCGGGCCGGGAATATGCGGGGACGTACCTGACGGCTTATCACATTGCCCTGCTGCTGATGGTTCCGGTTACAATTCCTTTAATTCAAAATCTTGGAATTGAAATACAGATCGCCAAAAACATGCACAAATTCCGCTCGATCGTCTACGCGCTCATCGCCGCCGCCAATCTCACCGCCAGCATTCTTCTATGCCCGTCCCTCGGCGGCGTCGGCTGTGCCGCAGCCACCGCGGCCTCTATCACGTTGGGTTCCGGCTTCCTGATGAACTGGTATTATCAGTCAAGAGTCGGACTGGACATTCATTTTTTCTGGAAACAGATTCTGAAAACTTTCCCCGCGCTGATTTTACCGGCAGCTTTTGGATTCTGCGTGACACGCTTTTTTCCGGTTGACAGCGCTGCTCGGTTTTTGGGGTTTGGGCTACTCTACTCCGTGCTGTTCTTTTTTTCTGTTTGGAAATTCGGCCTGAACGCCTATGAAAAGGGACTTGTTTTACAGCCGTTTCAAAAATTCGTAAAAAATCCTGCACGACCGCAAAAAACTTTCCTGCCGGGAAAGGACAAATCATAAAAGGAGGATGCCGTATGCGCCTGGCTCACGAACTGTCGCTTTCTTCTGCGATCCGCTACAATTTTTTCTGCGGACACGTTCGGAAAAGCGGAGGAAAAATCATTCCCTACTCCCGTTCCGTCTTTCTCTTCGGGCCAAACGGAAGGCTGATCATTCGGGGAAATTTTAGAACCAACGTCAACTGCATCAAGAGGAACGGACGCTCAACCATCGTTCGCGTGGACCGTGACGCCGTACTGGAAACCGGCGGTGAGTTTACGCTGTATTACGGCGGAGACATCATTGTATTTGAAAACGCAAAGCTGTTTTTCGGAAAAGACTGCGGATGCAATTCGGATGTGAAAATCAGATGTACCCGCCTGATTGAAATCGGAGACCGCACTTTTATTTCCCACAACGTCACCATTCTGGACTCCGATTCGCATGAGCTTTGCGGAACCGGGAGTGATATGACAAAACCCATCAGGATCGGAAGCCATGTCCTCATCGGCACTCATGCCACCATTCTGAAGGGAGCGGTGATCGGCGACCACTCCGTCATCGCCGCAAACGCCGTGGTTACCGGAGAGATTCCGGCGCACTGCCTCGCCGCGGGCATCCCTGCCCGTGTAATTCGGGAAAATATAAACTGGAAGTAGGTTTCATGATGACGGTAGATGTGATTGAAAAGGAAAAATGCACCGGCTGCGGCGCGTGCGTTTGCGTCTGCGTCCACCGGGCGATTTCTATGGAACCGGATCAAGAAGGATTTTTGTACCCTGTCATTGACCGGGAAAAATGCACCGACTGCGGCCTTTGCCTGTTAAAATGCCCGCTTTCTAAGGCGAAGCCGGAAAACCGAACCGAGCCGGAGGCCTTCGCCTGCTACAGCAGAGACCGGGAAACGCAGCTCGGCAGCACATCCGGCGGATTGTTTACCGAACTAGCCAAAGCGGTTCTGTCGGACGGTGGAGCGGCGATCGGCGCCCGGTACACGGAAAACTTCGCGGTGGAGCACGCCGCCATATTTTCGGAGCAGGACATTCCCCTGCTCCGGCAGTCCAAGTACTTACAGAGCGATACGCAACGTATTTACGCTCAAGTACAGGAATGGCTGAAGAAAGGGCTTCCGGTCCTTTTCTGCGGCACACCCTGCCAAAACGCCGCGCTGCGCTGTTTCCTAAGAAAAGAATATGACAACCTGATTCGCTGTGATTTCATCTGCCGCGGAGTCGCTTCCCCCAAAGTTTTCAGAAAATATCTGGATATGCTCGAATCCGATTACCGCGCGCCCGTCCAATCCGTTCAGTTTAAAAATAAGGACGCGGGCTGGCATAACTTCGGTACCCGGATCACCTTTCAAAACGGCGGGGTTTATTACGGCGGCCGTTTTCAGGACCCCTTCATGACCGGGTATCTGGAGCGTAACCTTTTCCTCCGTCCCTCCTGCCACCAATGCCCTTTTCACTGTCTTCAGGAAGGAGACATTACTCTGGGGGATTTTTGGGGAATAGAAAAAATCCATCCGGAGCTGGACACCGACAAAGGCACCTCGGCGGTAATTCTTAACACTTCAAAGGGCCGGGCGGCCTTTGAACGAATCAAGCCGCGCCTGATCTGGGCAAATTGCGGGACGGATGAAATTCGGGCCGAAAATTTCTGTATGGAACGCGCTGCAAAGGCCGGACGAAACCGCCGTAAGTTTTTTGAGGAAATCGACCGGCGCCCGTTTCGCGAGCTTGCGAAACAATACGCCTCGCCATCAAAATTTCACGGCTTTCCTCCGCGATCTTTTTTATCCGGAATCAAAAAAGTCCTGCGCGGAACGCAGGAGTAATCAAAAGCCGATCCGGAATGAAAAGAGGAATCATGCAGACGGAATACAGAAAATATTTGGTCATCGTTCCGCACCCGGACGACGAAATCAATGTGGCGGGGCAGCTGATTCACCGCCTGACGCACGATGGAAGCAGCGTTGCCGTCCTGTACACCACAAACGGCGATTATCATCCCGGTCAGGGCCCGGAAAGATTAAAAGAAGCAATCCGTGCTTTGAAAATTCTGGGCGTTGATGAAAAGGACATTCTGTTTATGGGGTATGGGGACGGCTGGAAAGGAAGCAGGCATCTCTATAACGCGGGCGGGGACGTGCCGCTGGAATCGGCCGGCGGGCGCCTGAAAACCTACGGATTGGAAAACCACCCTGATTACCGGTTTCAGAAATGCGGATTTCACCATACCTACACACGTAACCACTACAAAAAGGATCTGCGCGATATTCTGCTGGACCTGCGCGCACAGGTGCTGATCTCGGTTGATTTTGACTGGCACCCGGACCATCGCTGTACCTCCCTGATGCTGGAAGAGGTTTTGGGTGAAATTTTAAATTCCGGGAACAGCTATCATCCCGTCGTCCTGAAAAAGTTTGCCTACGCCGGGGTGTGGAACGGACCAAAGGACTATTTTCATGTGCCGGAGCAGCCGACCCTGCCCCCGCGCAGAACGCTTTTAAACGACAGCCGTTTTGAACTGGACATCCCTGCCTACTCGTGGAATGAAAGAATCCGACTTTCCGTCCCTTCGAAAACGCGAACGCTGATTCCGTGGCAAAATGTGATTTACCAAGCCTTGCGGGAACACCGTTCGCAAGCGGCAAAATGGAGGTTCGACAGAATCTGCAACTCCGACCTCGTCTATTGGTTCCGCAGTACGAAGAGTCTGTCCTATCGGGCGAAAATCAAAGCGTCTTCCGGAAACCCGGAATATCTAAACGATTTTAAGCTCATCGACTGCCCGGATCTTGCCGCAGAACGAGACGGGATCGGGATATTCGGGAACTGCGTCTGGTCGCCTGACCGGAATGACCCCGTAAAATCGGTTGAATTTACGTTCCCTGAGCCGGTAAACATTTCCTGCTTTTGCCTCTATGAAAATTTTGCCCCGGATGACCATGTCAAAAACGGAATCATCCGATTCGACAACGGTTTCTGCCTGGAAACCGGCCCTTTCGACAATTCCGGAAAAAGAACAATCGTGGAATTTGAAACTCAAACCGGAATCCGTGCCTTTTCGTTTCAAATCACGGATTTTTCGGGAGACAATCCCGGATTAACCGAATTTGAGGTATATGAAAAGCGGGAAGATAAAGAGTTTCCGAATTCCATTTTTGAGCGGTACTCCACTGAAAAAGAATCCGGGAACTTCATTCGGGCATGTTTCGCAGGGTTTTTCCGCAGCCTTTTTGAATCAGGACGCTTCGTTCACCGGGTAAAAGAGCGGCTGAGAAGAGATTTTGAACGATTCACTCGATCTGTCTGAGCTCCAGCGCTTCATGTACTGTCGTAAATTCCGCCGACGTGAGGTTTCTGTCCGCGTATGCGGCCTCGCCGTCCTGGTTATCATAGGGGTCGTTCCGGAAATGCCCGGTCGGGACGGCAAACTCGTGCTGAAACTCGGAACTCAGGGGAATCCGGAACGGGTCGAGATGGCCGAAATAGTATTCCCACCGTTCCGCCGCGCCGTTGCGTTTGGCCGTGCCGCCGAAAGAGCAGTCGGCAAAAAGCCATCCGTACGGCGCGATATAAAACTGCGCCCAGTCATGCTCGCCGACTTCATACGGCGTCGCATAGAGTCCCGCCTGCCATCTTGCCGGAATTCCTGCGATCCGGCAAAGCGTGATGAATAAAAGCGCCTGAATTCCGCAGTCACCTTTCCGCCCGCACGCAGCGTAAGAGGTAAGGTCTGTAATGGTGCTGTAACTCCTGACGAAAGAATACATCACGTGTGTCGTAATATACACGTAAATTTTCTTTGCTTTCAGCAGCGGATTTTTTTCATCGCCGATTATTTCCGCCGCCAGCATGCGAAGATACGGCGTGAAATGAATCTGCGGAGGAAGCTCTTCCGTGTAAAAAGCAGGCTGCGCGTCCAGAACCCGCGACGGCTCCATGTTCTGATATTCCAGATGGCTTTCAAACTCATATTCGACCACAAACTTCTGGTTTTCCTCTAAAGCAGTTTCAAAACAGACGGTCCGCTGGGGATAGTCGGGCGGCGCAACGTGAGTCGGTTTCATGGAAACGGACAGCAGTTTAAAATTACGAACCTGCGCGTACTCAAGCGGAATCGGCAGGTGTACCTGAATGGTCTCGCCGATTCTTCGGGCGCTTTCCTGAATTTGCATGGTGCTGCGGATGTGAAAATAGGTGTTCAGTTCTCCCTTTTGTTTCATCTCCGCAATGGATGCATCTAAAAGCTCGTAATTTGCATTTCGTTCCTTCTGGTTTTCCGGGTGCAGATTCCGCAATGCAAGCTGCGGCCTTGTCTTCATCAGATTATCCAGAAACTTTCGGTGAAAACGGACTTTCCCTTTAACGTAAATCCACTCGACCATATTGTCTTCCCAGAAAGCGGTTAGCTCCTCTTCCCTGAAATCGGCAATATTTTCTTTCAGGATTGTGCAGGCCTGCTCCCAGGAATAAGGATACTGCTCGGGAATCCTCAAAAGGATTTCCTGTTCCAGTTCCAGACGTTTCCGCAAGGCAGAGGGAAGTTCCGAACGAAGCCTGCGGCCGATGACTCTCCGCACGGTTTCAAAGTCCCCATGCCATTTCATTTTTTGAATATCTTCCGGAAGAGGCACTTCCAGATATTTTAAATCCGAGTACACGACAGAATCCCATCCTCTCAATGTAATGCTTTTCCGCCGAAAAGCACATTCCGCTCCGCCAGCGCCTGGAATCATTTCTTTCCTTTGCTCCCGTTCAGCCCGACAAAGCCGAACCCCGGTTCTTCTGAAAGCACCAGCCGGTTGGCCCCTTCAACCCGCATACCGCCGACAAACGGCATATCGCTCAGACTGAACGTAGCGTCCAGGTCGGCCCGGGTAATGTTTTTCAGCGCCGCGCCAAGACTGGCCGCGGCTGTAATTCCCACATTGGTCTCCTCAATCATACAGCCAAGCATACACTGGATTCCTGCGGTTTCACAGACCGTATTGATTTTCAGAGCCTCGCGGATTCCGCCGCACTTCATCAGTTTGATATTGAGAATATCAACGGCACGTCTTTCAACAAGGCGCAGCGCGTCCGTCGCCGTGAAGCAGCTTTCATCCGACATAATCGGCACGTTCGTATGCTTTGTAACGTACTCCAGCCCCTCGATATCATAATACGGCACAGGCTGTTCCACCAACTCCAGATCATATTCATTCAGACATTCAATCATCCGGATTGCCGCTTTCGCCGACCAGGCCTGATTCGCATCCACGCGGATTTTTACATCCGGGCCGACTGCCTCACGAATGACTTTCATCCGCGCAAGGTCCTCGCTTCTTCCGGTTCCCACCTTGATTTTAACGGTATCGAACCCTTTTTCGACCCAGGCTTTTGCTTTTTTCGCCATGACCTCCGGTCGGTTGATGCTCACGGTGATATCTGTTTCGATGGAGTTGCTCAGTCCGCCAAGCAGCTTGTAAACCGGAAGTCCGGCTTTCTGACCAAGCAAATCGTAACAGGCCATGTCAACCGCCGTTTTCCCGCTTGGGGCATGCGCCTGTGACCGGTTCATCGCCCAGTAGACGGCTTCCAAATCGGTCGGGTCAAGTCCGATCAGATCCGGTTTCATCAGTTCGATTCCGGCAACCGTTCCGGGAAGATTTTCGCCGGTAACCAGTAAGCCGGGGGCTCCCTCTCCGTACCCCACAAGCCCTTCGTCCGTCTCAAGGGACACAATCGCGCTTCTCGCGTGAGTGATGACACCCAGAGAAATTCGGAACGGTTCCAAAAGCGGTACTTCCACGGTCTGAACTTGCACATTTGTTATTTTCATTTCTCTTCCCTCCCGTTTTCAAAAAGGCACGCGCGCCAACGCCCGCCGGCCCCCTACTCTTATGGCAAGCCGCTTTCATCCAGCAGTCTGGATTTCAGCCGAAGAAGAATCGTCCGATCCAACCCGATCCCCGTCAAATAATCCTCGGTACAGCCATATTCGGCTCGAAACAGTTTCAGGAAATCCTCCAGATACTCTATTTTGGATCTGCCGGCAAAAGCCGGAAGGCTGGGGTCGTTTTCCCTCAGCTTCCGCAAAATCGGCCGGATATAAGTATAGGACACCTCGTAATCCGCCAGAATATCGCAATCTTCCACACCAGCAAGAGAAAGCAGCAGGGCGGACACAACCCCGGTGCGGTCTTTCCCCGCGGAACAGTGGAAAAGGACGCCGTTGTCTGCTTTGGCCATGGTTTGAAAAACCTGTTTCATCGCAGATTGATGATGGACAAAAGTCATATAAGAATGTTTGATTTCTTCTTCTTCGGCGGGGACGAACCCAGAACCGATGCTGAAATTGTAATAGGAAAAGCCCTTTTCCCCGGCAAGGAAACAGGGCTTTCTTTCGGCTTCATCCGGGTACCTCAGGTCAATTACGGTCATGATATTTCGTTCTCGCAGCATGGCTGTTTCGTCCTTCGTCAGCAGAACCGGCGCATCACTCCTGATAAACCGGCCCCACGCCGTGATACCGCTCCCCGCGGCGGGGTAACCGCCCAGGTCCCGCATATTCCTGCAATGCTTGCAACGATATCTTCTCATGCTCTCATTTCCCTTTTACCTCTCATGCTGCAAAACTTCGCGGTATTTCTTCAGTTCCGCCTGATTCGCCAGAATAAAATGGCCTTCTTCCGCTTCTGCCCAGACCGGCGGGTCGGTGGAGTAATCATGGCAGGCGGGGTCGTAAACCTTTAGTTTTTTCTGTTTTTCCGCTTCGGGATTCGGCAAAGGAATGGCGGAAAGCAGCGCCTGCGTGTAGGGATGCAGCGGATGCTGAAAGAGTTTCTCCGTCTCGGCCATCTCCACAAGCCGCCCTTTATGAATTACGGCAATGCGGTCCGAGATGAAGCGCATGACGGACAGGTCGTGCGCGATAAAAAGATAAGTCAGTCCGCGTTCTTTCTGCAAATTGCTCAGCAGATTTAAAACCTGCGCGCGGATGGAAACATCCAGCGCGGAAATCGGCTCGTCCGCAATAATAAACGACGGCTTCATAATCAACGCCCTGGCAATTCCGATTCTCTGGCGCTGACCTCCTGAAAATTCGTGAGGAAACCGCCCCGCAAACTCCGGCAGCAGGCCCACATCCATCAGAGCTTTCTGTACCCTGTCTTCATATTCCTGCGCAGAGAGACCTTTTTCCGTATTGAAAAGCCCCTCCTTCACAATATAATCCACTTTGGCACGCTCGTTCAGAGAGACCATGGGGTCCTGGAAAATCATCTGGATGTTCCGGATCACCTTTTTGTCGAGCGTGCGCGGGATTTTCCCGCTGATACGCTCCCCGTTAAAGACAATCTCCCCGCCGCTGACGGGAATCAGTCTGATAATCGCTCTTCCGACCGTGGTTTTTCCGGATCCGGATTCACCGACCAGTCCGAAAGTCTCCCCTTTGTAGATATCGAAACTGATTCCCCGGACAGCCTCGAATCTGTGTTTTTTCGCACCAAACGCAACTTTCAGGTCTTTGACGCTCAAAAGGACTTCTTTATTCTCTACCATCGGTTTCTCCTCCCAAAAAACAAATGCTGCGAATGGACTGAATCTGTTCCGGGGGAGCGATTTTGGGCGCCCGGCTGTCTAAAAGCCAGGTTTTTGCCTTATGGGTTTCACTGACCTGAAAATAAGGCGGGCGGTGCAGGTAATCGATTGCAAGCGCGTTCGGGTTTCGGGGCGCAAACGCGTCGCCCCGGATGGGCAGATAGAGATTTGGCGGCGTTCCCTGAATGGAATACAGCTTTTCACCCTTTGTGCCAAGCTGCGGTAGAGACGAAAGCAGCGCCCAGGTGTAGGGATGCTTCGGGTCATAAAAGATTTCACAGCAGGTACCGATTTCCACAATATCGCCCGCGTACATGACGGCGATGCGGTCCGCAATATTAGCAACGACGCCCAAGTCGTGGGTAATAAAGACCAGAGTCAGCCCGTAGCGGTCTTTCAGCGATTTCAGCAGGTTCAGAATCTGTGCCTGAATCGTGACGTCCAACGCTGTGGTCGGTTCGTCACAAATAAGTACCTGCGGGTTACAGGCAACGGCGATCGCGATTGCAACCCTTTGTCTCATTCCTCCGGAAAATTCATGCGGATATTGCTTCAGCCTTGTTTCCGGCTCTGTGATTCCGACGTCCGTCAGAAGCTCGGCCGCTTTTTTCTGAGCCGCCTGCCCGACAATTTTCCGGTGATATTTCAGGGCCTCGCAGATCTGCCACCCGATGCTTTTCAGCGGATTCAGGCTTGTCATCGGATCCTGCATAATCATGGCGATTTGCCCGCCCCGGATCTGCTCCCACTCTTTCTCCTTCAGGTGTGTAATATCTTTCCCCCCGAACAGGATCGTACCGGATTCCACATAACCGTTTTTGTCCAAAAGGCCGATGAAGTTCTTCGAGAGGACGGATTTTCCCGACCCGGATTCCCCAACGATAGCCAAGCTTTCGCCCTGATACAGGTCCAGTGAAATACCGCGGATCGCATGCAGGGCTTTTTTGCGCATCCGGAATTTTACGTTCAGATCCCGCACCGACAAGATAACCTCTCGTTCCATGATTTTCTCCTTATGTATGATTCTTGGGGTCCGCCGCGTCCGCAAAAGCATTCCCGCACAGGTAAAAACATACGGTGATCACTGAAACAACAACGGCGGGAAAAATCAGCTGATACCGCAGCGCCGGGGACATCATCAGCACGCGCCCCTGATCGACCAGGTTGCCGAGGGATGGCGTTTCCACCGGCAGGCCCAGTCCGATATAGGTCAGGAACACTTCGGAGCCGATTGCGCCCGGAATGGCCAGCGACATGCGCAGCGTAATGATCGACACCATCTGAGGCAGAAGATTTTTAAGAATCAGCCTCCAGGTGGGCGTTCCCAGGCACCGTGACGCCAGATTAAAATCCCGGTCGCGGATGATGAGCACCTGGTTTCGGATAAACCGCGCCATGCCGAGCCAGCCGGTAATGCACATGGCAATAATGATGGTGCTGACGCTCGGTCGCATAATGTAAGACGCAAGAATCAGGATAATGGTCGTCGGGATATTGCTGACCACGTTATAAAGCTCCGTAAAGAAAAAGTCGAGCATTCTGATATAACCCCACAGGACCCCCATACCGATGCCGACCACGGTCTGAATCAGCGCGACCGAAAGACCGATGAACAGGGAAGTCCTGGTGCCCGCCCACAGTCTGCTCCAAAGATCCTGCCCGATGGAGTTTGTACCGAACCAGAAGGTAGCATTCGGTTTCTGATTGCTGATCTGCATCCCGGTCGTCGGGTCGTTGTTAATCAGGTTGGGATCCATCTGCCCCGGCATCAGCGGCTGAAGCAGTGTAAACAGAATGACGACCACCAATATGCAGAGCGTAACAATGGCGACCTTGTCTTTCAGGAACATCCGAAGGGTTCCCCTCCAATAGGAATAATCCGAATATCCGACCTTTTCGGCCTCGCCCTGATTATACTCCACCCGGCTGAACAGCCTAGGTTCCAGCTTGGAAATTTCCTCCGGCGTCAGATCGTCTTTCAAATTTTCTGCCTTTTGTTTCAGCTCTTCCAGCAGAGGCTTTTCCAGCTTTTCGGTGTATTGTTCCGTAATTGAAAACTTCGACATTATCTGGATACCGCCTTTTTCGTTAGACTGATGCGCGGATCTACAATCGCCATTAAGATATCGCCCAGCAAAAGCCCAAAGATACTTAACGCGGCAAAAACGATGACCAGCGCCTGTACCATGGTATTGTCCTGCCGTTTAATCACATCTACCAGCAGCCCCCCCATTCCGGGAATGGAATACAGCGATTCGACATAGATGGAACCGGCGATAGTCAGCAGCAGAGAACCCGGAATCAACTGGACAAGGGGCACCATCGCGTTCCGGAATACATGCCTGAACCAAATGGCGTTGTTCGGCACGCCCTTGGCTTTTGCAAATTTAATGTACTCCATGTTGGATTCGTCGACCATAAAGCGGCGCAGCCACATGGCATACCCGGAAACGGAGGGCAGAGCAAGCGAAAGAACGGGCAAAATAGCGGTGGCAGGCTTGTCGGAATCATACAGGATTCCAAGATGGAACACACTGGTGCCGTACAACTGAAGAAACAGATAGATCAACATAATAGGGACCGCCTCGATAAATACGATATAGGCCGTGCCGAACTGGTCCCAGAATCCGCCCTTTTTCTTCGCCATCAGCACGCCGAGGGCCAGACCAAGCGGCAGACTGATGGCCATTGCGATCAGTCCGAACTCGATGGAAACCGGCGCTTTCTGCGCGATGATCCTGACAATCGGATAATCGACGCGGTAGATATTCGACACTCCCAAATCCCCATGAAGCAATTCTCCGAAAAAATGAAACAGCTGCTGATATAACGGAGCGGTCAGCCCCATCTTCTGCAATCCGTTTTGAATTTCCTGGGCACTCATTTTATCGTAATTTGGAAAATAGCCTTCAACCGGCATCAGCCTTAAGAGGCAAAAGACAATCACAATTATAATGCAAAGACTGCCCAGAGAGCGTAGCAACCGTTTGACACAATACCACAGCATAAGCGCAACAGCCCCCCTGATTCAGAATATTTCCTGCCAGAATGTATGGCAAAATTCCATGCCGGGCACCGCTTTCTTCCACAGCACGGAATTTTGTCAGTCCTATTTTAAAGTAGGCTTGTGACTACTTTTGAATTGATTTTTCCTTGGCAGTCTGCCAATCCTTGTAAAGTGCCGACCACTGGTCTTTCGTCAGCGGCTTGCTCAGCACGCGCTGATATTTAAAGCGTACGGACGTGCTGTCTTCCGCTTCGAACGGATTCAGGCGCTCTACCATATAATCCTTGTTATCCGTGGAGTAAGGGATCACAAGCGCGTGGTTCAGCAGGAATGCTTCCGCTTTTGCGAATTTCTCGTAGCGTTCCGTCGATTTCGTGTAGACGGAGTTTGCGTCATCTACCATGGCGTAATATTGATCCATGAGTGATTTTACCGCGGGGTCCGTCGCCTGATCAAGGAAAGTCCAGTTGTTCCCCTTCGCGAAAGCCGGCAGCCACGCGGCCGGGTCCGCAATCGTAGCGCCGTTGTTGCACTTCATGAACGCGTAATCGCCGGTGCGGCGGACGGAGGAAAGGAATCCGGTGGAGGGACCTGCCTCCAGAATCGGCTCAATATAATCGGAGCCAAGCAAAGCGGTCAGTTGCTGTTTGACAACTTGAACCTCTTTGGCCCAGTAGGTGGTTGTGGGGTTATAGGGCATCAGCATTTTGATCGGGAAAGTGACCCCTTCCGCCTCAAGTTCTTTCTTGGCCTTTTCCTTATAGTCCAATGCCTTCTGAGAATCGAAGCTGTAATTTGGCCTTGAGGTAATCGCGGCCATGTCGCCGATTTCCGTATAGTCCTTGCCGTCCACACTGCACCAGTCTTTCGGCGTAACGCTGTTTGACTGAAGCATCTGGGCGTTGTACGGGTCTTTTGTCAGCAACGCTTTGTAACGGTCAAGCCCCCAGTACAGCGACTGACGAAAGTTCTCGTTGCTGATCGCCTTATTCCAGTTGTCCGGCTCGTACTTCTGGTCGAATTTCGGCATATAGTTGAACGCGTAATAAAACATATAGGTGGTGTCCGGCAGGCTTGGGATGACGATATCCTTCGTTTTCGAATCCTTCATCCACTGGTCCAGAATATCCGTGCTGATTGGCGCCTTATCAACCTCACCGCGCAGGAACATTTCCGGCGCAAGCGTGGGTGCCTCAGCGTTATAGGTACTGATGATTTTCTTGATATGTACGTTTTTCGAATCCCAGTAGCTGTCGTTTTTCTCATAGACACGTTTCGACTGCGGCGCAAATGTCGTCATGCGGTACGCGCCGATATAATACATGGAATTATTATCCGCGCCGTACTTGCTGCCCAGCTTTTCAAACAGGGGTGTATAGGCCGGCATGTAGCTGCCGCAGTAAGAAAGGAAATACGGGAGCGGACCTTCCAAAGTGATCTGCAGGGTATTGTCATCCACGGCTTTAAAACCAACGGTGCTGAAGTCCTTGGTTTTACCGGCGATGAAATCCTTGGCGCCTTTTACGATCCCGCTGAAATACAGAGTGGAGCCGGACGCGTTTGCCGGGTCGCAAATCCAGTTTGCAACGGTCACAAAGTCTTTGGCGGTCAATTCGCCCATCGGGTTGCCTTCCGCGTCAACCCACTGAAGCCCCTTGCGAATTTTAAACGTATACACGGTTCCGTCGTCGCTGACCGTCCAGCTTTCCGCCAGAGAGGGCACTGTATTCTTGTACTGGTCCACCTCCACCAGTCCGTCGATGCAGTTGGAAACCGCCTCCCAATCGTTTGCAGAACCGTCGGCAAACGGGTTCAGCGATGTTGCCTCACTGCTGTAAACCGTGTGGAGGGTCTGGTCGGCCGCATACTCAATCCCGTGGGGACCCTGCGTAACCTGACCCTCAGACGTATCTTTGGCTTTATCCGCCCCGCCCGAACATCCCGCAACGGCGGAAAGGATCATAACGCAGGCAAGTAAAAATGCAATTCCCTTTCTTTTTGACTTCATAACACATGCCTCCTTGTAATTTTAATCCAATCTGGATTTTTCCTATATCTTTGTTAAACTGCATAGATTTCCGGGGTTTCAAGGTAAAAAAGCAAAAAAGATGAACGATTCCAGAACCTCATCGCTCATCTTTAGGTAACATCATAGCAACATTACGCCCTATTGTCAATATAGTTTTATTTCAAATTGATTGAAAATTTTGAAATTTTATTTTTTATTTTGTCTTGAATTTTTTTATTTGAGCGATTATGATGAGAAAAAATCAAAGAAGAAGGAAAAAGAATGATGGACCCTCATTTTGAAAGAGCCGCAGAATTGGTTGAAGCAGCCGTCCGGAACCGTTCTATTCCGTCTGCGGAACTTGCCATTGGAATAAAAGACCGTCTTTTTGTCAGAGAATCCTACGGCGTCACCTCGTTTACTCCGGAGGGGCGACCCGTCAACGAGCAGACACGTTACGATATGGCGTCCATGACAAAAATCATGTCCACCGGCATGATCGCGCTGAAACTTCTGGAATCCGGAGAACTCGATCTTGCGGATTCGATCGCAAAATATCTTGGCGACCGGGTCCCGGAAGACAAGAAACAGATCACGATTTTTCATCTGCTGACACACACCAGCGGCCTTCCCGCCCATATTCTGTTGGAGGATTCGATTTCCGACCCGGAGGACTGCGTAAGCCTGATTTTAAGCGCTCCTCTGGCCGCTGCCTGCGGAAGCACCGTGATTTACAGCTGTACCGGCTTTATTCTTCTTGGAAAAATTCTGGAGCGAATTCTATCCGGACGGCTCGATCAACTGGCGGAAGAAATCGTGTTTCGCCCGCTCAAAATGTCCTCAACCTCTTATCACAGGCTGAATCACGGAAGACTTTCCGACCCCTCCCTGCGGGAAAACACGGCGTTTACAGAAAAAGATCCGAAGACCGGCGAATGGCTGTGCGGAATTGTACATGATGAAAACGCGAGATTTTTGGAGGGAGTCTCCGGGAACGCCGGAGTTTTCTCCAACATCAACGACTGCATTCATTTCGCCCGGATGCTCGCGTGCGGAGGCGAAGCGCCAACCGGCAGGTACCTGTCGCAGTCCACACTCAGGGCGGCCATCAGGAATTATACGCCCGGACAGGATGAAAACCGGGGGCTTGCCTTCCATTTAGCGAACGGATTTCAGAGCTATTCCGGCGCATTTTTCGACCAGACCGCGTTCGGACACACCGGTTTTACCGGTACGCACCTGCTTGTCTCTCCCCAAACCGGACTTTATGTAATTTTGCTCGCCAACCGCGTACACCCCACACGCGACAACAATGCGCAGCTCAGGCTGCGAAGGGTCCTTCACACGGCTGCATACGCGGCTCTTCCTCTGCAATGATCTCTTTTTTGTGGGACACGTCAGGCTCCGCTGTTTTTCAGTGCTATCATCGCGGCGCCGTAAGCCGCGTCCCTGGCCGGAATTCTGCATTCCAGCCCCGGATACTTTTCCGTCAGCTTTTTCAGAAGTCCTTCACGGACGAAAAGATTTTTTTGCAGAATACTTCCTGAAAACACGATGGAACCATTCTGAAATCCCAGCTGCTCCAAAACCGGAACAGCCAGAAGAAACAGTTCCGTCACACACCGGTCCGCAATGGCCAGAGCCGTCCCGTCGCCCTGCGCGCAGGCTTCCGGCAGTAATTTGGCAAGCGCGGCAATCTCCCGTTTCCCTGTATTTTTATCATAGACAAACCGCACGATTTCGTCCGATGTTTTCAGTCCGCTCCGGGAGGCGAGCATGCCGGACAAAACCGTTGGTTTTTCTCGCCCGTCCCCAGCCCTGACCACAGCGGAAAGGATATCCCGTCCAATTGCGTAGCCGCTGCCGCCGTCGTCGATCAAATGGCCGCACCCGCCCGTCCGGTGTTCCCGGCCTTCCGGGTTTCTTCCATAGCATACAGAGCCCGTGCCAGCAATCAGAATCACGCCGCAAAGTTCTCCCATCGCCCCGAACAGCGCGGTCTGCTGATCGCCCGTAATGCAAAGCGGGCCGTGATACCCGCAGCTTTGAATCAGCTTTTCCAGCTTGCCCCCAACCTCCGGATTGCTGATTCCCGCCGCGCCAAGGCAAACCGCGCGGCAATTACTCAGCCCGCAGGACTGCTCAAGCCGCATAAAAATTTCACGCATGCTTTTTTCAACATTCCGCTCGTCGGTCCCGTTGTAATTGATGCCTCCGGAAGAAAAACGCTCCCGCTCTGTGCCGGACAGGTCACAGACGGAAACAGCCGTCTTGGTTCCGCCGCCGTCCATTCCAACTACATACTGGTCCATGCCGTCCTCCCCTTTTCAGACGAAAATACTGCCGCAGCACAGCAGCTTTTTGGGCAGATCCCCACGGTAATCCGGCGCGCCCGGGTCAAGGCTGTTCACCACGACGCCGTGGCAGTTATTTCCCGCTGTTGAATGAATGTAGCGCCCGTTCCCCATGTACATTGCCACATGGCCCGGAAAAAACAGAAGGTCGCCGGCTTCAACCCGGTCAAGGCTGATTTCCCGCATGGGAAATTCGGGAAGAATATGGGAATCCCGGCAAATCCTGATTCCGTTCAGCAAATAAGCCATGGAGCAAAGTCCGCTGCAGTCGATGCCAAGCGGGGTCTTCCCACCCCAGCGGTACTGTACGCCCAGATAAAGGCAAGCGGTCTGAACCAGCGCTTCGCGCAGCTCTTTCGGCTCTTTCCTTGTCCAGTCCGACGGCGGATCGGTCAGGAAATTTTCCCAGATCCAGCCCATGCGCCCGTCACAGAGACTTACCTTTCTGTAGCCGTTTTGGGACTCTTCCGTGACGCCAAGCAGCGACCCGCGGTACAGGCCCGTAATTAGGCGGCCCTGTACTTTGGGGACGTCCAATAAATCGGCGCACGCCTGCCATACGAGCTTTTGAGGCATGGTGCCCCACCGCCGCAAAAGCTCGTCGCCGACACAGAGATCACGCCCACGCACCCATCCCTCGTAAAGATAATCGGTCCGGACGCGAAGCCACTCTCCGCCGTCCTCAAGAACATCAACCCGCGTGCCGCAAAGGGCCTCATCCGCCGTTTCGCTTTTTTCATCCGGCGCCTGCTTCAGTACGGCTGTGGACGAACGTATCCGTGCAGACTTCATTTTCTTCCCTCCTGTCGTTATAACAACTTATCTCAGCCATCACTCCCCTGTAGGTCAGGAGGAAAATCCTATAAGCGTGGAGTAAACTCCCGGAGAGGAGCGTTCAATAGAAGTCGCGCCAACTGCTTTTTCATAAAAAGGCAGCGCGTCGCCGACTCCGCCGATTACCGCGTAAACATACCCCTGAGCACGCATTGCACAAAGGCATTTTTTCAGCAAGACCGCCCCGACACCTTTTCCGCGCTCCGACTTTAAAACGCCGGTCGGGCCGAAAAAGTCCTTTGCGGTCGCGTCGTAACAGGCAAAACCTACGATTTGCTTTTCCCTCACTGCTACAAAGCAGGTGGGCGGATGATTCGTACCGGCCGCCATGCACTCGTTTGCCCAGCCCTCACTGAACGAACGTGCAAACTCGACCGCTTTGCCGATATCCGTGGCAAGCAGTCTGAATACCCGGATCCCCTCTTTTTGCAGCCGAAGCTCCTCTTCGAGATTCTCCTCTATCTCGTAAAGCCTGACCAAAAGATCAATCACAGAAACGCTCCCTTTCACAATTGGTTATTTGTAAAGCTGGTATTGCTCCGTTTGTTCCCTGAACCGGAGGCTTTCCAGCCTGTATTCTTCCAAAATATCCTCCGGCGCGCGAACCGACGACGCAAGCGCGGAATCCCCGCTCAGCAGGTCGATAAAGCGTCTTCCGCTCTCCTTTTCCGGCGGAAGAAACATAAACTCCTCGTATTCCGCCCGCAGATCGCTCAAAAGATGTATTCCGACATCGACGGGGCGCGCGCGTTTCCTGTCCGTCACATGAATTTGGACGCCGCCGCACATGCGGCCGCTGTATTTGGACGCGGACGGGATAAAGTGAACCGGCCGGAACCACACGCCGGGCAGCCCTTTCCGATTCATTCGCCCGGCAAGCTCTTCCGCGCGGAGAAACGGGGCTCCGACCACTTCAAACGGCAAAGCGGTCCCCCGCCCCTCCGACAGGCAGGTGCCCTCAAACAGACAGGTCCCCGGGTACAGCAGCGCCGTGTCAAACCGAGGAATATTCGGGCTGGGCGGAACCCATACCGTTCCGTAATCGGGGAATTGCATGCCCCTCTGCCAGCCATGGCAGGGAATAACGTGAAGATCGCTGCCCAGCCGCTCTCTGCGGTTGACCATGGCCGCAAATTCCCCGGCCGTCAGCCCGTAGCGCATGCAAAGCGGATAGCCGCCGACAAACGAGCGGCATTCCTCCCGCAGGCAGTTCCCCTCCACCGTCGCGCCGTCCAGCGGGTTCGGACGGTCAAGTATAATCAGGGATTTCCCTGCCTTTGCGCAATCCTCCAGGGCATACTGAAGAGTATAAAGGAACGTGTAATACCGCGTGCCGACATCCTGAATGTCATAAACCACCGCGTCAACCTGACGGAGCATCTCCTCCGTCAGCCGTTTTGAATTTTCTCGATAAAGGCTGTAAACCTGCACGTCCGTCTCTTCGTCCCGGTAAGAATCGACCGTTTCGCCCGCCGCAAGATTCCCCCGCACCCCATGTTCCGGTGAAAAAAGCGCGCGCAGGCCGAATCTTTTGTGAATCAGTTCAATGGTCGTTCTTCCCTGACTGTCAATCCCCGTCGGCGAAGTGATCAGCCCCAGCCTTTTTCCGCGAAACAGTTTATCATATTCTTCCAATCGATCAATTCCGAACAACATACCGGATTCCCTCTTATGTACCCGAATTTCACGCCATTTTCTTTGAAAACCGGACTTAAATTAAAATCAGTGTAGCCATTCACGTTTTATTTGTCAACATAAACTTTTAAAGCATCAGTCATTTTTGAATTTTTATTTCATCAAGAAAAGGCCTTCGCCTGAATAACAGTCCAGCCTTCAGCCTTTGTCCCAGTTCAGATGCTTATGCTTACCCGCCAGTACATTGTGCGTTTTTGTCAGCAGGGCCTTCACGTTCTTATAATTCGCGCTTGCAACGCCGGTAAACAGAATATCGACGATGTTGAGCATCGCAATGCGCGACCCCATGGCCCCGCTGCGAATCGTAATCTCCGGAGTGGAAAAGTTCAGCACAAGATCCGCTTCGTTTGCCAGCTCGCTTTTTACATATCTCGTGATGGCAATAATCGTAGCCTTCGATTCCTTCGCCACCTCAAGTGTGTTTAAAATGTCAAGCGTATCTCCGGAATTTGAAATCAGCACGGCCACATCCCCGGATTTTAAAATACTTGCGGCCGTCAGCTGAGAATGCCCGTCCGTATAGGCAAAGCATGTTTTTCCGATTCTCGTAAATTTCTGCTGGGCATCCATGCAGACCAGTCCGGAAGCTCCGATTCCATAAAAATCGATGCGGCTGGCCTTTCTCAGCAGTTCCACGGCACGTCCGATTGCATCCCGGTCAATCACACTCATGGTATCTTCTATGGACTTCCGGTTATTTCGGGAGACATTTGTGATGATCGTCTGCAAGTCATCACCCGGCTGAATATCCGTATATTCGCTTTCCGTTTTGTCGGCCGAACCCAGCGCCGCGGAGACCGCCACGATGAAGTCCCGGTAGCCGCGATACCCAAGCGTTTTGCAAAAGCGCAGCACGGAAGCGTCGCTGGTGTGGCTTTTTTGTGCCAGCCCTTTCACGGAAAGATGCGGAATTTCGTTTTTGTTCGCAAGAACATACTCTTCTATGGTTCTTTCCACCGGCGTCAGGGAATTACGGACGCCCCGCAGCCTTAAAAAAACATTATCGTCCAGTGTAATGAAACTCACTCCCTTTATCAGGTGTTTCGATGAAGTTTATTGCCAAGAATTATTCATATCTTATATGAAAAGTCATCCTTTTTCAACTATTTTGTACTTATTCCTGTAATAAATAAACAATTTAAAATAAAATTTCATTATAAAATATTATTTTGACTTGTATTGACAATCTGAAATCTTCTCTTTATAATAAGTTCAATAAAGGCTGCAATTGGGCAGCTATGATTGGCGGTCTTTGATTATAGCGGTATTTGAAAGCCAACTCGCAAAACGGGTTGGCCTTTTCTTTTTGGAACGGGCAAGCTTCAACTCCCCCCCAAAAAAGCTCCAAACGATATCTAAGAAGGTGAATGATCAATGGATCAATACCTGTCGGGCCTCACAACAGAAGGCATCAATCCCAGGACCCTTCATATCGACGAATGTGAAACCGAAGAAATTCTGACCTTGATGAACGAAGAAGACCAAACCGTACCGCAGGCGGTCCGAAAAGAGCTGGTTCCCATCGCCCGGGCTGTGGATCTTTGTTATCAAGCGCTGAAACGCGGCGGAAAGCTGTATTATGTGGGAGCAGGTACGTCCGGTCGTCTGGGCGTACTTGACGCCAGCGAATGCCCCCCCACCTACGGAACCGACCCAAGCCTGATTCAGGGTTTCATCGCGGGCGGAGACCGCGCGCTGCGTGAAGCGGTTGAGGGCTGTGAAGACGACGCGGAAGCGGGCGAGCGCCTTATCATGGACCACGGTATTACCGAAAACGATATTGTGGTCGGCATTACCGCAAGCGGAGGGACGCCTTTTGTTCTGGGGGCCGTAAAAAAGGCCGGGGAACTGGGGGCGACAACCGTCGGCTTGGTCAACAATGCCAACACAAAGCTCGGCGCGATTTGCGACGTTTGCATCGCTCCCATCGTCGGACCGGAAGTAATCACCGGTTCCACCAGAATGAAAAGCGGAACGGCGCAAAAGCTGGTCCTCAATATGCTGACTACTGCTGTCATGATCAAGATGGGAAAAGTCTACAACAATCTGATGGTCGACCTGAAAGCCGGGAATCAGAAGCTGTACGACCGTTCGATCCGGATCATCTGCACCGCAACCCATGCGGATGCGGAAACAGCCGCAAAATATCTGAAGCTGGCCGATATGCATGTGAAAGCCGCCATCCTGATGATTGAAACAGGGTTGGATGCCACTCATGCGCGCGAAGCTCTCGCGGCCTGCGGCGGCAGGTTGAAGGCGGCCATTCTGAACGCCCGGAACCGGAAAGAGGATCAGTCGTTATGAGAGAAGAGTTAACTCTTCGGCAAAAAGCCGGCCAGCGCGTCATGACCGGCCTGGCGGGAACCACGCCGGATCCGGATTTCATTTCCATGGTGCGGGAATACAAGATTTCCAACGTGATCCTGTTCCGCCGCAACATTAAAAATCGGTCTCAACTCGCCTGTCTGTGCGGGGATATTCAGAATCTGATTTTATCGGAAACCGGAAGCAGAGCTTTGATTGCAATCGACCAGGAAGGCGGCACGGTAACGCGCCTGCCCTCCGATTCCATCAACATTCCCGGCGCCATGGCGATCGCCGCGACAGGAGACCCGTCGAATGCTTACGAAACTGGAAGAATGACCGGCCGGGAGTTGAAGGCTCTTGGAGTCAATTTTAATTTTGCCCCTGTACTGGACGTGAATTCAAACCCGGAAAATCCCCTGATCGGAGTCAGAAGCTATGGGGATACCCCGGACGCAGTTTCGCGTTTTGGTATTCAGATGATGCGCGGGCTCCTCGACGCGGGAATTCTGTGCGCCGCGAAACATTTTCCGGGTCACGGAGACACCAACGCGGACTCTCATTTGAATCTGCCTTGCGTGGGAAAGTCCTTGCCGGAGCTGCTCGAAACAGAGCTGGTCCCGTTTCGGCAGGCGATCCTGCACGGACTCCCGGCAATGATGAGCACCCATATTCTTTTTCCGGCACTCGAACCCGAAAAAATTCCCGCGACAATGTCCCGCAGGATTCTGACCGGGCTGCTGAAAGAAAAACTGGGATTCGGCGGACTTGTAATTACGGACTGTCTGGAGATGAAAGCCATTCAGGACTTTTACGGGACCATCAACGGCGCAGTAGCCGCGGCCGGAGCCGGAGCCGATATGGTTCTAATCTCTCACAGCAACGCTTTGGCGTCGGAAGCGGTTCTCGCAATAGAAGACGCACTGCGGCGCGGAAAGCTGGATTTGAGTGAATCAGACGCTTCCGTTGAAAAAATCTTAAAGCTGAAAGAGATTTATGCGCAAGCTCCACAGGGAACGCTTGAAGCGATCCGCATATCGGACCGGGAGACAATTCGGGAGATGACTGCCAAGTCCGTTACGCCGGTCGGCAGACCGGGTCAAACTCTGCCCCCGCTTGGCAAAAATCCATGCTTTGTCGGAAGCTCCATCCACAAAACCACAGTCGTAGCGGAAACTGCGAACGGGTCTCTGTCTTTTCCGAGCCGAATGGCGGAAAGATTCGGCGGCCACGCTCTCGTCACACCGGTGGACCCGGTCCCAGCGGACCTTGAACCTGTTCTTGCAAATGCCGACCGCTTCAGCTGTTTTGTGTTTGGACTCAACTATGGCCTAAAGCATCCGGGGCAGTTGGAAGCGGTAAACCTTCTGGCCAAAACCGGCGTCCCAACCATTGCGGTGTCACTGCGCGAGCCGTACGAACTGAAAAAACTGTCTGCGGATATTTATTCTCTCGCGGCTTATGAATACAGTGCGGCCGCGTGCGACGCTGTCGCCAAGGTTCTTTCCGGGGAACTTTCCGCGGCGGGGCGCCTTCCGGTAACCCTGTGAAAGAAAAAACAACACAAGGCTGATTAAAGCCCCGGATTCACTTTTATCCCCGACGGGAATGCAGATAACGGCACTCAGCGTGATCCGCGAAAAACATCCAGAATAAAACGTTCAATCTGATTCCGGGTTTTCAATATAACGGTTTTGGAAGGATACCGCGAAGCAATCCGGCGATAATAGTCCCGCCTGCTTCTGGTTCTCCCCCGATAAAGAATCCACCAGATAAATTCCGGATCAAGCTTTTCAATACATCCATCCGCCATACTTTCACGGGTTCGGTTTTTATTTTGCAGATACCTTCTGACGGCTCTGCAGAAACACACTGCCCGGGGGAAATTTAAAATAAGTATTTGGTCCGCCTGCTGCAATCGCTCGTCTTGCAGAAATTCTCTGTAATTACCGTCAATGACCCAAGACTCATTGCTCATAAAATCCCGGACAATGGAGCAGCTCTCTTCCCGGTCCCTTTCCACCCAGTTGGGTAAATACCGGACGGTATCGAGAAACAGTACGGGAATCCCATAAAATTCGGCTAACCGTTTCGCAAGAGTCGATTTGCCGCTGCCGCTATACCCCAAAATTGCAACTTTCATATTTCACCGCCCACTGCCATGGTTAAAGCTGCGTTTTGTCCGGCGCGCATTCTTTAACCTCAACCTTTTGAGTTGCGTAAAACCCGATTGCGGCGCCCAGCGCGGCGGCAATCACCCCCACCAGCAGCATGGTTCCGACTCCTTCGCTGTCCAGAAGAAGCCCGCCGAACAAGCTGGCCGTAACACCGCCGAAGGTGGTTGCGGCCGTCATGAAGGCCTGGCCCTTGGCCAGGTCTTCTTCTTTAATCACTTCATTCACATAATAGATGGAAGCCGGGATGAACAGCGCATAAGAGCAAAACTGCAGTACCTGCGCGGCATAAAGCATCCGGACACTGGTTGCCATCAAAGTAATCACCGTTTTCACCGTAAAGAAAACGAGAGAGAATTTTAAAACTGAGCTGCAGCGGATCTTTCTGACGAGGAGATCGCAGAGCATCATCGCGGGCAATTCAATCGCCGCCGCAATCCCGGTTGCGATCCCCATTTCTTTCGAGGTGCCGCCCACATGCTCCGTAATCTGTATAAAGTAGTTATTGATCATGGAGTGAGAGCAAAATGTAAGAGAAACCGCGACCATCAATGCCGCAAATCGTTTGTTATGGGACAAAAATGAAAGCACAGACTCCGGATTCGCGCTCTTAGAATCCAATTGTCCCTGGAAAGACTCTGCTTGGACTGTTCCGGATTTTAAAGCAAATTGGCGCTTTGAAAAAAAGAAAATCACAAAACAAAGCGCCGAATAAAGACCAACCGAAATTACGGAAAGCGAATCCGTGCCGAATTGTTGAACCAGAATTCCCAAAAGGATGGAAAGCACAGCATACGACAGGGACCCGATTCCTCTCGCAAGGCCGAAGTTGATCTCAACTCCCTGGTTGATGATTCTCATCCCCAGGGAATTCAGAAAGGGCTGTAAGCTAAAAAGGATGGTAAGCTCAAGAATAAAAAGAACCGCCAGGACAGGGGAAACATGTGAAAGAAAGCACCGCGCCGCCGCGAAGGCGCCCGCTGTCCCCGCCATAGCGATAATGATGCCGTTTATCGTAATTTTCTTCGATCTGTCAGCCAGTCCGGCAATCACAGGTTGCAAAAATACCGCCAGAATATTCGCAGCAGCAAGCACAATACCAATCTGGCTGTTACTGAAAGATTTGGATAACAGAAACACCGACGCGAAATTCAGGCTGCTGCAAAACGCAGACCAGTAAAAACCCTGCGCCGAGGAATACCAAGCGGTAAATCTTAAGTTCAGGTCTTTGCGGATATTGATAGAACCAGCCACCTTTTCACGGAAGTAAAACGGCCGAAAAGCCAATGATTTCGTCTGAAAATAAAGGTATTTTATTCGAAAATTATTATACTTCAGAAAAGCCGGCAGTTCAACAAGGAGAGGCTTTATTTTTTTTATTCTCGAAGGCAAAGACGAATCGCGCGGAACGCTCTCTTTCCAAATAAATGCTTCTCTCACGAAAGAATTAAAACAAAGTTTGACATTTGATGATTGGCCCAGACATTCTTCGAAAGTAACAGGGCAGGCGGGATATTTGAGAAAAACGATTCCACAATGCCGCATTTGTGAAGAAACGGCGATTTTTCAAGATTTCCTTTTGCATTCATTTTGCTATAATGAAGCAAGCAAAAATAAACGGTGGTTCTCTCAACTTTATGAAGAAAACGAGAGTGTTTTGAATGGAAAATGACAGCTTTCCTCCCCCGTTAAAAGTCGGAATTGCTTATAATCTGCAAAAGGGTTCTTCAGCAGGGGCCGAAGACGTGGAGGCGGAATACGACTCTTTTGAAACAATCAAAGCCATAAAGGAAGTGTTGGAGTCTGCGGGAATTCGCGCAGAGCTTTTAGAAGCCGACTCTGAATTTATTGAAAAAGTTAAAAGTGCCGGGGTTGATCTTGTTTTCAATATCGCGGAAGGCACCCAGGGCAGAGGCAGGGAATCGCAGATCCCTGCCATTTTGAGTTTTTTTGGCATTCCCTTCTCCGGTTCGGACGAAACGACGCTTGCCGTATCGCTGGACAAAGCGCTCGCCAAGCGATATCTTTCAACCTATCAGATTACAACCCCCAATTATCAGTACCTGAAAAACCCGCAGACTCGGCGAAACGCTTCCCTCCGGTTTCCGCTCATCGTCAAGCCGGATTCCGAAGGCTCCGGCAAGGGAATCAGCGAGCTTGCCGTGGTGGAAAACGAGGAACAGCTGGACGGAGTCCTTGCGAAAAATTTCAGTCTTTACAACGAACCGATGCTTTTGGAGGAGTACATACCCGGACGCGAGTTCACGGTCGGCATTTTAGGGAACGCCGACCGGCTGACCGTGTTTGAGCCGATGGAAATCTGCTATCTTCAACAGGGGATCGGGAACCGGATTTACAGTTACAGGGTCAAGAAAAACTATCGGGATTATGTCACATACCAATGCCCGCCCGGTCTGGACCAAAAATTATGCAAGTTCATGAAGACAGCGGCAAAAGAAATTTATGAAGCGCTGGAATGCAGGGATTTTGCCCGGATCGATTTCCGCCTTTCCGAGGACGGGACCCTCTATTTTATCGAAATCAACCCCCTGCCCGGCCTGGCCCCCAATTACAGCGACTACCCCATGCTGGCGGAGTTTTGCGGCATGGATTACAGGACCCTGATTTTGAGCGTTCTGAACAGCGCGCTTGTGCGATACGGGATGAACCCGGTCGCTCTGAATCGAGGGGACCTTCCATAAACAGATATCATAACGCCGCGCCCTGGTCCGGGGTTGCGCCCGAGCAGTGGAACGACTGGAAATGGCAGATGCGCAACAGAATCACCACCGCGGAACAGCTTGCAAAGGTCGTTTCCCTGACCGGCAAAGAACAGGCCGAAATCGAACAATGCCTGCGGCGTTTCCGTATGGCGATTACTCCCTATTACGCCTCCCTGATCGATCCGAACCAGCCGGACAGCCCGATTCGAAAGCAGGCGGTTCCGTCAATCCTTGAGCTTCATGTCGACCCCTGCGACCAAACGGACCCCCTGTGTGAAGACCGGTATTCCCCCGAAAACGGCTTGGTGCACCGCTATCCGGACAGAGTTCTGTTCCTTCTGACCCATCAATGCTCCATGTACTGCCGGCACTGCACCCGGCGCAGAATGGTCGGATGCGAAGATTTTTCTTTGGGCGCCGATGATCTCGACAAGGCGTTCGGCTACATAGAACGGCATCAGGAGGTGCGGGATGTCCTTCTTTCCGGCGGCGACCCGTTGGTTTTATCGGATGAGTGGCTGGAAAAAGTCATTCAGAGGCTTCGCTCCATTCCTCATGTGGAAATCATCCGCATCGGAACCAGAACTCCCGTGGTACTGCCGATGCGGATTACCGACCATCTGCTTTCCATGCTGAAGAAGTACCAGCCGATCTGGATCAATACTCACTTCAACCACCCGGATGAAATTACGCCCGATTCCGCCCGAGCCTGCGAAAAAATTGCGGACGCCGGCATTCCCCTGGGGAACCAGAGCGTCCTGCTTCGCGGCGTTAACGACCGGCGGGACACCCTGATCCGGCTGTTTACCGGGCTGGTTCAAATCCGCGTTCGCCCCTACTACCTGTATCAGTGCGACCTTTCCAGCGGCATCGGCCATTTTCGGACTCCGGTTGCGGAAGGCATCGAGATGATGAAGCAAATCCGCGGATATATTTCCGGCTTCGCCGTCCCTGAGTTTGTAATCGATCTGCCCGGGGGCGGGGGGAAAACGCCCGCCTCCATGGATTACATTCTTCATATGGACAACCGGGAAACCATCATGAAAAATTTTGAAGGGAAGCAATACCGCTACCCGGATCCTTTTCTATAAGAACGGCAAATTTGACATTCTGAAAAAAATCCGGTATAATAACAGACAACTTTACAGAATATGTAAGTTGTCTGTTATTATTTTCCAATTAGTTCTTAGCGAATCAATTGGAACTATATTTTTAATAGATGCTACAACTCGCAACAAAAACTAAAATTTTAAGTTGTTATTAGAAAGGAGTCCAAAATGAATCTGAAAAAAATAGGCCGGATGACCGCAGCTGCTCTTTCGGTATGTATTCTGTTGTCCGCATGTTCCACCTCTAACGGAGCGCAGGGCGGCCAGTCGGCCGGCAGCACATCCGGGGGCCGGGCCGGTGCGCCGAAAAGCGGCGACACAAGTCTGCAGCGCGTATTAGACGCAGGGAAGCTTACGGTGGTCGGGAGCGGCGGTTACCCGCCCTTTAATTACATAGATGACAGCGGCAATGTCATCGGCTTCGATGTGGACGTTGGGCAAGAAATCGCCAAAAGAATGGGCGTCAAACTGAATTACGTTACCAGCGAGTGGTCCGGTCTGATCGAAGGGCTGCGCAACGGCCGCTACGACGCGATTCTTGGAAGCATGGCGATCACGGATGAGAGGCTCCAGTCCGTCAATTTTACGACTCCGTACTATTATTCGGGGGCTCAATTAGTTGTAAGAAGCGATTCAGGCTTCACCGATCCCAATCAACTGAACGGTAAAAAAATCGCCGTTGCGACCGGCACAAATTTCGAGCAGGATGTAAAAACTCTGGGCGCGGAGAGCGCTCTTTACGACGACGACAACTCGACGATGCTGGAACTGATCAGCGGACGGGTCGACGGAGTCATTACCGACCGGCTGGTTGCGCTGGAAGCCAAACGCAAAATGAAGGAAGGCGACCAGCTTCAGCTGCTTGGCAAAGTTATGCGCGTTGAAAAAATGGGAATCGCAGTCAATCAAAACGACACGTCCCTGTTAAACAAGCTTAACGAAATCGTTCAGGCAATGCACGACGACGGAACGCTGACGCAAATCAGCAAAAAATGGCAGGGCGGCGCGGACATTACGGTTCAGTAGATTTGAAAGAAAACGAGAGAGACACGATAGGGCCCTCTAACGGGCCCTATCGCCGTGGAGGGTGAGTTTTATTTGAACGAATGGATTACATATATTACGAAATATTTCAGAGTCTTTGTCCCGGCCTCTGTGATGACATTAAAGGTTACAACATTCGGAATCCTCATCGGGATTCTGCTCGGGCTGTTTTTTGCCCTGATGCGTATTTCAAAATACCGGGCGCTGACCATCCCGGCAAAAGCCTATATCTGGGTGATCCGAGGCACTCCCCTGCTTTTGCAGCTCCTGCTGATTTATTACGGTCTTGTCGGCGTTGTGAAAATGGATAACCTCCCCGCCGCTTTTGTCGCACTGGGCGTTCACAACGGCGCGTACATCGCGGAAATTTTCCGCGGGGCGATCCAGTCGGTGGACCGCGGCCAAACGGAAGCCGGAGTTTCGCTTGGGATGACCAAATGGAGGGTCATGCGGCGCATTATTTTTCCCCAGGCCTTTAAGCGAGCTCTGCCTTCCCTGAGCAATCAGTTTATCATCGCGCTGAAGGATTCCTCCCTCGCCAGTTCCATCGCAGTCCCGGAGCTGCTGCTGAAAGCAAAGCAAATCGGGTCCGCGAATTTCAAGCTGATGGAATCGCTTTCGGTCGCGGCCATTTTCTATCTGGTAATGACCTCCGTCTTAACGATTATTACCGGCCTGATCGAACACGCTTTAAAGACCAGCAGCCGTCAGGCGTAAGGAGGGTTCCCTATGATAAAAATTGAAAATCTGAGCAAATGGTTCGGAAAAAATCAGGTTCTTGACAATATCAGCCTGAATGTGGACCCGAGCGAAGTGGTGGTCATCATCGGACCCAGCGGCTCCGGAAAAAGCACTCTGCTCCGCTGCGTCAATTTTCTGGAAAAAGCACAGCGGGGCACCATTTCGATCGACGGAAAAATCTATACGCAGAAAAGCAAAAAGCTGAATTTGATGCGTCAGGAGGTCGGAATGGTATTTCAGCATTTTAATCTGTTCCCGCACATGACGGTCATCAATAACGTGATCGAAGGACTGACACAGGTAAAAAAAATGCCGAAGAACCGGGCGGTTGAAATGGGGAAAAGAATGCTGGACAAAGTTGGCCTGCTGGACAAAGCGGACACTTACCCCGCAATGATTTCCGGCGGGCAGAAACAAAGGGTCGCCATCGCCCGCGCGCTTGTCATGCAGCCTAAAATCATGTTGTTTGACGAGCCCACGTCCGCGCTGGACCCGGAGCTTGTCGTCGATGTTCTCGAGGTGATGAAAAACCTGGCCGGCGACGGCATGACGATGATGGTCGTCACGCACGAAATGCGCTTTGCCCGCGAGGTTGCCGACAAAGTTGTTTATATGGATCGGGGACGGCTGATTGAATCCGGCACCCCCGACGAGATTTTTGATCATCCGCAGGAACAGAGAACGCAGGAATTTCTCAGCAGAATCCTGTGATGAGGTTTTTTAAGGTATGCGGCGCTCGATTGAGGAAAGGATAATAGCAATATCGTCTGGGAGGTTTCTCACGTGCTGGCTGTTCTTTTCAGCATTCTTGCGGGCGCCGCAATGAGCGTTCAGGGGGTTATGAATACCCGCCTGAGCGACCGGATCGGCCTTTACGAATCAAATGTTCTGGTACAGGGGATTGCGTTTCTGCTGTCCGTACTTGTCCTGCTGTTCCTTGGAAAAGGGAATTTCGCGGAACTGGGCGGCGTAAATAGAGTCTACCTGCTCGGCGGTTTACTCGGGATTGTCATTACGATTACCGTGATGCTCTCCATCAAAGGACTGGGACCAACCGTTGCAATTTCCATTATTCTGATTTCGCAGCTTGTTGTCGCCGCGCTCATCGACGGCTGCGGCTGGTTCGACACGGACCGCATTCCTTTTTGCTGGCAGAAATTCGCGGGAGTCGTGCTAATGATCGGCGGCGTTCTGCTTTTTAAATGGAAAAATTAAGGCACACCTGTGATCGAACGCTGCTTTCCCCCGGCCGATATGAAATCTTTCTGATAAAGGTTGGTTTTGATATGTATTCCTATATAAAGACGGAGCCCGGACAATGGTCCGTCGGAGATTTTACAGAAGAGGGAGAATGGCAGGCCGAAAGCGTATGGTATACGCCCGAGGAGGCCGCGGAACGCGCTCACTGGCTGAACGGAGGAAAGACGCCGGTGACGGACGATGATGAAGCAACCTCCAACGGACAGAGATAAAGCAGCACCGTGCGGTGTTCCGGCCGCACGGTGCTGCTTTATCTCTGTCCTGTCAATGTAAAAACATACGAATCAGTTTCGCCTTCAACGCTGTGTACGGAGGATACCGAAACGGCAGATCGATCCAGTAAGATTTTTTCACGATACTTTTATAGTGGCTGAACGTATCGAAGCTCGCCTTTCCGTGATAGCTTCCCATCCCGCTGTTTCCGACTCCGCCGAATCCCATATGAGAGGTTGCCAAATGAATGATGGTATCGTTTACGCAGCCGCCGCCGAAAGAGAGAGAACCGAGCACTCGGTTCTGCGTCTTTCTGTCTTTTGTAAAAAGATAAAGTGCAAGGGGCTTTTCCTGCTGTCTGATCAAATCGATTGCTTCCGTCAAATCATCGTAGACGAGCACCGGCAGAACCGGCCCGAAAATTTCTTCCCGCATCACGGGCGACTGCGCGGTGACTCCGTCCAGAATGGTGGGCGCAATTTGTCCCTTATCGTTTGTCCTGCCCCCGGTGACAATACTCTCTCCCTCTATCAGGTTTTTCAGCCGGTTAAAGTGCTTCTCATTGATAATTTTGGGATAACTGTCGTTGTCCAGCGGAGAGTCACCGTAAAAGCCCTTGATTTCGTCAATCAGATCGTGCAGAAACTCGTCTTTCACCGTCCGTTGAATCAGGAGGTAATCCGGCGCCACGCAGGTTTGCCCCGCGTTCAGGAATTTTCCGAACGCAACCCGTCTCGCGGCAATTTTCAGGTCCGCGGTCGGGTCGACAATGCAGGGGCTTTTCCCGCCGAGCTCCAGGCTGACCGGGGTCAGGAAGCTCGACGCGCTTTCCATCACCTGTTTTCCGACCGCGACGCTCCCGGTAAAGAAAATATAGTCGAATCTCTGCTTTAAAAGGTCCTGATTCTCTTGACGGCCTCCCTGCACAACCGAAACATATTCCGGGGAAAAGCAGTCGGCGATCAGCTCCGCAATCACCTGCGAAGTGCGGGGCGCGTATGCCGACGGCTTGACAATCGCGCAGTTTCCCGCGGCGATCGCCCCGACCAGCGGCTCCAGACTGAGCTGGAACGGATAATTCCACGGGGACATGATCAGCACGACACCGTAGGGCTCAGGAATCTGAAAACTCCTGGAATGGAACTGTGCCAGCGGCGTCGGCACCCTCCTGGGGCGGGCCCAGCCGCGCAGATGTTTTGTGATGAAACGCAGCTCGTCCAGGACCATGCCGACTTCCGTCATATAGCTTTCAAATTCCGACTTGTTCAAATCGGCTTTCAGCGCGGCGTAAATGTCTTTTTCTCTTTTTAAAATTCCGGATTTCAGAATGTCCAGCATTTTCATCCGGCGCTCGACAGGCTTTGTTGCGTCCGTTAAAAAATAAGATCTCTGCGCCTGCGTCAATGTAACAAGATCCGTAATTACCGCCTCCTCAAAATGCTTTTTCCAGAATTTCCAGTATCTCCTGTTCTCCGACATACTTCGGATTGACGATCATGGCCCCGTCGTTCAAGGCGGTTTTCGCGACCGAAACAAAATCCTCCCTTTTGGCCGGCGTTTCCCGCAGCGACATGGGCAATCCGCATAAATCATGATATTCCGCCGTCATACGGCGAATCACGGAAATGGTTTCGCGCCCTCTCTTCCCCTCCGGCGTTCCTGCAAAAGCCTCCGGCCCCGCAAGCGGAAGAAGAAGCTCCCCGTAAAGATCGCCGATTTTATCAAAATTATATTCCATGCAGAACGGCATCAGAATGGTCATGGCTTCCCCATGGGGCACGTGACAGACGCCCCCCAGCGCGTGACCGATTGCGTGGATCATGCCGACCATGGAATTCGAAAAGGCCGTGCCCGCCATAAACGCCGCGTTTGCCATTGCGTATCGCGCCTTTTGGTCTTTCCCGTTTTTGACGGAAACGGTCAGGCTGTCCCTGATCAATGTAATTGCCGAAACCGCGAACGTGTCGCTCAGCGGGTTTTTCTGAAGACAGGTATAGGCCTCCACCGCATGGCACAGCGCGTCCATTCCGGTGGAAGCGGTGATCCGCGCCGGCAGGGTCAGCGTCATTCTCGGGTCCAGAACCGCCGCGTCCGGCAGAAGATGGCTCGATATAAATTCCATTTTGATCTTTTTTTCCGGATTGAGGATCACTGCGACCATGGTGGCCTCCGATCCCGTTCCCGCAGTGGTCGGCACGGCAATAAACGGAACATGGGCGCCGCAGTCTATGTTTTCGCACCCCATTGCAGAAAGAATATCGTCGATTCCCTGGGAAATCAGAAGCTTTACCCCTTTTGCCGTATCCAGCACGGAACCGCCGCCCACCGCAATCAGGCTGTCGCAGCCAAGACTTCTGTAAAGCACCGCGGCACGGTTGACAACGGCGACGGAGGAGTCGGGCGGAATTTCCGTAAAACATCCGTGCGGAGGTATTCCTCCGGAAAGGAGTGCGTCGCTGACCGTCCGGAGAATTCCGATCTTTTCCAGCATGGAATCGGATAACAAAAGGGGCTTTTTCGCCCTCAAATCCGTCAGAACGCTCGGGATGTTTTCCAGTGCAAATTGACCGGACAGCAATTTAGGGGGATTGCAAAATTCAAAATATTTCGGCAGCATTTATCATCAGCCTCCTAACAGGGATTGGCAATAGACAAAAACGGTGGAACATTCCTTCTGTGGAAACCTCTTAAGAATCTTGCCGGCAATAAATCTGGGAAAAAGATACCCTTCGATCACATCTACGCAGTGAACCAGCGTCATACAGTCAAAGATGCTGCCGCTGAGTAAAAACCTGTGCTGAGCATAAGCCTGAGCAACTCCGATTCTGCCGCTCAGGACAAGGAACGCCGCGTCAATGCTGCGGAACGTGACGGTCATATCGGCCCGCGGCCTGCCGGAAGATTTTATCATACGAATCCCATCGTCCCTGCGGGCAAGTGTCACGGACGGTCCGTTGAAAGAAGCCTTCATGCAAAGTACAAAACCCGGCTCCCAGTTTTTAATTTCGCCGCGCACTGTCTTGTCGCGGCGGGAAAGCACCTGAAAAGCACGTCCCAAAAAGAAAAGGACTACGCGTGCGGTCAGGCGTTTGGCCGCAAGTTTTATCTTTTGCCGAACTCTGATTTCAGTCGTGTTAAAACACCCTCCTTTGTCTGCCGGATTGCAACTCACGGATAAAACTAGTTTTGCGAATTGGTACACATCGTTTCAAAAATTATATGGCAGATTTTGTAACTATTATAGTGCCTATCTCAGGTAATTACAAGAGTGAATTAATTTTGGCATGCAAAAACCGCTTTCTTAACGAAAACGGTTTTCATTCCATGCATATCGTTTGTTTTCCTATGGGTCCGGATTAACCGCCCAGATAAGCCTGCTTTACGGAATCATCCTGCAGCAGGTCGGAGGCCTTGCCTTCCAGAACGATGTTGCCCGTCTCAATCACGTAGGCGCGGTTTGCGATGGAAAGCGCCATGTTCGCGTTCTGCTCGACCAGCAGGACGGTAGTTCCTGAGCCGTTGATTTCTTTGATAATATGAAAGATCTCCTGAACGATAATCGGAGCGAGGCCCATGGAAGGTTCGTCCAGCAGAAGAATTTTCGGCCTTGCCATCAGTGCCCGCCCCATGGCAAGCATCTGTTGCTCTCCGCCGCTCAAAGTCCCGCCGCGCTGTTTCATGCGTTCTTTCAGCCTTGGAAATTTGGCGTAAACCATTTCAAAATCTTTTTTGATCCCGGCATCGTCTTTCCGGCAGTAAGCCCCCAGCTGCAGGTTTTCCATCACCGTGAGGTTCGAGAAAATACGGCGGCCCTCCGGCACATGAGAAATCCCGAGATAAGGTATTTTGTACGCGGGATACCCGTTCAGTTTTTTATCTTCAAAGGTAATCGTTCCGCTTTTCGCCGGAACAAGACCGGAAATCGCCCGAAGCGTCGAGGTTTTTCCAGCGCCGTTCGCACCGATCAACGTGACGATTTCGCCCTCTTTTACTTCAATATTAATATCTGTCAGCGCGTGAATCGCATCATAATAGACGTTCAGGTTCTGAATTTTAAGCATCGGCGGCCTCCTCTCCCAGATACGCCTCAATGACTTTTTTATTGGTCCTAATTTCATCCGGAGGCCCCTGAGCGATGATTTTTCCGTAATCCAGCACAACGATGTTTTCGCATACTCCCATCACCAGCTTCATATCATGCTCAATCAGCAGAATTGCAATTTTGAATTCCCGGCGGATCCACTGGATCAGTTCCATCAGGTTCTGCGTTTCCTGCGGATTCATTCCGGCCGCCGGTTCATCCAGCAGCAGCAGCTTCGGCTGAGTCGCAAGCGCGCGGGCAATCTCCAGGCGCCTTTGCTGCCCGTAAGGCAGGTTACAGGCTTTTTCATTTTTTAATTCCAGCAGGCCGAATATTTTCAGCAAATCCAGCGATTTTTCTTCGATCTCTTCTTCCTTTCTGAAATAAGAAGGCAGGCGAAAGATGGAGGAAACCAGGGAATAGTGTGCCTGATACGCATAAGAAACCTTGATATTATCCGTCACGCTCAGGTTCTTCATCAGGCGGATGTTCTGGAAGGTCCTGGATATTTTCTTCTTAGTAATCTGATGAGGCTGTATTCCCTGAATGCTTTCCCCATTAAAGACAATTTTTCCGCTTGTCGGCGCGTAAACCCCGGTCAGCATATTAAAAACGGTTGTTTTTCCCGCGCCGTTTGGGCCGATTAAACCGAAAAGATCGTTTTGTTCCATGGAAACGGAAAAATCCGAAACCGCCGTCAGACCTCCAAATTTGATGGTAATGTTTTCAATATCAAGCAGCGGCATGGTCTTCACCTCTCTCTTTTGGTTTCATTGCGCCGGATTTTTTGTGCAGAAAACTTGTCACACGGATATTCTTGACTCTGAGAATCATAATGACAATCAACAGCAGCGGATAAATTACCATTCTCAGGCCGCCCAGGAACCGAAGCACTTCCGGCAGCAGCGTCAGGATACTGGTGGACGCAATGCACCCGACGAAACCGCCCGTGCCGCCAAGAACAACATAGATGACAAAGTCGATGGACTTCAGAAAATTAAAGCTGTTCGGGTCAATAAACATCATCAGGAATGCATAAAGCCCCCCCGCGTACCCTGCAAAAAAAGCTCCGGTCGTAAACGACATGATTTTATATCTGGTTGTATCAATGCCCATTGCCTCCGCGGCAATTTCATCCTCCCGTACGGAGATCATCGCGCGGCCCTGATTGGCGTGAACGATATTATAGAGAATCGCAATGGTGGCAACCATGGAAAAAAACACCCAGGGAAACGTCGTCTTCGGCGGAATCCCCGCAAGGCCCTGCGCCCCTCCGAGCGCGTCGATGTTCTGGATGGCCACAACGACGATCTGACAGAAGCCCAGCGTTGTAATGGCAAGGTAATCACCTTTCAGCCTCAAGGTGGGAAGACCGATCAGAAAGCCGAAAACAGCCGCGACGACGCTTCCGCAGAGCAGCGACAAAAAGAACGGCATTCCGGTATTCATCTGGATAAAAGCCGACGCGTAAGCGCCGATTGCCATAAAGGCCGAATGGCCAAGCGTCAGCTGCCCGGTATAGTTAATGATGAGGTTGGTGCTCAGTGCAAGAATGATATTGATGCAGATGACCATCAGGATCTGCGAATAATAGGCATTGATAACATCAGTTTGAATCAGGACGGACAACACGCAGAATACAGCCAGAGAAGCGGCCAGGAAAATCGCGCCGCGTTTTATATAAGATTTCAAACCGGCCACCTACACTTTCTCTTTTACCGCCTTGCCCAAAAGGCCGGTCGGCTTGATGATCAGAATGACGATCAGGATGACAAACGCAACGGCGCCGGCAATTTTGGAATTGATCGCCGCCATAAACGTTTCCACAACACCAAGAATGATTCCGCCGACAAACGCGCCGGGGATTAGTCCGATTCCGCCGAGAACCGCCGCGACAAACGATTTGATTCCCGGCATCATGCCCATGTAAGGGTCCAGGCTGGAATACAAGATGGCAACCAGCATTCCGGCCGCGCCCGCCAGCGCCGACCCAATCGCGAAGGTCATTGAAATGGTGGTGTTTACATTGATTCCCATGAGTGCCGCGGCGTCCTTATCCAGCGAAGTGGCCCGCATGGCTCTTCCCATTTTTGTGTGATTTACAAAAAGATTCAAAAGGACCAGCAAAAGCAGGGAAATCCCCAGAATGATCAGATGCAGAGCGTCCGAGCGGATCGGGCCGAACATGACCGTCTGCTGCTTCAGGATATCGCCCGGATAAGTTCTGGGGTTGCCGCCGAACATGGCGTTAAACCCGTTTTCCAGCAAAAGCGAAACGCCGATCGCCGTGATCAGCAAATTGATATTAGTGGTTCTGCGCAGCGGCTTATAAGCCGCTCTCTCAATCACAACGCCCAGCAAAGCCGAACCCAGCATTGCAATCAGCAGCGTTGGAATAAACGGCAGATGCGCGTAGGTCGCCACAAAAAAACCAATGTATGCCCCCACCATATAAATATCACAGTGTGCAAAGTTAATCAGTCCGATAATTCCGTAAACCATTGTGTATCCCAGCGCAATCAAAGCATAGACGCTTCCCAGGGACACGCCGTTGATCAGCTGCTGCAGGAATTCGAGCAGAGACAATTTATTTTCCCCCTTAGGCTTTCAGAATCAGGAGCATACTCCCCCTAAGCGGGGAAGTATGCTCTGCCTGAATCATCAACAGCCCAGATAATAAAGCTTACGGTTCAACCTTGGTATAGAAGGTCTCCTTGCCGCCGTCCGTCTTGATGATGACGGCGGACTTGACCGCGTCGCGGTTTTCGTCAAATTTGATATGACCGGAAACAACGGTGCCGTCATATTCTTTCAGAGCTGACTGAATGGCAGCGGAGTCGGTGGACCCGGCTTTCTGGATGGACTGAACAAGGACTTTCCCCGCGTCGTAATTCAAAGCCGCCATCGCGTCCGGAGCATCCGTGGTATTGTATTTTGCTTTGAAATCCTTGATGAACTGCACAACCTCCGCAGAGGTATCGTCCGGAGAATAATGGTTGGAGAAATACGCGCCGTTGACCGCGTCTCCGCCGATTTTGAACAGGTCCGCCGAATCCCAGCCGTCGCCGCCCAGGAAGGTTGCCTTGATGCCGGCACTGCGCGCCTGCTTCGCGATCACGGCAACTGTGGAATAGTAATCCGGCAGGAACAGGACATCCGGATTCGTCGCGGCAATTTTGGTCAGCTGAGCGTTAAAATCTTTGTCGCCCGTCAGATACGTCTCGGAAGAAACGACTTTTCCTCCGTTCGCTTCAAAGCTCTTCTGGAAATTTTGCGCCAGACCCTTGGAATAGTCGTTTCCGTTGTCATACAGCATGGCAGCGGTTTGGGCTTTCAGATCGCTGCTTGCGAGCTTCGCGACCACCTTGCCCTGGAACGGATCGATAAAGCAGGTGCGGAAAATAAAATCGCCGACTTTTGTCACTTTTTCGTTTGTGCCGGTGCCGGTCACCATCGGAATTTTGTACTGCTGGGCAATCGGCGCCAGAGAAAGTGCGCAGTTGCTGGTCAAGGGGCCCACAATTGCCACTACCTTGTCGTTGTCGATCAGCTTTTTACCGACGGTTGCCGCGGTGGCGGGTTTTCCCTCGTCGTCGACAAAAACGAACGTGAGCTTCTGCCCGTTGATCCCGCCGTCAGCGTTCACCTGGTCTTCGAGAAGCTGCAGAGCTTTCTGTCCGGACTGGCCGAACGCCGCCACGGAACCTGTCAGCGGCATGACGGCACCGATTTTCACCTCGCCGGAAAGAGCCGCCGCGCCGGATGATGCGGAACCGCTTGCCGCGGATGACGCCGCTGCCGATGTCGCCGCGGAAGAACTGCCCGATGCGTTCTGGCAGCCGGTAAACGATGCTACCATTGCAGCGCTTAATGCAAGTGCAACCAACTTCTTGTGCATAACGAAACCTCCTGAAAATAAAGTATAATAAAAACAGGGCGTTGAAACCAGCTTTGCTGCCGCTGGCTCAAACACCCTTGTTAAAGCGATGATATTAATTTTTTAATGATTGAAAGAGCTAAAGTATTTATGATTCACTATCATACACAGCTTTTTTAAATTTGTCAATCCTGTTAAATAATAATTTTTAAGTTTCTCAATAATTCTATCATATGCATTAAAAAGTTAAGTTTGGCATATTTCCTTTGGGGCAATGCATGATATTTTTTTTAACTTTCATAAGTAGTAAGAAATTTCCTTTTGGGAGAAACTTTCGCATAAAAAAATGAGACTCCTGCCGAGGAATCTCATTTTTCCGATTAGTAAAAAATAGTTACAAATTTAATGTTGAAAAAGTCGCATGTCAAAATATCATCGGACTCTGCTTCTCGAAGCAGGATGTAGTTTGCTCCGACTCCAACCAATAAGCCGGCCTTATCGGTAAAAGTATTGGTTCCGATTAGAAATTCAACCCGAACTCTTCTTCCGATCTGGGTCCTTAAAAAGCCGTTCAGAAATTCAATGCTGTCTGCCGTCATCGGCGCCGGCTGAGTCATATCCGTGATAGGCATCAGCTGAGCGGTAGCCGGTGTTGCCGCTTGACCGCCGCCGGCGGTTCCCATTACGGCGCTCTGAATCGCGGGCTGCTGCATTGCCGAAGGAATCACGGCCGTCTGCATGGAACCGCCGGCGCCTGCTCCCTGCATGGAGGCATCCATGGACGAAGAAGCGTCGGCTTTTGTTTTTCCTGGCATCTGTATTGTCATCGCGTTATTGTACGCGCCCATTCCAGTCTGCTGACAATTGGAACAAGCACCCGGATTCGCATAAATCGCACTGTAACCGGGTATCTGTGAATTCATCATATTCCACCTCTTTATGTCTTTGAATATTTTTGGGTTGGTGCATAAAAACAATGATGATTGATTCTGGTATAGATAATACCGACTCCGCCCGCCGGAAAATAGCTGGCGCATTTTGGGTTGTATGGGTTATAATAAAAAAGAGAATTTCCGACGGCATTCAGGGTATTGTTGGCAAGCGCCCAGTCGGCTATTTCATAGTGGATTTCCTGAGGATCCATATTGTAAATATTTTGCGGGTTATAAGCGCCGCCGACGCTCGTTTTTAAACAGGTAAACTGCCCCGGCTGTTCGATGATGGCCCTGATGTTTCCTCCGTTGCTCACACGAAAAAATTCCCCATAAGGTACGTTCCTCCTGTTTACAAGAACGGAAGCAACACCGTACATGCCATTGTCGCCTTCCCCGCCCGCTTCGCATTGAATCAGCCTTGCGAGTAATTCTTTATCATTATATGGCATGGTAATCCCCATTTCTTATTCTGTATTGACAATACTATAATATGTTTAGAGATTTCTTCGGACACAATAAATTTCAATGGTCCTGTTGTCCAAATATTCCAAGAAGCAATCAGTCGAAAAGCTTAGCGTTTCCACATTCGTATTTCCAACTTTGCGCTATAAACGGGTAGCGTTGTCGGAATGCACTCTTTTAAGTTTTCGGCTAATGATTGCCTATTGTCAAAATAAGTATTATGATATAAATAATAAAAGCTAAATCAACTTTGCCACAGGCTTTTATAACAGATAATAGAATATTTTTGAAGGTGAATTAATGAGCAACACGATATGTCAAATAGTAGACTCCTCGGGTAATCTGCCACGAAGTTTACTTGAGCAGCAAAACATCAGTGAGGTTCCATTCTATTTTAAATTTAACAATCCCGATTACTACCGCGAAAATATTGATTACAACATCACTGAATTTTATAAGCATATGGAAGAATACCCCCATCAGGTCCCAAAAACATCTTGTCCCAATATTTATGATTGGTTAACCGTATTTGAGCAGCAGTATGCGAAGGGCGCAAAACAATACATCGTGACGACAATTTCTTCCAAACTATCTGCAAGCTTTCAAACAGCCATATCTGCAAAGAAACTATTTGAAGAAGAAAACAGCGATATTCAAATCGAAGTGATCGATTCAAATATTTGCGCCTGTGGACAGGCTTCATTGGAAATTGGGATCGCTAAAATGATCGAAAGCGGCAAGAGTTTTGAGGATATTATTGAAACGGCCAATAAAATGGTTTCAAATACAACCACACTTTTTGTGGTGAATAGCTTAAAATATATGAAATCCGGAGGCAGGATCGGAGGAGCAACCGCTTTCCTTGGAAAACTAATCAACGTTAAACCGATCTGTGAATTTGTGGATGGCGTCGTTCACCCGGTCAAAGCCGTAAGAGGAAGAAAAAATTCGCTTAAAACGATGATCGATATCGCGGTTTCAAGGATAAGTGATCTCAGTAAAATGATTGTTATTATACAAAATGCTGAGTATCAGGAAGACGCGAACTACATCATTAATTATTTAAGAGAAACAAGCAATTTTTCCGGTCAAATTTATAAAAGTGACCTGGGGATTACCGTAGGAGCGCATTCGGGTCCTGGAGCAATAGGAATCGGCTTTGTGGAAAATCCTTTGATGTAGATGTAAAATCAAATAATTCGATGAAGTTTAAGTTATCAAGTCAGCATCTACCGCCAAAGCTGTATTATCCCTCAGCGGGTTGCCTTTTCTATTCCATAACGGTCACAGCAACGCAGCATTTAAGGTAACGTTGCAAGCCTCCTGTTTTCAGCGACAACTGCTATTTGAATGTACTGTCGGGATAGGAAAGCAAAAGGCCGGAGTGAAATTATAGGATTTGGAGAAACCTCAATGGTTTGCAGACAATCTGCAAGCAGTATTTATGCCAAAACAGAAATTCGACACTTAAACCGCCTTAGTGGAGACTATAGGCGGTCTTTTTTCGTATGTTCTCATGCATGAAATGCCATTCAAGCAAATCTATAGGCGACGTTTTATATATTTGATAATAAACCTTGATGCTAATGATATATCATGTTACAATCTTAATGCTGTTAAGATTGGAGGCAAACAAATGCGCAAACCTTATCATCACGGAAATTTAAGAAATACTCTGATAGAAGCTGGCATTGAACTGATCAATCAAGAAGGAGAAAATCAATTTTCATTAAGAAAAGTGGCGTCCTTATGTGGCGTAAGCGAAGCAGCGCCATATAGCCATTTTAAGAACAAGGAAGCCTTGTTGAAAGCAATGCAGGATCATATACAAGATAAACTTATGGAAGTGCTGAAGGACACGATTCAATCCAGTTCTGATCCGGATAGTACCTATTTACTGATTCAAATGGGCAAATCGTATATTATGTTTTTTCTAAAAGATCCACAGTACTTTCCGTTTTTATGTGCTCATACGCGTATGGAAATTAATTTTTCCATAGATATAGATGGAGCAAAAAACTTTCCACCGTTTGAGCTTTTCAAAACCACTTCTCTGCGAATACTAAGAGAAAACAGGTTTCCCGAAGAAAAATTATTAGATATTACAATATCTATGTTTGCAACTGTCCATGGCCTCGCTTCGATTGCAACGATGCCAAACGTTCATTATAGCGAGAATTGGGAAAATAAAATTGAGAGCATAATATGGAATAAGCAAACAGAAAAGAAGGAAATATGATGACAAACAGCCGCTCCGCGAAGTTCCAGATTCAAACTCTTACGCAATTGGTGGGACGAATCACATTGATTCTGCTTTGCATCCTAATCGTCGGGACGCTCATTCTTTTTGGAATGCTGTTTGCCATGAGCCCTGGCAAACCAAAACCATTTCTTGATAAGAGCGGGAAAGTGATTGCCGGCAGCATTTCCGAGAAAATCTACGTAAACATCAATGGGGTAAAACAAGGAATGTTTATTGAGGGCAAGAATAAGAATAATCCAGTGATTTTATTCCTGCATGGCGGCCCCGGAATGCCAGAGTATTTTTTGGCTGAAAAATACATGACAGCTTTAGAGGACAATTTCATTGTCTGCTATTGGGAGCAGCGCGGAAGCGGACTTTCCTATAGCAAAAATATATCCTCAAATTCGGAAACAACAGAGCAATTGATATCTGATACGCTGGCAGTGACAAACTATCTAAGAAACCGCTTTGGGCAGCAGAAAATTTATCTTATGGGGCATTCATGGGGCAGTTACTTAGGCATTCAAGTTGCAGCGCGTGCTCCACAACTGTATAAAGCCTATATCGGCATAGGGCAAGTTTCGCAACAACGTGAATCGGAAATACAGGCATATCAGTTCATGCTTGGGCAATATAAAGCGATCGGAAACGAATGCATGGTGAAAAAACTGGAGGCATATCCGGTTACCGAATCTGACACTGCTTTAAATGCATACCTAAAATCTTCCTTGCGCGACGACGCGATGCACAAACTTGGCATCGGAACGACGCATAACATGAAGTCGGTAATAACAGGCATTTTTTTACCGGTGATGCAGTGTCGGGCTTATACGTTGGGGGAAAAAATAAACATATGGCGAGGAAAAGCATTTTTGAATAGCTTCACCGATTTATGCAACCAAATGTACTCAACAAACTTGACCGTAAAGGTCCCAAAGCTTGATATGCCCACCTATTTTATGAGTGGAACCTACGATTACACCGTATCAAATACGCTGGCAGAATCCTATTTTGAAAAAATTCAGGCACCAATCAAAGGATTTTACCTTTTTAAGGATTCCGCACATAGCCCCATGTTTGAAGAGCCAGAAAAGTTTATCCGTATTATGCAGGAGGATGTACTGGCTGGTAAAAATAATCTTGCCGATGCAAAATGAATTGAAGAGCTTCTTGAAAAAATCCTGTTACTCGCATTCTTTATGCGAGTGGCTTTATAGGATTTGCAGCCTACGAAACCGCATAAATACAGGTAAAGCAAAAGACCGTCGACATAAATCGACGGGCTTTTCAATGGTACGAGTGTTCATAACGATAAACTCAGGATCCCAGATAAAATAAAAGTTTTTGTGGCATTAGGCAAACGAATATTACACCACTAAATTCGTATAACAGACCGGCAAATTGGAATTTGTCACTTAACTGACTTTATTTTCTCCCAATTTGTTGCCATGTTTACTGTGTATACGGATCGTTATATGTTCATACCACTTTTCAATCTCGCAAAGTTTCGAGTCAGACACATTGCCGGTCCTTTCTCAGGTAGCACATCTGGCACCATAGCACGCAACATATCCTGTATCCTGCGTAATTCTGCGTTCATTCGTTGATTAGATGCTTCTTCATCATATGCATCACCGTGCATCAAATAGAGCGGTTCGATTACTTTTTTATCCTTTGATGACACAATCGTATAACACCCATCGAAAACTGAGATTTCTAAAAATGCTAGAGGATGCTGAGAAATAATCATATTACTCATATAATATGAGTTTTCCAAACAAGGCAACTCGTATGAGTATATTTCTTCTTTTGTATGCTCAATTTTATAAAAATTGCAGGCATGCTATCACCCCCTACAAATTCTTGTTTATCGCTCCGTTAAGCAAGTACACCACCTATTAAATTATGCACAAAATAAAAATCGTTCCTACAGAATGATTTCTCAATTCTTATAGAAACGATTTTGGTCCGAGTGACAAGACTTGAACTTGCGGCCTCTAGACCCCCAGTCTAGCGCGCTACCAACTGCGCCACACCCGGAAACAACGATGTTTATTTTACCACATCCGCCCTGGAATTGCAAGCAAAAAAACACAAAACAGCCGGCTTTCGCGGAAGGAAGTGATCAGCCGGCTGTCTTTCACGGTTTTCGATTAGTCGTTATCTCTGCCTTCGCCGAAAAAGCGGTTATGAATCGCCGCGACTGCCTTATCCGTATCCGCACGGTCGATCAAAACGGAAATTTTAATCTCACTGGTAGAAATCATGTGGATATTGATGTCAGCCGCAAAGAGCGCTTCAAACATGCTTGCAGCCGTACCCGAATGAGTTTCCATTCCGGCGCCCACAATCGAAACCTTGGCCACGTCCTCATCGTACACAACCGACGTAGCGCCGATCAGTTCCACATATGGATCCAGAATCGCGATGGTCTCCTTCAGGTCCGCGCGATGGACGGTAAATGTAATATCTTTGGTTCCGTTCCGGCCAACCGATTGGAGGATAATATCAATATTTATATTTTTTGCTCCGATTTTAGAAAATATTTTAAACGCAAGACCGGGCCTGTCAGGAACCCCAATGATGGATACGCGCGCGACATCCTCATCTTTCGCGACACCACTGATCAGCATTTTCTCCACTTTCGTAGCCTCCTTTACAATTGTACCGGGCTTTTTTGTCATGCTAGAAAGAACTTCAAGCTCAATTCCATAACGCTTTGCCATTTCTACGGAACGATTATTCAACACCTGCGCACCCAGTGAGGCGAGCTCCAACATCTCGTCATAAGAAATCACGTCAAGCTTTTTGGCATTCTTTATCTTTCGGGGATCCGCGGTAAACACGCCCTCGACGTCTGTATAAATCTGGCACAAATCGGCGTTCATCGCGGCCGCAATTGCAACAGCGCTTGTATCGGAGCCGCCGCGGCCCAGAGTCGTCATATCGTCGTAATGGTTGACTCCCTGAAAACCTGTTACAACAATAATATTTTTCTTATCCAATTCTTTTTTGATCCTGTCCGGTGTAATCCGCTTGATTCTGGCACTTCCATACGCCGTGCTGGTATGAAATCCCGCCTGCCAGCCCAGCAGGGAAACAACGGGGTAGCCCAGCTTTTCAATCGCCATCGCCATCAAAGAGGCAGAGATCTGTTCCCCCGTCGTTAAGAGCATATCCATTTCCCGCCGTGAGGCGTTGGGATTGATTTCATGCGCTTTTTGAATTAAATCGTCCGTGGTATCCCCTTGCGCGGAGACCACGACAATCACATCGTTTCCCTTTGCATAGGTTTTGGTCACAATGTCCGCCACATTGAAGACCCGTTCTGCATTTGCAACCGAACTTCCGCCGAATTTCTGGACAATCAGACTCATAAGGTTCCGTCCTCCTATCAAGCTAAGTTATTCCATTGAAATAATTGCACCCTGCGGATCAGTATTGAGCACCTGTACCTGCCAGCCATCAATTTCTTTTTCCTGAAGCCGCGCAACGGCATATTTTGAAAAGGCCTCGGCTCCTTCCGCCGGAATCATCGAAATAATCGTCGGACCCGCGCCGCTTATGTACGTTCCGAGCGAGCCAAGCTCGTAACTCAGACGGAATACGTCGTCAAGGTTTGCAATCAGCCCGGAACGGTAAGGCTGATGGATTTTATCCTGAACGGCGACGCGCAGATTTTCAAGCCGGCCCGAAAACAGAGAAGCCGCCATCAAAGCTGAGCGGGACAGATTGTAAACCGCATCGCTCCTGGAATATCCCTTCGGCAAAACGGAGCGTGCTTTTTCCGTCTTTAATTCAAACGGGGGAACAAAAAGAGCAAACCGGATTTTTTCGGAGACCGGAACGCTGACGCTGTAAACACGGCCCGCCTCAATCGCTGAAGCCGCCAGACCACCTTCAATCGCCGGCGTTGTGTTGTCCGGATGGCCCTCAATCTCAGCCGCCAGATTAATCAGGTCCTGACGGCTCAACGGACTGCCAAGCATGCGGTTTGCTCCAAGAATGCCGGCCACGATGCAGGCGGAGCTGCTGCCGAGCCCGCGCGCCATCGGTATATTGTTAAGCTGGATAATTTTCATTCCGGGCATCTTGTGTCCGCAAAGATCGTACAGGCGTTTCGCGGCCCAGTAAATCAAATTCGTCTCATCGGTCGGCACCACAATATTATCTTTGCACGAGATATCAATCAGATCCGATTCCTCCATCCAAACCTGATTGTATAACGTCAGGGCAATGCCGAGAGAGTCAAAACCGGACCCAAGGTTGGCGCTGGTCGCCGGTACCTGTATTCGTATCATATAACAACAACCTCACATTTTACACTTCGCCGATTCGAATCGTATTCTGTATTTGAACACCAAGCCCGGACAGAGCTTCAAGAGCTTTGCGAATTTCTTTTTCCGGCAATTTTTTCGTAACAAAAGCAATTTCCCCGGTCTTGCTGCCTTTCCGGGTCAGGCGGTCGACGGTGCCAAGCTGATTTTCAATATTTTTCAATGCCAGAGTTTCATCCTCCGTTGCCGCTCGCACATACATTGCAACACGATTCTCCAGATAATTCTCTACGTAATCGGGCGAGCCCTCGTCCCAATAAAGATATTTTCTCGCCTTAAAGTGTTTGACGCAGTCGATGACATCTGCCACCACGGCGCTGGCTGTGGGGAATTTGCCAGCCCCCTTGCCATAGAAAACCACGTCGCCGGTGGAATCGCCCCGCACCAGAATCCCATTGAAGACATCGTCAACATTGGCAAGCTGACTGTCTCTCGAGAGAAACATCGGGCAGACAATCACCTGTATTTTTCCGCTATCCATCATTTTGACCTGTCCGATCAACTTAATGACTCCGCCCCATACGGCTGCGTATTCAACATCTTCGAGGCGGATTTGGGAAATCCCCTCGGTATGCACCTGCTCCGGATAAACATGCTTTCCATAGGCCAGGGACGCAAGGATGCATATTTTTCTGCAGGCGTCCATTCCCTCCACGTCGGCCGCGGGATTGCGCTCCGCATATCCGAGCTTCTGCGCAAGAGCAAGCGTGTCGGCAAATGTCGTTTTCTCCCGAATCATCTTTGTCAGGATGAAATTGGTTGTTCCGTTTAAAATCCCGGCAATTTCAACCACATCGTTCGCCGCAAGGCACTGGCTGATCGGGCGGATGATCGGGATTCCTCCGCCGACGCTTGCTTCAAACAAAAAATTCAAATTGTTCTTCTGAGCTAATTCGAGCAGTTCGGCTCCCTTTGCCGCGACCAGCTCTTTATTCGAAGTAACAACGCTTTTCCCATTTTCCAGACATCTTTTTACATAGTCAAAAGCCGGATGCAGCCCGCCCATCACTTCCACTACAATATGGACGTCCGGATCATTCAGAATTGCATCAAAAGATTTCGTAAAGCTGCGTTCATATGGACTGCCCGGAAAATCCCTTAAATCCAGAATGTATTTTACACGGATTTGTTCCTTTGCACGCCCGGCGATACTGTCCGCATGCTTATCAAGCACCTCCACTACGCCGGAGCCGACAGTGCCGTATCCCATTACCGCTATTTCCACCATTGTCAGCACTCCTTTACCTCTCTGCCTTCCCAAATCAGGCTGTTTGAAATCTTCGTTTCATTTATCGTACGGACATTTAAAATGAAAGTCGCCTGCCGTTCGGCTGCACAAAACTTTATTGACTAGTTTAACATGAATCGGTCTTCGATTCAACCGTCACGCATAAAAAATCATTGATCCGGGCTGATGCTGTTCTGTCGCCACGACTGATCGTCCGCTTTTGAGACGCCCTGCCGGGAAGAGGCTTTCGAGCTGTTTTTATTCCCTTTCGAAGAGGTTTTGGAAGAGGGTGAATTCGATTCCGCGCCGGAATCCGGCTGCTGAGAGGGCAGCTCGGGAAAATAGTTGCCGGGTTGCGACGACTCGCCGGTCGACTGCGAACTGCCGGCTGTCGATGAGGAACTTTCCGCTTCGGAACCGGAGCCCCCGTGGTCTATATTACAGGTCGACGGCAGATTGTTGATATCATACCAGCCGGTTTTCGTCTCCGTGCAGACACCGGGATTCGCCAGCAGGCCGCTTTCCACGCAGAATTTGAAGGGACGCACGTCCTTGTCCAAATCGAATTCTTTCTTTTCCTTCCCCTTTAAGTACTTGGCCATAATGGTTTTCCAAACGGTTTTTGCAACCGGCGTTTCATATCTTGTCAGAACCTTCGGGGTCCGGTAACCGGTCCAGACTCCGGCCACCGCGTAAGGGGTCCCGCCGACGAACCAGCTGTCCTTGTTGTCGTTGGTCGTCCCCGTTTTGCCGAAAACGTCCCATCCGCTGATGTTCGCGGCAATACCCGTGCCATGCGCCATCACATTGTTCATAAGCTTGTGCACAACGGTCGCCGCCGAGGAGGATATGGACTGAACCGGAACCTCGTTCCGGTTATCAACAATCACATTGCCGTCGTGATCCTGTATATAATAAAACGTGTACGGTTTATAAAATTTTCCGCCATTTCCAAACATCTGGAATCCGGCCGTCATTTCTTTTACCGTAATCCCCTGCGTCATACCACCGACCGCCATGGCTGCAAGCGTGTTGTCGGCGGGTTCCAGCGACGTAAAGCCGAGCTTTTCCCTCAGGAAGTTGAAACTGACGTTCGGGGTGAGCATTTTGTCAATTTGCACCGTTGCCGCGTTATATGACTGTTCCAGCGCTTTTTCCACCGTGATGATACCATGGTATTGATTGTCCCAGTTGGCCGGGCCCGGTTGTCCGTTCTTCCAGTTTGGCAGCGGTTCGTCGTTGACAAGGGAAGAATAGTTGATCAGACCCGCGTTTACCGCCGGCCCGTAAACGGAAAGCGGCTTGATGGAAGACCCCGGCTGACGCTTTGCATCGGTCGCAAGGTCGAACAGACGGTTGCTTTCCTTTTTCCCCTTGGAACCGACAATCGCAAGAACGCGTCCATTGTAATCCATCGCGACATACCCGCCCTGAAGATTCGGGTAAGAGGAGGGAAATGTCTTTCCGTCGTTGAAAACATTCTCCGCGGTTTCTTGCAGGTCCGAATTCACCGCGGAGTATATTTTAAGTCCCCCGTGGTAAATCATGTCGATCGCTTTGTCGGAAGAACAGCTGTAGGCTTCCATCAGGCTGTTTTTAACGTCTTCAAACACTGCCTCCGTATACCAGTTCCAGACAGAGTTTTCATCCACAACGTCTTCGGCTTTCTTGCCGACGAATTTCATGTTTTCGGATTCCTTCATGGCTGCCTGATATTCTTCGTCCGTGATTTTTCCCTGGTCGTGCATTGCCTTCAAAACCGTCTGCTGACGGTCTTTGTTTTTTTCGGGATGGGTCAGCGGAGAATAGGCCGTAGGATTTTGTGTGATGCCCGCAATGGCCGCGCACTCTGCGATATCGCAGTCCTGAATGTTCTTACCGAAATACAGATTTGCGGCAGTCTGAACGCCGTTGCATCCGCTTCCGAAAGGGACGACGTTCAAATAAGCGCCAAGGATCTCTCCTTTGGAATATTTTTTTTCCAGATTAAGCGCGCGGAAAATTTCCTTCACCTTGCGCGTCAGGCTGACCTCATTGTCACCCGTAATATTTTTAATCAGCTGCTGGGTAATCGTCGAGCCGCCGTAGCTGCCGCCGTTGGACTGAAAAATGTCGAAAAGATTAAAGGCCGCGCCGAAAGTCCGCTTCCAGTCGACCCCCTTATGCTCCCAGAAACGCTTGTCCTCAATGGCAACGATCGCATCCTTCATTGCCTTCGGAATTTTATCGTAATCCACCCAGACACGATTTTCGCTGCTGTACAGGCTTTGATATTTTACAGGATTCGACGCGTCGTCGTTTGGCCCGTTCACATAAATAAAACTGGTATAGTTGAGCTGCAGCTTGTGCAGATCGTAATCAACCGATTCATCCTTCATGCTGTAAATGTACGAAAAAAGAGACACGGAAACAATGGTCCCCGCGATCACAAGAACGGTAATTACCGTTGTTATGCACCGAAGAATCATTTTAAAAACAGATTTAGCGGTTGAAACGCTTTCCTTGCCCACGTTCCGACCGCCAGCATATTTACTGATGTCGGTTTTTCTCATCCATACCACCTCCCTTATATCATAATATTTGCTGTTTTTTCAATCGAATGAATAAGTTACCAAATTTTTCAAATAATATTCACAGAGGTGATCTATTTGAAAAAAACTTCTATGCTCCTGCTCTGCGTGATTGCCCTGCTGACTGTTTTGGTCGTTTTGGGGCTTCCGCATCGGAACCGGCAGTCCGGATCAAGCTCCGCGCCCGATTCGACCGCGTCAAGTAATTTTACCTCAATTGAGCCTTCAAGTCAAGAAAGCAGCGCTATTATCGCCGCAGCAAGCAGACAGAACGAGGATTTATATATTGTCAGAGAATATGACGGGCACATTGGGGTATTCCGTGAAGGGGACAAGCACCCCTTCGAAGAAATTGACATCGACGTAAATATCTTTCCCGAAGAGGACCAAAAGCTTCTTCACGACGGCATACAGGCTAGGGGCACCGCAGAGCTCACCCGTGTGATTGAAGACTACGAGGGCTGACGGCAGGAAAAAACGGACTCCGCCCAAAATAGCGGAGTCCGTTTACTGTGTCTTCTTTCTCAGATAGAAATGCGATGCGCAATCTCATACAGGTTTTTGTCAAATACGCGCTTCATGTTAAGCGCTTCAGAAATATCCAGATCCACAATTTTGCCACCCTGCATTACAATTACGCGGTTCCCCTTGCCCTTGTAAAGCAGAGTCGCCGCAACGGAACCCATTTCGCTGCCGACCACACGGTCGCGCAGTGTCGGCGATCCGCCGCGCTGAACATGGCCGAGGATGGTTGCTCTGGATTCAATGCCGGTGGCCTCCTGAATGTCCTGCGCCAGTTTTTCGACTCCCCCGACGCCCTCCGCAACAATGATGATAAAATGCTTTTTCCCTGTTTTCTGGGTAAAGCGCATGCGGTCGATAATATCTTTCTGAAAATCGTACGGAACCTCCGGAACAAGAATGCTTGTGGCGCCAACCGCAATACCCGTCTGCAGAGCGATATCTCCGCATCGGCGGCCCATGACCTGCACAACGCTGCAGCGGTCGTGCGACTCCATTGTATCCCTGAGCCGGTCCACCATTTGGACGGCGGTATTCATCGCCGTGTCGAACCCGATGGTGTACTCGCTGGAAGCAATGTCGTTGTCGATAGTCCCCGGAATTCCGATGCAGCGGATTCCGGACTCCGTCAAATCCCTTGCTCCGCGGAACGAACCGTCACCGCCGATTACCACTACTCCGTCGATTCCAAGACTGCGGCAGGTGGAAGCCGCCTGCTGAACACCTGCGGGCGTATTGAATTCCGGACTGCGGGCCGTATATAAAATAGTACCCCCGCGGTGGATAATATCAGAAACGCTCCTTAGATTCATCTCAACAACTTCTCCGCTGAGAAGACCGTTAAATCCGCGCTGAATTCCCATTACCCTCACGCCGTGGGACAGGCCCGTACGAACAACCGCACGCACGGCAGCATTCATGCCGGGCGCGTCTCCGCCGCTCGTCAAGACGGCGATTGCCTTTGAAGACATATTCAAATCCCTCCAAATTAACGTAAACTACAAATCTTTATGTCTCTATAGTTATTATAATCGAAAGGAGCCGCCGTTATCAACCGAAAGATATGGACAGAAGTTTCCGTTATATGGATAATTGTTTCTAATCCTCCACAATTGCTACATTTTTTTCGCCAAGCAGCTTTTTCAGCTCACGAAGCAGAACATCATTCAAACCGACACGCATGGAAAGCGGCGCATGAAACAGCCGGCGAGAATCCGCAAAAAAAACATACAGCGGAGTGGAACCGTCAAAAACGGCAAGATACTTTTTCGCTTTCTCATACTGCGGACTGTCTTCTCCCGGCACCTTTAAATACAGGCCCGGCGGACTTGTTCTGCCGGAAGACCGGCCGGCTTTGCCCGGCGCGGGAGAAGCCGGTTTGACGGATTCGCAGATCAGCTTGGGATCTTCGTCCTCGCGGACACTGACATGCGCCTGGATCAGAAGGATCTTTCCCTCCGCAATCCATTCCGCGTATTCGGAAAGGGTTCTTGGAAACACCAGCATTTCCAACGAACCGAACATGTCCTCCACTGTCGCGAAGGCCATCGTGCTGTCACTTTTGGTCACTTTGACACGAACCTTGGTCAGGATTCCGAGCACGGTAATCCGCTGCCCGTCTTTCATCGCGCCGCTGCCGTCCTGCGCGCCCTCCAGCACGTCGCTGAGCCGCGTCGCGTGCAGTTTCTCATACGCATCCGCGTACTCCGCCATCGGATGTCCGGACAAATAAAGACCGGTAACCTCTTTCTCCATCGAAAGCTTGTCGGAAGCCGGAAGGTCCGGCAGGTCGTCCAGCCTGAATTCATCCGTCCCGTTCTTCGCGGAGGAATCGAAAAAACCGATTTGCCCCTCCACATTCCGCTTTTTATCGGCGTCAAGGTAGTCGAGAACGGAATCGGAGCCGGAAAGCATTTGCCTACGGTTGGAACCGAGGCCGTCCAGCGCCCCGCATTTAATTAGGCTTTCCAAGGTTCTGCGGTTCATACCGTCATACACGCGGCGGACAAAATCAAAGAAGGACCTGAATTTTCCCTGCTCCTCCCGCTCGCTTACAAGTCCGTCGATGAATCCGCGCCCGAGGTTTCGCACCGCCAGCAGGCCGAAACGAATATCTTTTCCGGATACGGTAAATCCGGCGGCGCTTTCATTGACATGGGGCGGCAGCACGCGGATTTCCAGGCGAAGGCATTCGGCGATATAAGCGGAGAGCTTATTGTTGTTGTCCAGCACGCTGGTCATCAGCGCGGCCATATACTGGCGGGGGTAATGGCATTTGAGCCATGCGGTCTGATAGCTGAGAAAGGCATAGGCCGCCGCGTGCGATTTATTGAACGCATAGGAGGCAAAGCTCTCCATTTCGCTGAACACCGCCCGCGCCGTTTGCTCGTCGACGCCGCGCCGCGCGCAGCCTTCCACCTCCACATTTCCGTTTTCATCCAACAGGCCGTGCAGAAAGATTTCGCGTTCCCGTTCCATTACGTCTTTCTTCTTTTTGCTCATCGCGCGGCGAACGATATCCGCTCTGCCGAGCGAGTAGCCCGCAAGGGTGCGAAAAACCTGCATCACCTGTTCCTGGTACACAATGCAGCCGTAGGTAACGTCCAGAATTCCCTTTAAAAGCGGATGTCGGTAAGTCACCTTGGCGGGATTGTGCCGGTTTTCAATATAGCGCGGAATCGACTCCATCGGCCCCGGCCGGTAAAGCGAGATCACGGCGATCAGATCCTCGATCTTTTCCGGCCCGAGCTGCGCGATCACATTCCGCATTCCCCCGGATTCAAACTGAAACACGCCGTCCGTCTTTCCCTCGGAGAGCATTCGGTAAACCTCAGGATCATCAAGCGGGATGTCCTCCATTCTGAACCCGGGCTGTTTTTCCGCGATCATCTCTTCCGCGTCGTGAATCACGGAAAGGTTCCTCAGCCCGAGAAAATCCATCTTTAAAAGGCCGAGCTCCTCCAGCGTCGTCATTGTGTACTGGGTGACAATAGACTCCCCGTTTTTTGCAAGCGGGACATACTCAGCAACCGGCCGGTCCGTGATTACCACGCCGGCGGCGTGCGTAGAGGCGTTGCGCGGCATGCCCTCCAGCTGACGGGCCATGTCGATCAGCGCGTGCACCTGCGGATCCGTATCGTACCGCTGCCGGAATTCGCCGGAAGCCTGCAGGGCCTTGTCCAGCGTAATGTTCGGCTCCGACGGAACCAGCTTCGCAATGGTATCCACCTGCGCGTAAGGAATCGCCATCGCCCGTCCGACGTCCCGGATGGAACCGCGGGCCGCCATGGTTCCGAACGTCACGATCTGTGCAACGTGATCCGCGCCGTATTTCCGCACCACATAATCGATCATCTCAGGCCTGCGCTCATCCGAAAAATCGATGTCGAAGTCCGGCATGGAGACGCGTTCCGGATTCAGGAACCGTTCGAACAGCAGATTGTATCGGATCGGGTCGATTCCCGTGATCCCGATGCAATAGGCGGCAAGACTTCCCGCGCCGGACCCCCTGCCCGGGCCGACGGGGATTCCGGCCTCTTTCGCATAGCGCACAAAGTCGTGAACAATCAGATAGTAGTTGACATAGCCCATTTTTTCGATGGTGCCCAGCTCATATTCCAGGCGATCCACGATGGTCTGATCCGGGTGCTCCCCATAATGCCGGTGCAAACCCTCATAGCACCGCTCGCGGAAATATGCGGTGTTCTCCTGCCCGTTCGGGGTCTCAAACCGGGGCAGCTTCGTTTTGCCGAACTCGAACTCCACGTTGCAGCGTTCCGCGATTTTCACGGTGTTGTCCGCCGCTTCCGGGCAATCCGGAAACAGTGCGCGCATCTCCTCTTCCGTTTTAAAATAAAACTGATCGCTTCCGAACTCCATTCCGTCCTTGTCCTCAACGGTGTGGTTTGTCTGAATGCAAAGCAGGATGTGATGCATCGCGCTGTCCTGCGGGCTGATATAATGGCAGTCGTTTGTCATCACAAGTGGGATTCCTGTTTCCCGGGAAATTTGTCGGATGGAGGGGTTCACCAGCTTCTGCTCCCGCAGTCCGTGATCCTGAAGCTCCAGATAAAAGTTTCCCCTGCCAAAAATTTCTTCGTACCGCAGAGCGGCAGACTTTGCCCCGTCATAATCGCCCGCGGTCAAATTACGCGGGATTTCACCTGCCAGACACGCAGAGAGGGCAATCAGTCCTTCATGGTACTGCCGGAGCAGTTCAAAATCGACGCGCGGCTTGGAGTAAAAGCCCTCCGTCCACGAACGGGAAACCAGAGCGATCAGATTCTGATAGCCGGTGTTGTTCTCGCAAAGCAGAACCAGATGCCGGTGTTCGGAATCCAAACCGTGAACCCGGTCCAAACGGGTGCGCTGCGCAACATATACTTCACAGCCGATAATCGGCTTAATCCCCCGCTTTTTCGCGGCTCTGTAAAAGTCGACCGCACCGTACATGACGCCGTGGTCCGTCACCGCGACCGCCGGGGCGCCGCGCTCCGCCGCGGTATCGACCAGCCGTTTGATGCGGCAGGCTCCGTCCAGAAGGCTGTATTCACTGTGTACATGCAGATGGACGAACAAAACGCCCCTCCTCCTTACTTTTAAAATTTATCGTGCAGGTTCGTTCCGCATGCGGTTCAGATACCGTTTCGTATATGGACAGGCCGCAATACACCGGCCGCAAAGCGTAATTTCCTGGTGAAGCTTCTCTGCCGCCAGCTCTCTCGCGGCCTTGCGGCAGGCCAACGGATCAAAGAATTCGTCCCGGTCCATGCCGACGTGCCAGAGTCTGCCGGAAACCGCATGTCCGGGGCAGGCCCGCCCGCAGGCCGTGCAGGGCCCGCAGCAGGATTCGTCAATCGGTTCGGCACAGGAAAGAGGAGCATCCGTCGTCAGGGACGACAGACGAACCGCCGGACCGAATTGCTCTGTTACCAGCAGCGCACATTTCCCGATCCAGCCGATTCCCGCGCGCGTTGCAACCGTTTTATGGGGAAGCGCGGTGCGATAATTTCCGAATTCCCTGACCGCCGATGTCGTCTGAGCATGTGCCCGGTATCCGCTTCTGGTCAGGTAATCCGCGCCTGCTGTCACAATTCGGTCCAATCGTCGGTTCAGCTCAAAATAAGCGTCGTAGTAAATTCCCGCAGGGCCGTTCGGAAGCGAGGCGATCACCTCCGCCGAAAGCGATACGGCGACCGACACGCCGAATGGCAGTTCCTCCGGGGCTGCGGCGGCCAGGCTGCCGACGCCCGCAAGCTCCGCGCCCTCTGAAAAAAGAATTTCTCTCAGTTCCTTATTAAGATCAATCATGGCTCTCACCTTCTGTCGCCGGCAGACAATCCGCAAGTTCCATCATTCGGCGGAGCCTGTGATTGACCCCGGAGCGGCTCAGCGGCGGGTCCAGCTTCTGCCCCAGCTCCCGCAGCGACAAATCCGGATTCCGGTATCGCAGAATCGCCAGTTCCCTCAGTTCCTCCGGCAGTGCCGATACACCGCCGCCCGCAAGTATCTTTTTCAGCGCCATCAGCTGTCCCGCGGCGGCGGAAGCGGTTTTTTCAATATTGGCAGCTTCAAAATTCGTCTTTCGGTTGACATTGTTCCGGACTTCTTTGAGCATGCGAACCTGAATCAGCTCCATGGCGGCGTTTCCGGCCCCAAGGAACGTCAGCAAATCTGAAACATGTTCGCTCCCCTTCAGATAAACAACGTACGAGCCCTTTCGGTTCAGCATTCCCGGGTTTACATCCAGTTCGAAAATGTCTGCCAGAAACGCGGTGAGGTCGCGGGCCAGGTTTCGGTAAGGAACCACAAATTCCAGCCGGTAATCCCTGGATGGGTCGGTAACAGTACCGCAGGAAAGGAACGCTCCCCGCAGAAAGGCGGAGCGGCAGCAATCATTTTCCAGATTGGCAAGGTTGATCCGCAGGCTGATTTCCCTGCCGGTATGACCAAGTTGATTAAGCACATGCTCAATCTGATTTTCCCCGGGAACCGAAACCGTATAGGCGCTTCTCCGGTCTCCTTTGCGCGGCGATACGGACACATCCGCAAAGGCGCCGGTTATTCCGGCCGTTAGCTCCGCGGCGCGTCTGGCCGTCTCTTTGCTCTCCGTCGTCAAAGTGATGGACTGCGCCGAAAAACATCTGCCAAAAAGCAGAAGGCCGTAACATTCCGCTTTTCGGCAGCAGTCCGCCGCCTGGATGCGGCACAATTCTGTTTTGGTATTCGAAGAAAACGACATGGCTTCCTCCCGAATTTTATTGTTTCTGGATATCCCGGTGGTTGACGCTTGTCCGCAGGTTCTGCTGCAGCAAATGATTGTAGAGAAGCTCCGCGAGCGTTACGGAACGGTGGTGCCCGCCGGTGCAGCCTATTGCAATGACAAGCTGGCTTTTTCCTTCTCCGCAGTAGAGCGGTATCATATAGTCGATGAGGTCCAGGAACCGCCGGACAAAACCCTTCGTCTGGTCCCATTTCATGACATAGCTGCGAACCGGTTCATCCAGCCCCGTCAGATTTTTCAGTTCCTCCACATAATAGGGATTCGGAAGACAGCGAACGTCAAAAACAAGGTCCGCCTCGGCCGGCACGCCGTATTTGAACCCAAAGGAAATACAGTGGATCATCAGCGCGTCGGAAGCATCCCCCAGAAACAGACCGGAAATCCGCTTTTTCAGCTGCGCGGGAGAAAGCAGAGAAGTGTCTATGACATAATCCGCCCGTTCCTTCACAAGCCGAAGCACATCGCGTTCCAGCCGGACCGCCTGATCCAGAGAGCCAAGACAATTGTCGGCAAGCGGGTGCTTGCGCCGTGTTTCTTTAAACCGGTTGACCAGAACATAATCGTTCGCGTCCAAGAAAAGCACTTTGTAATCCTTGCCGTCGGAGTTCATCTGATCCAGCGTTTCCAGAAGGCTGGAAAACATGTCGCCTCCCCGGATATCCGTCACAACCGCGACATGCGAGAGGGTTCCCTTTGCCTGTCTGGAAAGCTCATAAAAGGTCGGGATCAGTTTTGGGGGAATATTGTCCGCACAGTAGAAACCGATGTCCTCCAGCGCGTCCATCGCGCGGGATTTTCCGGCTCCGGAAAGTCCGGTTACGATTAAAAATTCCATAAGCTCCTCCGGGATATCAGCCAATTTGTTTCACTTCGCATTCCAGCCGGACGCCGGCTTCACGGTAAACGGTTTCCTGGATCAGTTCAATCAGCCGAAGCACGTCGCCGCAGGTGGCCCCGCCGGCGTTCACAATAAAACCGGCGTGCTTCTCGCTGACCATGGCTCCGCCGACGCGCCGGCCCTTCAGCCCGCACTGTTCAATCAGAGTCCCCGCATAGTGGCCGGGCGGGCGTTTGAAAATGCTGCCGGCGCTGGGCATTTCAAGCGGCTGTTTGGATTTTCTCCGGTCATACAGTTCCTGCATTGTGGAGGAGATCTGTTCGGGGTCGCCCGGGCTCAGCTTCAGGCGAAGGGAAGTAATGACAGATCCGTTTCCGGAATAGGCGCTTTTGCGGTAACCGTACTGAAGATCCCCGCCCCGCAGGATTCCCGCCTCTCCCGTCTGAGTCACGTGGCTGCACGCGGTAATTACTTCGCTCATGGAATGATCGTAAGCTCCGGCGTTCATAAATGCCGCGCCGCCCGCGGAGCCGGGGATTCCCCAGGCGAATTCAAGCCCCGTCAGAGAATGGTTTTTTGCAAAATTGCATAAACCTGCAAGAGAAATCCCCGCCCCGCATTCCAGTTCATTTTCGCCGCACGGCTCAATCCTCTGAAATCCTTTACCCAGAGAAACAACGCTTCCCCTGATTCCCGCGTCGCTGACCAAAAGGTTCGACCCGTTGCCAAGGGGATACAGCTTTATGCCGAGATCCCACGATTTACGGGATACTTCCCGAAGCGCGGACTTATCATTCACAATGAGGAACAAGTCTGCCGGGCCGCCGATCCGGAACGTTGTATGGCGGCTCATCGGTTCGTTCCGGTACGTTTCGCATCCAAGCGAACGAGCATATTTCTCAAGCTCTTCCAGAAAATCCAACGGTTCGTCCTCCTTTTCTTCAGGCCGGGTTGGAAAGCACTGTGGTATATTGCCTCAGATAGTCGCAAAAACGCTCAATGCTTGAGTTTACGACCAGTTCCTCCGGAAAATCAATCTCCCGAAGCAGCTGAAGGGAACGGTCGAAACGCCCGACCTGAGTGGAAAAATGCGCGTCCGAATTAACAATAACAGGCACATCGTGCTTTTTGCACAGCTCCATGATTCTGGTGCAGTTCGGGACAGAATCACTTCTTCCCGTGAATGTAGCCTCATTCAGCTCGACGAGTTTGCCGTTTTCGGCAAACACTGGCAGGACCGTTTCATAATCGTAACGATACAGTTCCGAACCGCTGTGACCGATGACCCGGATCAGAGGATTCTTGGCTACACTCAGCCATGCGTTTGTCACCTTTTCCACCGTGGGAGCCTTGTCCCTCATGGCGACTTCGTGCATGGACGTCACCACCCAGTCAAGAGTCGAAACATCCTCCGGGTTCAAATCGGTACCGCCGTCAAAGTCCGTTACATCGGCTTCTTCGCCCCGAAGGACCAGAACATGTTCCATCTCTCTCGGCAAGACCCTTAAATTGTGAAAATACCATCGGCCGGGCGCTCCGGGCATCTCCTGTCCGTGATCGGTAACCGCAATGGCAAACAGGCCCCGTTCCGCCGCGGCGTGAACCATCTCGGAGAGTGTACTGTAAGCATGAGTGGAAGCAATCGTGTGTGTGTGGGTGTCCGCAATCAGATTCATGGTTCCCGCCTTTCTAGAAATTCAGTTCAAGCTTTTTTTCCGTTTCCTGCATCACGGAAAGATCCATACCCAGATTACTGAGCAATTCTTCCGCCGCATTGTATCCCATTTTTTTCTGCCGGTTATTCATCGCGGCGACTTCTATAATAATGGCAAGGTTTCTGCCCGGTTTGACCGGGATGGTCAGAACAGGCACCTTGATTCCCAATATTTCTGTAAATTCGCTGTCGATTCCCATGCGGTCATAGATTTTCTGGTTATCCCAAATTTCCAGATTGATGACCATGTCGATTTTTTCAGAAACTTTTACAGCGCCCATGCCGAAAATCCTGCGGGCGTTGATAATACCTATGCCCCTGAGCTCGATAAAATGCTTGATGTTATCCGGTGCTTCGCCGACCAGCGACTTGGCGGAAACCCGCTTAATCGTCACCGCATCGTCTGCGATCAGACGATGCCCGCGCTTAATCAGCTCGATCGCCGTTTCGCTTTTGCCGACGCCGCTGTCGCCGACCAGCAAAATCCCTTCGCCGTACACTTCCACCAAAACGCCGTGTCGCGTAATGCGGGGCGCCAGCTCCACATTCATGAAAGAAACGAGCGCGGCCACCAGGCTGGAGGTAGTCTCCGCCGTACTGAGCAGCGGTACGGAATTTTCCCTTACCGCTTCCAAAAGCTCCGGCAGCGGTTTCAGTCCGCGGGCAATAATAGCCGCCGGCGGTTTCTGAGAAAAAATGGCGTTTAAGACGTCTTTCCGCTTCTGGGAGGAAATGGAGTTCAGAAAAGCCGATTCGGCATTGCCGAAAATTAAAATACGGGTGGTGTCATAAAAGTCGTAAAAGCCGTTCAGTTCCAGGCCCGGCCGGTTTACATCCATTGATGAAATAAGGATTTCGTCCGGTTCACAGGGCATACTGATTACATTCAGTGACAACTCCTTCATCACTTTTGAGAGAGGCACGGTGTATTTTGCAGACATGCTACTACCTGCTTTCCAGTTGTTTTAAAAATATTATATCTCAAAAGCTGCAAACTTTAAAGCAATTCAGAAAAAAACAGGCCGGCGCACTTTCGAGCGCCGGCCATTTACAAATTCTAACGTTTTTTCTTTTTACCCTTGGGTTTTTGTTTCGCCCCAGAAGACTTCCTGGGGGTCTCGTTCTTCTGCTCCAAAGAAGCCGGTTCCTCCGGCTGAGCGGAAGGCAGCTCCACTGGCTTGGAGTCCGCCGCCTTTGCTTCCGTCTGGCTGGCCAGCGACAGCTTGGAGGCCTTTTCTTTCGTCTTGTGCTGTTCCCACATGACGTAAAGCGGTCCCGCAATACAGATGGAGGAATACGCGCCGCTCACCACACCGACCATCATCGGCAAAGCAAACGTAGTGACGCTGGTCAGGTGATAGAAACTGCCGACTACGAATACCACCGCAACGGCGACAAAGGTGCTGAGGGCCGTATAAACCGAGCGGGTGAAAGTCTGGTTGATACTGATGTTGACCAGAGAACCGTAACCCGCCTTCAGGCCGAGCAGCCTTCTGTTTTCACGGATTCGGTCGTACACCACAACGGTATCGTTCAGTGAATAACCCAAGACGGTTAAAACCACCGCGATGAAATTGGCGTCAAGCGGAATCCGGAAAAGAACGAAAGTGAAGTACACCATCGCCACATCGTGCAACAGGGCCACAATACCGAACACAGCCGCCGCCGTACCGCCGATTTTGCGGAAACGGACCGCAATATAAAAATCCAGAAGCAGGAACGCAATCAGCACCGCGACCATGCACTTCAGAAAGAAACTCTGCCCCATGGTCGGATTTACCGAGTTTGACTCGACAACCTGGAAATCCGCTTTTGGATATTCCTTGTTCAAAGCCGTCTGAATCGCCTTTTGATTATCAGGCGACATGGACTCGGTTCCGGCAAAGGAAAGGGTTACGTTGTTCAGTGTCTCGCCGCCAGACGCGGATTTAATGTTCTGGCTGACCGCCGCGGAAACGCTGCGGTTTACCGTATCATGAACGACGCTCTCTATTTTCGCAGCGTCAACATCGCCGGAATAAGAGTACTTGATCATGGCGCCGCCCTTGAAGTTGATATCCAGCTTGACGCCGAAAACAATGTTGAAAATCAAACCGACAGCAATAATTCCAAGGGAAATCGTGAAGAAAATCTTTCGATTTTCATAAAATTTCATGTGAAAATTTCTCATTCCTTCGGCCCTCCATACAACCATTTACTCCGTGTAAAGCCCGAAAGGGATTTCGACATCATTCTTGTCGTAAACACGCCGAACACAAAGTTGGCAATGATCCCGATCAGGAGCGTATAACCGAAAGAATAGATCGTGCCTGTGGTCGACACGCCGAAAATCATGGAAAGAATATTTGTCGGCCCAAAGACCAGCATCAGGAGTATTGCAACAATCGCGGTCGTGATATTCCCGTCGAAGATCGCGGAAAAGCTGTTCTTGTCGCCGATCATAATCGCTGTCGACAGCGTTTTTCCGGCCCAAAGTTCTTCCTTAATGCGCGTTGCCGTAATGATGTTCGCGTCGACGCCCATCCCGATGGAAAGAATGATACCGGCGATTCCCGGCAGAGTCATGGTAAAACTGTTGACAAACGGGAAATACCCGGAAACCGCCGCAAACATCAGCGCAACCTGACCGAGCAGCGAAATCACCGCGACAAAGCCCTGCAGGCGGAAAATAAAGACCATCAGCAGCGCAATCAGGATAAACGCGATGATCCCCGCCATCATCATGGCGCTCAGAGACGATTTTCCGAGAGTCGGGTTAATCGTGTTCAGACTGGTCGTGGTCAGTTTAAACGGCAGGGCGCCCGCATTGATCTTGTTGGCAAGTGAGGAAGCCTCCGCCGCGGTAAAGCCGTTTGGCGAATTAATGGCGCAGTTGCCGTCCGGAATCTCTTCGTCAACCGTAGGCGCCGAGATTCTCGTGTCATCCATCCAGATCGAAATGGTCTGACCGACCAGCCGTTTTGTCGCATCCGCAAACTTTTTGGTGCCGTTGTCACTCAGCTTCAGAGCAATCTGGTAAGTTGACTTGCCGGTTGTTTTATCGGTAGTCAGCTCCGGTTTGGCGCTCACCACATCGCTGCCCTGCAGGATGATGTTGGTCGCCGTCGTGCCCTTCGGCGTTTTGTAAACGGGTTGTCCATCCGAGCCGGTTGTCTCGGTTGTGTAATCCCCGCCCTCACGGAACGTTACAAGAGCGGTCGCGGAAAGCTCGTCGATCGCGGTCTGCGGGTCAAACGTTTTTTCGTCGCTTTTCCACGGAAAACGAACGATGATACGGTCGTGGTTATAATCGGTATAAACTTCATAGTCGGTGATGTTGTTGTTCACCAGCCTGAGTTTAATAATCGATTCGGCCGAATCCATTTGTTCTTTGGTAGCTTTTGCTCCTGTGGCCGGCGAAAAAGTTGCCTCCACACCGCCGTTAATATCGATTCCCCATCTGATATCCCCGACCCCCTTCACATAGGTGGTCGTATTATCCCCGTTTTTTCCCTTAATACCGAAAACAGAGGTATAGGTTAAAAGCAGGATGAGGAGGGCGACGATGAAAAACACCGGTTTTGGTACTCGCTTCATGCGTGAATCCTCCAATATGTTGGTTTTCCGCGAATTTCGCAGACGTACAACATTAATTATATTGTTGTAACTCCAAAATGTCAATCAATTTCATGGCATAATTCGTTGTTATCCTCCATAAAAATAAGGGAGGGATTTTGACCCCTCCCGCGCAAATGAATCCTCCTTTTGCTTCCTGAAACGGAATGGCGGAAAGGAGGATTTTTTATGTTCCATTTACGGATTCAGAAGTTTCTCCGCAGCAGCCAGCTGTACACAGAGACAGAACAAATCCACCGCCTGACGCAGCTCCTGGACGGGAGGATAAGTGGGTGCGACGCGGATATTGCTGTCGTTCGGGTCCTTGCCGTACGGATAAGTCGCGCCGGCGCCCGTAAGCTTTACCCCGGCCTGGGCGCAAAGCTCAACGACCCGCTTTGCACAGCCGTTCATGACGTTGACACTGATAAAATAGCCGCCGTTCGGTTTCGTCCAGGACGCGATCCCTTTGCCGGAAAGCTCTTCGTTCAGCTTACTAAGAACCGTTTTGAACTTTGGAACCAGCAGCGCACGATGGCGGGCCATATGAGCGCGGACTCCGTCGAGATTTTCCAGAAAACGGACGTGACGAAGCTGATTCAGCTTATCCGGACCGATTGTCTGGAACGAATAGCGGTTTTTCAGCACTTTAAAATCATCGTCGTCCGCCGCCATTGCGGCAATACCGGCGCCGGGGAATGTGACTTTACTGGTTGAGGCAAAGAAGAAAGCAAGATTTCGGTTGCCCTTGAGTTCACATTCCTTCCAAAGGCTCAGCAGACGGTCCGGCTCTTCTGTCAGATCATGCACGCAATAAGCGTTATCCCAGAAAATGCGGAAATCTTTCGCAGCCGGCTTCAGCCCGGCGAAACGGCGGACCACTTTATCGGAAAAAGTGATTCCGGTTGGGTTCTGATATTTCGGCACGCACCAGATTCCCTTTACGGTGGAATCCTGAATCAGCTCTTCGACAACGTCCATGTCGGGGCCTTCCGGCGTCATCGGAACAGCAACCAGTTCAAAGCCGAAATACTCCGTTACGGCAAAATGTCTGTCATAGCCCGGGGAAGGGCAGAGAAATTTCAGATGTTTCTGCCCGCCCCAGGGCGCACAGTCCGAAAAGCCGTGCGTCATGCCGCAGGCAATGGTATCGAACATCATATTCAGACTTGAATTTCCTCCGATGATCACATTCCCCTCAGGAACCTCTATCATCGCGGCCATCAGCCGTCGCATTTCCGGAAGACCGAGCGGCCCGCCGTAATTACGGTAATCCTCGCCGCTTCCAGAAACCAGTTCCGCAGACGAATTGACCATGTCGAGCATTGGAACGGACAGCTCCAGCTGGTTTGAGCCCGGCTTCCCCCGGGCCATATTCAGGTTTAGTTTCAGATCCTGAAAACGGCGGTAACGCTCCAGCAGCTCCGCGTTTAAACGCTCCAGCTCCGTTTTCGGCATAGATTGAAAATTCAAAATGCGCATCTCCTTCAGCAAAATGCAGAATATCGATTCAAGCATTACTTATTTTAATATATGATCGCTGATATTGCAAGTTAAATCTTTTTATCCTGCATTTCATAAAGACTTACGCGCTGACCCGAGGAATGCTTATTTTATGTACTGTGCCAGTTCCGAGTCAACCTTCTGGATATGATTCAGAAGCCAGTCCATCAAAAAATAGTTGGTTTTCGAAATTGTGGCAATGTTCGCGCCGTTATTCTGAATCTCGTTTTTTAACTCCGCAATTTTCCCGGTAAAGAAGTCGTGAAGCTTCTTATGCTCTGCAACCTTCGGGTAAGTGCTGGCGCGCTGAAGCTTTTCCTCGTCGCCGAAATGCTTAATCGTATAACTCTCGAGAAACTCGACCGTGCTGATCAGTTCTTCTTTTCCATGCCCCTGATTGCAGGCCGCCAGTAGTTTGTCAATCCGGTCACAGAGCTCCCTGTGCTCGCTGTCGATCAATGGTACGCCGATTTTCAGGTTATCATTCCACATCATAATAGATTGCCTCCATATAATTATAGTTTATTCATTAAAATTCAGCCGAACCCGTTGTTCTCGGGAACGGGATTACGTCGCGAATATTAGAAATACCGGTCAGGTACATGACAAGGCGTTCAAAACCAAGGCCGTAGCCGGAATGCTTGGCGCCGCCGTACCGGCGAAGATCGAGGTACCAGCGATATGCGTCTTCCTTCATCCCGGTTTCCCGCAGTCTGCGCTCCAGAACATCCAGACGCTCTTCGCGCTGGCTGCCGCCGATGATTTCGCCGATGCCGGGAACCAGCAGGTCAACGGCGGCAACGGTTTTGCCGTCGTCGTTCATGCGCATGTAAAACGCCTTGATCTCTTTCGGATAATCCGTGACAAAAACCGGTTTTTTGAACACCTGCTCGGTTAAATAGCGTTCGTGCTCGGTCTGCAGGTCGGAACCCCACTCCACCGGATATTCAAAGCGGCCGTTTTCCTTTTTCAGGATTTCAATCGCATCCGAATAAGTAACCCGCGCAAAATCGGAATTTGCTACATGGTTCAGACGGTCCAGCAGGCCCTTGTCGATAAACTGATTGCAAAAAGCGAGGTCATCCGGGCACTTCTCCATTACAGCGCAAATCACGCTGCGGATCATGTCCTGGGCAAGCGCCATATTGTCATTCAGGTCGGCAAAAGCGACCTCAGGCTCAATCATCCAGAATTCGGCGGCGTGGCGCTGCGTATAAGAGCGTTCGGCGCGGAACGTCGGGCCAAACGTATAAACCTTTCCGAACGCCATCGCCATGCATTCCGCTTCCAGCTGACCGGAAACCGTCAGTGAGGTGTGCCCGCCGAAAAAATCCTTTGAAAAATCAACGGCTCCGTTTTCACTACAAGGCAGCTGGTCAAGGTCAAAAGCGGTTACGGTAAACATTTCGCCGGCGCCTTCCGCGTCGCTTCCGGTAATCAGGGGCGTGTGAACATAAACGAACCCGTGCTCCTGAAAAAAGGTATGAATCGCATACGCCGCCGCCGAACGAATCCGGAACGCGGCACTGAAGGTATTGGTCCGCGGGCGAAGATGAGCCACCGTGCGCAGATATTCCAGAGAATGCCTTTTTTTCTGAAGCGGATAATCGGGGGTCGAAGCACCTTCCACGCTTATCTCCGCCGCATGAATCTCCAACGGCTGTTTTGCCTGCGGAGTGAGAACCACGGTACCCGTAACGGAGACCGCCGTTCCCACGTTCAGTCGGGCCACCTCCTTATAGTTGTCTATTCTTCCGTCCTCAAAAACAATCTGAACCCCTTTAAAGCCGCTGCCGTCGTTCAGATCGATAAATCCCAGAGCTTTGGAATCGCGAATCGTGCGGACCCACCCGCACACAGTTACGGTTTTCCCTTCCAATGTTCCGGACTTCCGATATAAGTCGGCGATATCTATTTTTTCCAAATTCCCCGATCCTCCTGTTAAAATCGATAACTATCATCATTTTATATCAATGTTTTCCAAACCGCAAGGCTAAAAAACATTTTTTCGCCCAATCCCAAATTTTATACAGGAAAGGGTTGATTTTTTAAGAAAGGTTCGTTATAATAGTAAAGCCGGTCGGGAAAATCGTCCGATGTGCCAGTTGGAGAGGTATTCTAATTGGTAAGGAGCCACATTGGAAATGTGGTGCACCGCAAGGTGTTGCGTGTTCGAGTCACGTCCTCTCCGCCATTCAAATCCACAACGATATTCTGTTCATGCCGAACGGAATTTTGCTTGTGGATTTTTTCGTTGCTTATTAGATCTTCCAAAATACCCGCTGTCTCTTAAAGCTGAGGCAGCGGGTATTTTTGTAACATTTTTATAACGTATCCCGGCAGAATGATTTCAGCTTTTCGCATTCCTCCGCCTCGTTATCACCTTCCACTTGTACCGTAACGATATCATTCTGCCTGACGCCCAGGCCCATCACCGCAAACAGTCTTTTTGCATTTACCGTTTTATCCCTAAGAGAAATCAGTACTTCACAGCTGCATTCCTGCGCACACCGCGCCAACAGGCCGGCCGGTCGGGCATGGAGCCCCTCCGGAACCGAAATCGTGTATTCAAATCTCCGCATCACTCATTTTCCCTTTCAAAAATTACTTTGCCGCCGGATTCTTCCGAACAGCATGTAGTAATCACCTCCATCCAGAGGTACTGGAAGCCGCAGCTTTCTTTTATTCCTTATAAGTCATTACAACCGTCTCACCGGCGACCGCATCGCCGTATTTCATGGATAAGTCCTTCATCCGATCCATATTAGTGATAATGCAGGGGGAAACCGTGCTCAAACCCTTAGCTTTGATCAATTCCAGGTTCATCTCCATCAGCTTTTCCCCCACACCCACATGTTGCCCTTCCCTGACAAAACAAGTGAAGCCTTTGCCCTCCAGGCTGACGGTATCAACGCCCAGGTGAATCAGAATCTCGGCGCCGTCGTCGCTCTGAAGACAAATCGCATGAAGAGAATGCGCAATTTGAACGATTGTTCCGGAAACGGGCGAAAGCACTTTTCCGCTGCTGGGAACCACTGCAACCCCGTCTCCAAGTACCTTATTAGAAAAAACACTGTCCGGCGCTTCGGTGATCGGAACGACCTTTCCACTGAGCGGAGCCATCATTTCAAGCTTTCTGAATCTTGTGCCGAATAATCCCATAGTCAACCTCCGAAAACAAAGATGAATCATTATTATAAAAAATAACAGCGTTATAAGCGTTCATAAAACGATTTTACATGATCCAGAGAACCGGCGCGGCCCTTTTTCATCGATGCATACGCCCGATTTTTATAGGGCCGAAAGCCGGTTACGCCGCCAGAAGGCTTTTCGCGCCTCAGGTCAAAAAGCGGCCGCGGATACACCCGTCAAAGCTGTTTTTTCATTGCGTCGACCAAAAGCTCCGCCTTTGTTCCCACAATAATCTGCGTTACCTGATTTCCCGCCTTCATAACACCGGAGGCGCCCAACCCCTTGAAAGCCCGTTCATCCAGCTCCTTATTGCTGTCCAAAACCAGGCGGATACGGGTAATGCAGGAACTGATCTCCTTGATATTTTTCGCGCCGCCAAGCAACTCTATGTACTGTCTGGCCACCTCGTCAAACCCGCTTTTATCGACAAGCTGTGAAAAACTTGCAGATTCCTCGTCCTCCTCCCGACCCGGAGTCTTCAGGTCAAACTTCTTGATGACAAACACAAACAGGAAGAAATAGACAACGGCGAAAACAAGGCCGATTGGAATGATGAGCAGCGGGTTTTCCGCCTTGCCCCAGTTGATAACATAGTCGAACAGTCCGGCGGAAAACGTAAAGCTGTCGCGAATCCCGAACAGGTTGCAGACTACAAGGGAAAGGCCGGTCAGTACGGCATGGATAGCAAACAGGCCCGGAGCGAGAAACATGAACATGAATTCGATCGGCTCCGTAATCCCGCAGAGAAACGCGGTAAACGCCACGGAGAAAAGAGCGCCGCCGACAACGGCCTTATTTTCTTTCTTGGCGCATACATACATGGCCAAAGCCGCGGCCGGAAGAGCAAACATCATAATCGGGAAAAATCCGGCCGTAAACACACCGCCGTTGGGGTCTCCCGCGAAAAAGCGCCACAGGTCGCCCGACACTGCCTTTCCGGTCGTGGGATCCGTGTAAGTACCGAAATTAAACCAGACCGCCGTATTGATAATGTGATGAAGGCCGAACGGAAGCAGCAGGCGGTTCAGAAAGCCATAGAGAAACTCGCCAGCGCCGTGGCTGGTGGTCATCCATACGGCGGCGGTATCAAGGCCTTTCTGGATGTACGGCCAGACAAGGCCCAGCGGAATGCCGATTACAATGGAGCATCCCCCCGTGACAATCGGAACAAAACGGCGGCCGCCGAAGAACTGGAGCCAATCCGGCAGTTTGGTGCTTCTGAACTTATTATAGCACAAACCCGCGATCACGCCGGCGACAATTCCGCCGAAATGAGCCATGTTGATTTCGGTCAGCCCCTCCGGCCAGCCGTTCTGCGGCATAAAGAAAGTACCGACCTGCAGCGCGTGGTTTACCGCCTGCGCCGACGCATTCAGAACAAAGTACGCCACAGCTCCGGCCAAACCGGCCGCCCCGTTGTTGTCTACCGCCAACCCGACTGCGATGCCGATGGCGAATAAAAGCGGAAGATTGTCGAACAAAGCGCTGCCGGAATTCATGATCAGCGGAATGTTCAGCAAATCGCTTTGGCCGAGCCGAAGCAGAATGCCCGCGATCGGCAGCGTCGCGATCGGCAGCATCAGGGCCTTGCCGAGTTTTTGCAGTGACGACAGGATTCCCGAATGACTTTTTTCCATTTTTCTACCCCCAAAAAATTTATTTATAGGAATCGGGATCTTCCCGAAATACCTACCATTGCACCATTCGGTGGATATCGACCGCCAGAAACGAAACGGAGTCTTCCCCAAGGCTAACCCCCAGATCCTTCTCCACCAGCCGGGCCACCCGGAGCGCTGTATTCCAGCATGGTTTCAGTTCGGACTTTACATGTATTTTCAGACGCATGGAGGGCTCCTTTCCCTGAGAGGCGTTCCGAATCAGGCCGTTTAGGCTTAACAGAAAACTTTTAACCTCCTGAGACGAGCTGTCAAGCTCCCTGTGCATACAGTTCGATATCAGAGTAAGGATTTCACTGTACACCCTTGTGTTTTTCATTGCGGCGGCAATCTGCTTATTGCTGCGTGCGGAATACAGGTGAAGCGCGATAAAACCGGTTTCCGCCTCGCCTATTTCAACCTGAAGGCGCTCCCGGATGATTCCTGCCGCAATCTGGGCAACATCGTATTCCTCCCAATACAGAATTGAAATTTCGCTGGTAAAGGGATTGTCGATGGGAAGATCCATCTGAAGACATTCGATCGCAAACGTGATATGATCCAGAAGAGCCCCGTAAAGGTTTCCGTTCTCAACATTCAGTCTTCTTTCGGCAATATCAACAATTTCGCGGGTTACCTGCTCCACCCTGCTCTGTTCCCATGAAAACTGACTCAGTTTGCTCATGTTTCGCCTGCTGTCGAGGATATAAAAAACCTTTCGTTCTTCCCCTCCTTCCTCCAACGCGTCACCCGTTTTTTTGCCAAATCCGATCCCCTTGCTCATCAGAACCATTTGCGCACCCTTCACATCCTGCACCAATACCGAGTTATTGTTCAGCACTTTCACCACACTAAAGCCCACAAGCATTCCTCCAAACAGATCAGGTTCACAGCCGTTCATCAGCTTCTTCCGTTTCGTTTCCGGTTACAGTGGCTTAGGAGTCCGATGGCAAAAAAATCAGGCATGACAATCACAAATACCTTTCGGTACCTTCGTGAAAGTTCATGCCTGATCAGATGGATCAGTTACATACTTTTTATATTAAATTCTATAAAAAATAATAGACGATTTCATTAAATTCGTCAATATCAATTCTTTAAAATAATTCTCCTTCATTTTTGTTCGTATTGTATAAATCAGTGCACCGTACGAAGAGAGAATCAAGCTAAATAACCTCATATCTCTGAGAAGCGTTTTTCGAAGTTACATTCTCAGCAGAAATCTGTCAAATTCATAAAAATTCGAAATAACGTCATACACTTCCGGCATCTCCGCAAATATTTCCTGTTTGTTTCTGGGGCAAATCGCAATTACCTTGCCAATTCCTGCGGAATGGGCCGCTTGAATCCCCGATACGGCATCCTCTACCACGATACAGTTCTTCGCGGGTACGGCTATGGCCTGAGAGGCGCGAATATAAAAATCCGGGTTCGGTTTGCCCGGAATCATGCCGTCATCGTAGATGACCTTCTGAATGTCAAACCATTTTTCCAGCTGAAAGCTGCTCACATAAAAATCCAGATTCGTTTTTCCGGAAGCGGTGGCGACTGTGCGGGGAATTTGCCGGGAAGCCAATTCATTCAAAAGTCTTACCGCACCGCACGCCAAATGAAAATGTGATTTGTCTTCTTTGCAGAGATTGCGGTAAATTGCTTCCTTTTTTTCTACCATGTCGCTGATTTGATTTTCTGTCAGAGGCTGATCCGCCAAATATTGCATAATGAAATTATTATTCCTGCCGTGAATATAATTTTGGAATTCGTCATCCGTAATTGATCTGTGAAACTCTTGTTTACTGAACGTCCGCCAGGCCTTTTCCTGCTTGTCGGAATCACTGAACAGAGTTCCGTTGAAATCAAAAATAACACCGACCTGATCGATTACCGGATTACTCCCAAATGACCTCGGCATATGGATCCCTCCCGCTTGAATCTTTTTTCAAATACGAGTATAATGCATACAGAGTAACGAAAATATACTGTTCTTGCATCTTTTTATAACAATATTGCAGGAGCTTAACATGGGAAAAATAATTTATACGGACAGAAATCAGAGGGAACTGAAACAGCACGGCACGGCGGAGTTTCCTTTCCGCATCTCGGAAGAAAAAATTCTTGAGTATGAGAACAAACGATTTAATTGCCATTGGCATAAGGAAATTGAGCTTGCCGTGGTCTTTGAAGGCAAGATGGTTTATAAGGCAAATGAAAAGGAATACATCATTGAGACCGGAGACTGCCTGTTTGTAAACGCAAATGCGCTACATATGGGCTGGAGCATCGGCGACCAGCCGTGCGTTTACCATGCAATTACAATGGACCCATCCATCTGCTGTCCCTCAGGCAGCGAGCTATGGGAGAAATATGTCGGCAGTATCCTGGAATGCACCTCATTAACGTCCATCCTGTTTCGGGAAGACAATGATTGGAACAGCGAATTTATTTCAAAAATAAAAGAGGCAGATCAACTTTATCAGCAAAAAGGACCCTGTTATGAATTTTTAATAAAATCAGCGGTTTTAAAAGCCTGGAGCATCCTGTACCGGCATTATCGCGCCTATCTGAAGCAGGAAAATCCGCAAAATAAAAATGTGGATCTGTTAAAAGTAATTTTAAATTTCATTCATCAAAACTACGCAAAAAAAATATCATTAAGCAATATTGCTCAGGCGGCGAATATTTCGAAAAGTGAATGCAGCCATTTTTTCAAAGAATATATGCATGAATCCCCATTCGAGTATTTGCTTCGATACAGGATTGATCGAAGTCTTCCTCTATTGCGGAACAGAACCATTACGGAAGCCGCCCTGTCCGTCGGGTTTTCGAATTCAAGCTATTATACCGAAATATTCAAAAGATACAAAGGGGTTCCGCCAAGAGATTATATAAAATCCAATCGGATCGAAAGGCCGTAACATCTAGCAAGACGAAGCAAGCACCGTGTGAAAAAGAGAGGAGGCCGCCCGAACCGGGCAGTCTCCTCTCTTTTCTCCGTACAACCGCTAATCGGCTTTCCTTTCAGATTGCTTTCCCTGTGTTCCCTTAATCATCATATACTCGCCTGATTCCTGAAACCCGATTTTCCGGTAGATGCGTCCGGCCAAAGGATTATCATAAAAAAGGCACACAAACTGTTTTCCTTCGCTGAAAAGCTCGCCGCAGAGCTTGCTGACCAGACCGCCGGCCAGTCCCTTGCGCCTGACATCCGGCAAAGTCGCGACACCGATGATCATCGCGGATCTGGAATTTTCTGCCGATGAGGAGGCCGCCGCAACCAATCGCCCGTTTTGAAACACACCCCAACAGCGCCCGCCGGCGGAGAGGTTGATTTTCAGCTCCTCCGCCGCTTTTTCTCTCTTCCGGCATATGTGGACTGAAATTCCTCAATTTGTAAATACAGGCGAACAAGCTCGGCCGCATCATCCGGTTTCAGGCGGAGCAAAGAGGAATCATCGGGCGTTGGAAACATACTTTTCACCCCGTCAAGCCTCGCCATGTAAGTCTTCTTGCCTGTTCGGTCCGGAAAAAAGGGCAGCAGCTTTTCCAAGAGGATGCTTTTGCCGCTGATCATATTGACTGCGCGGCGTGATAAAAAATCCGCAGCGCAGGCCGCGTCATAGCCATCCCGCCTGCTGCCGTCAGATCCCGGTCAGCAGGATCATATGCCAGTGTGATCTTAATTCTGTTTTGGATCGGATGATGAATACCTGGTATCGCTTTCATGGCTTTCCCCCAAAGGTTGATGATACGACCAGTGTAAGCGAGGGATGTTGACTTAAAATGAACCCAGCATAAAAGTTGCATGAGGAAAGGGGCTGTTGCAAAACGAAAGTTTTGGGGCAGCTCCTTTTTCTGTTGAAAAGTCAGCGATTTCGATATTTTTGTTGAAAATTCTGCGAGATAAACGGTCAAACAGACACGGCAGTGCTAAGCT